>NZ_CP158687.1:656356-984535 GCF_040580765.1 Lentibacter algarum | reverse complement strand
GATCAACGCAAAGCCAAACGGCTCGGTCGGCAGCACCCCACCCACAGGCAGAAGCACAGACTGCACCCACGCAAGCGCGATAAAACCAACAAGCCAAACAGGCGGGAGATCAACCCAATGTATCACGGTTTATAAGCCGCCGTTTCCTGCCAGCCAGTGTAGCCCGACTGCAAAACAACCACATTTTCATGCCCCAAGAGCCGCGCCGCAAACGTCGCCTGCGCACTGAGCGTACCCGTGTTGCAATAGAAAATCACCATGCCCGTCTCGGGCAACTCTTCAAGACGCGCAGGCACCTCACGCCACTCGATGTTGACAGCGCCCTCGATATGACCCGCCGCAAACTGCTCCGCATCGCGCGTGTCGACAAAAACCGCCGCCGCAAACACATCTGCATCAATCTGCTGGGGGAGGATGATACCCTGCTCATAAGTGGCAAAGTCCATATACCCTTGCACAGCCTCAGCAACAGCGTCCTGATCCGCAAAAGCGGGCGCCGCAACCATAGACAGTGCCAAAAGTGTAGCTTTAAAGCTCATTCCCATTCCATTTCCTCAAAGACACGGCCCGCATTCTTCGTGGCGAGCTCTTCAAATGTGTCCAGATGCTCCCATGGGGACTGGTCCACGTAATAGGCGCCACCAAGGTCTCCGCCCTCCTCAATATGCGCACCGATCTTCTCGCGCAGATCCTTGAGATAATCGACCGTACCACGCGTCACCACGGCCAGATTGGTCGGATGCCCATGGCCCGGAATCACATAGGTCGGCGCGAGCGGGATAAACTTCTCTTCAAACGTCTCAACCCAACATTTTGAGCAGGTATCGGCAAACAAAGGCGGCATCCGCTCGTGAAAGGCAATATCCCCCGCAATCATCATACTCCACTCAGGTATCCAGACCTGCGTATCGCCTGGCCCATGGGCCGGACCGAGATGTAATATCTCAAATTTAACGCCACCAAGCTCATAATCGTAGCGGTCCGAAAAGCTCAGGTTCGCTGCGACAGTTCGCGTGCCCTCGGCCTTGTCACGGTTGTAGCGCTTCATCCCCTCAAGGATAAAA
Organism: Lentibacter algarum; assembly: GCF_040580765.1. Taxonomy (GTDB): domain Bacteria; phylum Pseudomonadota; class Alphaproteobacteria; order Rhodobacterales; family Rhodobacteraceae; genus Lentibacter; species Lentibacter algarum. The sequence continues at coordinate 983,471 of NZ_CP158687.1, read as the reverse complement.
TGCCCGTTCTCCTCAACCTCGTGAATCGCATCTTCATGGGCGAGAATATCAACACCCTGATCCGCCCAGTAGGAATTGCCGAGAAAGGCATGGCCTTGTCCGTTTTCGTTGATCACAAGTTTGACAGGCAAATCAGTCACCGCTTTGATCTCATCATGCAGCGCCGCCGCCAGCCGCGCCGAGGCGCCACCATTGACAACAACAACGCCCTCAGACGTCACAACAAAGCTCAAGTTGTTGTTATGACCTGAGTTTTCATAAGTCGGCGGGGCCGTGGCCCCAATCGCAGTGAAAACATGAGGGATAAATTCAACAGGCTTGGCGTATAGCTCGCTCTGTGGATACTGATCAGCAATATCTTCGCTCGCAGCCACCGCGCCCGCAATCATAGCGGCCAAAGCACCCGTCACGATCCATCTTGAAATTCGTACCATGTTTACCCCCTCCTCCTCGGTTCGGCGCAGCATACACATTCATGCGAGTGAATGTCTAACGCATTTCTAATGCCTATCTGCCTTGCCCTCCGCGCAACACCACGTAAGGTGTACCATCCCAATACCATGCCCCCGCGCCAAAGGACATATCATGACCGACTTCGCCGCCACCAAAGCCATGTTCCACATTCCCGACGGGATGATTTATCTGGATGGCAACTCACTCGGCCCCCTGCCCAAGGCAGCGCCTGCGCGCGTGGCCAAAGCCATGACAGAAGAATGGGGCGAAATGCTCATCACGGGCTGGAATAAGGCAGGCTGGATGGCCAAAGCCACCGAAGTCGGCGACCGCGTGGCAAAGCTGATCGGGGCCGAGGCTGGCCATGTCGTCATGGGCGATACGCTCTCCATCAAGGTCTATCAGGCACTGGCCTCCGCCCTTGAGCTGCGCCCAGAACGCCGCGTGATCCTCTCAGACAGCGGCAACTTCCCCTCTGATCTCTACATGGCCGAAGGCCTCATCAAATCTCTCGGCCAAGGCCACGAACTGCGCATCGTCGCGCCTGAAGAGGTTGAGGAAAACATCACCGAGGACGTCGCCGTAACCCTGATCACAGAAGTCGACTACCGCACAGGCCGCCTGCATGACATGAAAGCCCTCACCGCCAAGGCGCATAGCGTCGGCGCACTCACAATCTGGGATCTGGCCCATACCGCAGGTGCAACAGACGGGAAACTTTCAGAGGCGCGTGCCGACTTTGCCGTTGGCTGCACCTATAAATACCTCAACGGCGGCCCTGGCGCGCCAGCCTTTATTTATGTTGCCCCCCAGCACGCCAATCTGGTCCGTCCTGCACTTTCAGGCTGGCTTGGCCATGATGCCCCCTTTGCCTTTGACCTGTCCTATCGCGCAGGCGCAGGTATTGAGCGGATGCGTGTCGGAACGCCCCCGATCCTTGCTCTGGCGAGCCTTGAGGCCGCCCTCGACGCTTGGGCGACCGTGGATATGAGTGATCTGCGCACCCGCTCCCAAGAGCTGACGCAACTCTTTTTGGAAGAGGTTGAGCGGCGCTGCCCAATGCTCACGTTGGCCTCCCCACGCGATGCGGCGGCGCGTGGCAGCCAGATTTCCTTCAGTTTCGAACAGGGTTATGCCGCCATGCAAGCCCTGATTGCGCGCGGCGTCATCGGCGACTTCCGCGCGCCAGACATCATGCGCTTTGGCTTTACGCCACTCTTCATCGACGAGGTCGATGTTCTGCGCGCCTGTGATGTGATCGAGGAGGTGATGACGGGCAAACTATGGGACAAACCTGAGTACCACGCCCGCGCGGCTGTCACTTGATATCGAATTTTGCTTCGCAAAATCCGACCATCTGGGGGCTTTGCCCCCAGCCCACCAAGCTGTTTGCAGAGCAAACGCCTAGACCGATAGAGAGAACTTGTTGCGCGGGACCAGCGGAATATATCTATAAAAAATAAGAGGTTATGCTGAGGAAAGCTGTGGTTTCGCAGCTTTGGCTTCGGCCCACTCATGTGTGGCTGCGCCGAAAGCCTCAAAGAGTGGGCGCGACACAGGGTCGTTGGCCGCGTTCCACTCAGGGTGCCATTGCACAGACATCGTAAAGCCCTTGGCGTCTTTGATATAAATCGCCTCGGGCGTGCCATCATGGGCATAGCCTTCAATCACAACCCGCGGACCTGCCTTGCAAATACCTTGGCCATGAAGCGTATTGGTCATCACGGCCTCCGCGCCGACAAGCCTGTGAAAGCGCCCACCGGTCTCAAAGCGGACCTCGTGGCGCAGCTCGAATTTTTCCTCCAGAGTTCCATCTGGCGGCATCCGGTGATTGTCGCGGCCAGGCAGATCACGGATTTCGGGGTGAAGCGTTGACCCAAAGGCCACTGCCACTTCCTGAAAGCCACGGCAAATGCCAAAAAACGGCTGGCCACGTTCCGCACAGGCGCGCACGAGAGGTAGAACAATCGCGTCGCGCGCGCGGTCAAACTCGCCATGCGCCTCTGTCTCGGCCTCGCCGTATTCCTCAGGGTGCACATTGGGCCGCCCGCCCGTGAGCAGAAAGCCGTCGCAGACCTCCATCAACTCTTCAACAGAAACAAATCGCGGGTCCGCAGCGATCAGCATCGGCAAACAACCCGCCACCTGCGCCACGGCCTCGGTGTTGATGACCCCGCCCCCATGGGTGAGGTAGGTTTCGTTGATCAAATGCTGGTTGCCGATGATCCCCACAACGGGGCGGCGCTTGGGCGTTTCATGTTTCATAGCCGCATAGGTAATACGGGATTTCAGTTAAGAAAAGCCTCTCTTGTGCAGGACAAGCAAAAGGCCCCCGCATCCCGCGAGGGCCCTGTGTAAATTTTGAGCACCGTGACGCTTTAGTAAACGCCGACTTCGCTGCCCGTCTGCGCGGCCATTTTGAGCGTGCCAAACATATACTCCGCACCCGAGCGGAAGCAGACCACAGTCAGCGCGTCAGCCTCATGCATCCAAAAAGCTGCCGCCACTTGAGCAATCCGCGTACGGCGGATTTCGCCCGCCTGAAAGCCGCTCATGTCCACAGGGGCCAGCTTGGCGATCACTTCACGCGCATGCTTGCCCGAAACCGTAAAGACAGCCCGTGCATCGGAGACATTCTCGGCCATAAAGTGCTGGCCTTTCAGCGCTTTGTTCAGCTTTTCGACAGCGCCATCCGCCTCGTCATGAGGGACCATAACAAGCACTTCGTCAGGGCTCATCCACGCCAGACCGCTCTGGCCGTTGACAACACAGCCGCGCTGGCCAGGCATATCAACGCCACTGACGGCCTTCAAAGCAGCCTTCACCTTGCTCGCGGACAGATCACCCCGAAAGCTGATCATCCCGCGCAAGCCCGCTTCTTTTACCGAGGCAATCCCCTCAAAGGACGCGCCAGCAAGGGCGCTTCTCACATCAGACATTTTGCTTCTCCCCTTCAGGGTCATAGAAAACCGCGCTCACAATCTTTGCGGTATAGGTCTTCCCGTCTGTTCCGGGGAAGTCCACAGTCTCGCCCATGCGCTCAGGCCCCTTGTGGATCAGGCCCATAGCGATGCCTTTGCCCAAAGTCGGCGAGAAATATGTCGAGGTCACACGCCCCTGCACATTGCGCTGGCCGTTGGCGTTTTCCCCCTCAGAGACAGCATAAGCCCCATCAGGAATAACCGAGCCATCAACTGTCTCAAGCCCGACAAGTTGCCAGCGCTCGGGGTCAGCCATAAAGGCACGCTCCTGTGCGCGCTTACCAAGGAAGTCTTCTTTCTTCTTGGAAATTGCCCACGACAGGCCCAAGTCCTGCGGAATGATCGTTCCGTCGGTCTCATCGCCAATCATGATAAAGCCCTTCTCGGCCCGCATCACGTGCATCGCTTCGGTGCCATAAGCGGTCGCGTTAAACTCGGCTCCCGCCTCAAAAAGCGCATCCCAAAGCGCGCGCCCCTGAGAGGCAGGCACAGCAATTTCGTAAGACAGCTCCCCCGCAAACGAGATCCGGAAAATCCGCGCATCAAAGCCACCCAGCTTGCCTGAAGTATACTCCATAAAGCCAAGCGCCTCCTTAGAGACATCAACGCCTCCAAGCGTCTCAAGCACTTTGCGTGAGTTCGGCCCGACAACACCGATCTGCGCCCATTGCTCGGTCGCATTGGTCACATAAACCTGCCAGTCCCACCATTCGGTCTGAAGCCACTCTTCCATATGGCCATGGATGCGCTCAGCGCCCCCCGTCGTGGTGTGGCAGAGGAAGGTTTCCTCATCGAGCCGCACAACAACACCATCGTCAGACAAGAAGCCGTTTTCAGAGCACATAAGCCCATAACGGCATTTGCCAGGCTTAAGTGTGCTCATCATATTGGTGTAAAGCATATCAAGGAACTTGCCCGCGTCAGGCCCCTTAACGATCAGCTTGCCGAGTGTTGACGCATCCAGCAAACCAAGGCTCTCGCGGGTTGCTAGAATCTCACGGTTCACCGCCTCATGCACGCTCTCGCCAGCGCGCTGATAGGTATAGGCGCGCCGCCATTGACCCACTGGCTCAAAATAGGCGCCATTGGCCTCATGCCAGTCATGCATCGGCGTGCGACGCAAAGGCTGGAAGACCTCTCCGCGCGCTTCCCCCGCAATAGAGCCAATCGAGATCGGCGTGTAAGGCGGGCGGAACGTCGTTGTGCCCGTCTCAGGGATCGCCTGTCCGAGCGTTTCCGACAAGACAGCCAAGCCATTGATGTTGCTCAGCTTGCCCTGGTCCGTCGCCATGCCGAGCGTGGTATAACGCTTGGTGTGCTCGACACTTTCGTAGCCTTCACGCGCGGCAAGCTGCACATCAGACACCTTCACATCGTTCTGATAATCCAGCCACGCCTTCATGCGAAGCTTTGGCCCCGCACCTTGCGGCATCATCCAGACAGGCTCAAGCGGCGCTTCTGCCGCCTGCTCAAAATCGGGCAACTTGACAGCTTTGGCCGTCAGCCCAAGAGCCTCAACAGCCTTGCGCCCCGCATGGTCGGCATCAGCCAGACCCACACCCATATCCATCACACCATTGGCCGCACCTGCAGGGATAACAAATCCCTCGCCTGTTGCGCCCAAGGGCGGCCGTGTCTCGTCAGGGCGGAACATAGCGTGCTCCTCATCCCAAACAAGCTTGCCGCCGCAATGGCTCCAGAGGTGCACAACAGGAGACCAGCCGCCTGACATAGCCACCGCATCGCAAGCGATCTCCTCAAGCACACCACCTTCGCCAGCCTGCGCACAAATCTTGACAGATTTGACGCGCTTGCCGCCAGTGACTTTGGCAATCGCCTTGCCATTTTCCACACGGATGCCTGCTGCACGAGCAGCGTCTGCCGCCGCTCCGCCGCCGCCTGCGCGGGCGTCAAGGATCACAGGCACATCAAGACCAGCCGCCTTGACAGCCATCGCTGTTTTATATGCATCGTCGTTGTTGGTGACAACAACCACACGGTCGCCCGCGCTCACACCATAATCGGCGATATAGTCGCGCAAAGCCCCTGCCAGCATCACACCAGGGATGTCGTTGCCCGCAAAGCTGAGAGGCCGCTCAATCGCACCAGACGCCGTGATGATCTGGCTCGCACGGATTTTCCAAAGGCGATGGCGTGGCCCTTCCAGCTCTGGCGCATGGTCGCGCAGGCGCTCATAGCCGAGAAGGTAGCCGTGGTCGTAAACCCCTGCTCCCATCATCCGCGTGCGCAGCGTGACGTTTTCCATAGCTTCAAGCTCGGCCACAAGGCGTGCGACATACTCACCCGCAGGTGCGCCATCGAGTTCGCCGCCATCGACAGCCGCGCGCCCACCCCAAAACGGATCTTGCTCCATGAGAAGCACTTTCGCACCTGAGAGAGCCGCGGTCTTGGCCGCTTGCAAGCCTGCAAGTCCGCCGCCGATAACTGCGACATCCGCAAAGAAATAGAAGTGCTCATATGTATCAGCATCGCGTGCCTTGGGCGCTTGGCCAAGGCCCGCTGACTGGCGGATAAACGGCTCATAAATGTGCTTCCATGCGAACCGCGGGAAGAGGAACGTCTTGTAATAAAACCCAGCAGGCAAGAAGCGTGCAAAAGAGTTGTTGATCACCCCGATGTCAAACTCAAGGTTTGGCCAGTGGTTCTGGGATTTGGCGGCCAGCCCATCAAAGACTTCCGTGGTCGTGGCCCGTTGGTTGGGCTCAAACTTGCCGCCCTCACCCATGTTCATCAAAGCGTTCGGCTCTTCCGCGCCCGACGCCACAACACCGCGTGGGCGGTGATACTTGAACGAACGGCCCATCATCATCTGGTCATTGGCCAGAAGCGCTGAGGCCAGCGTGTCGCCCTGAAAGCCCTTCAGGCTCTTGCCATTGAAGGAAAAAGTAACAGGCTTTGAGCGGTCAATACGGCGTCCGCCGTGCGTGAGACGTGTGCTCATTTGAAGTTCCTCCAGCTCCATCCCGGGCGCTTGGCCGTCAGGATGTCTTTAATCTCTTTGGGCGGCTCAAACGACTGAGCGCTATACGTCCCAAACACTTCGAGCGTCATCGTGCAGCGCGCCGCGTGAAACCACTTGCCACAGCCGTTTGCATGGCGCCAGCGCTCCAGATGCACCCCCTTGGGGTTTTCGCGCATAAACAAATATGTCTCGAAGTCTTCATCTGACGAGCCAGGCCCAAAACGCTTCAAATGCGCCTCGCCTCCCGCGTGAAACTCCGTCTCTTCGCCTTTGATCCCGCAATAGGGGCATTCAAGGATAAGCATCTCATATCCTCCTTAATGTGCCACGCCAGCGGCAACAGATTCATCAATAAAGCGGCCTTCAATAAAGCGCTCCATACCAAACTCCGCAGACAGCGGCCCAGGCTCGCCCTTGGCAATCAGCTCCGCAGTCGCCCAGCCGCCGCCCGGAATGGCCTTAAAGCCCCCCGTGCCCCAGCCCGCGTTGATAAAGCAGTTGCCCAGCGGCGTCTTGCCTATCACGGGTGAGCGGTCGCCAGTGACGTCCACAATCCCGCCCCACTGGCGCAGCATCTTCAGACGCGAAACCATCGGGAAGGTCTCCACAAGCGCGCGCACCGTCTCCTCGATATGATGGAACGAGCCGCGCTGTGTATAGTTGTTAAACCCGTCCGTGCCGCCGCCAATGACCATCTCGCCCTTGTCGGACTGGCTCATATAGCCGTGCACCGTGTTGGCCATAACAACCACATCCATGCATGGCTTGATCGGCTCAGACACAAGCGCCTGAAGCGCAACAGATTCCATCGGAAGCCTGAAGCCCGCCATATTCGCCAGCGCGCCCGAGTTCCCCGCAACAACAAGGCCAAGCTTGTCGCAATCAATCGCACCCTTCGTGGTGTCCACACCCGTGACTTTGCCGCCCGATGAGCGCACACCCGTCACTTCGCACTGCTGGATGATATCCATGCCCATATCCGAGCAGGCCCGCGCATAACCCCAAGCCACAGCATCGTGCCGCCCTGTGCCGCCGCGCGCCTGATACAAGCCACCAAGGACAGGATAGCGTGGCCCCTCGAGCGAAATGATCGGCACCAGCTTTTTCACTTCTTCTGGCCCGATGAAGCGTGTCTCAACGCCCTGCAACATATTGGCATGCGCCGTACGCTTGTAGCCGCGCACCTCATGCTCGGTCTGCGCCAGCATGATCACGCCTCTAGGGGAGAACATGACGTTGTAGTTCAGATCCTGAGACATCGTTTCATACAGGGAACGCGCCTTTTCATAAAGCGCCGCTGATGGGTCCTGCAGATAATTGGAACGAATGATCGTGGTGTTGCGGCCTGTGTTGCCGCCGCCAAGCCAGCCCTTCTCGATGATCGCCACATTGGTGATCCCAAAGTTCTTGCCAAGATAGAAAGCCGTGGCCAGCCCATGGCCGCCCGCGCCCACGATGATCACATCGTATTTTTTCTTGGGCTGCGGTGAACGCCACGCGCGCTCCCAACCTGTATGAAAGCGCGCAGCCTCGCGTGCCACAGCAAATGCAGAATACCGTCTCATGGCTCGAATCCAATCGTGTTAGATGCTTGCATCCTGTCTGCCCCAAAAGCGCTCCGCATCCACCCAGCATTGCGCCACAATCCCTCACAATTGCGACATCATCGCGCGCGCATCCGATTTCCCCTTCCCAGTCGCCCCCCGCCGCCCTAAATACCGCTCATGTTATTCTGGATAATCTCCGCCGCTCTGGCCCTGCTCATCGCCGCTCTCTTCGCCCTCGCGCTGCTCACCCGTCGCGCCGAAGCCGAGCACCCCGCCGCCTATGACCTGCGCATTTACCGCGACCAGCTCAAAGAAGTGGAACGTGATCTTGCCCGCGGCGTGATCAATGAGGCCGATGCCGAGCGCATCCGCACCGAAGTGGGCCGCCGTGTTCTGGCCGCCGATGCCCAGCTGGCCATTGCCGATGTCTCAAGCCAGCAGCCGCGCGCCCTGACCATCGTCATCGCCGCTACAATCGCCCTCATCCTCACAGGGGGTGGCGTTGCCATCTACACACAGCTTGGCACGCCTGGCCTTGGCGATCTGCCTCACAAGGCGCGCCTGCAAGCCTCCCAAGACCTGTACAGCAGCCGCAGCAGCCACGAGGCCTTTCTTGCCCGCCTGCCAGTGCGCAACGCCCCGCAACAAGAGGCGGGCTATCTTGAACTGGTTGAGCGCCTGCGCGAAGCCGTGGCGAGCCGTCCAGACGAGCTTCAAGGCCAGCAGTTCCTGGCCCAGAGTGAAGCCCGCCTTGGCAACTACGCCGCTGCGCGTGCCGCTCAAAGTGCTGTTATCCGCCTCAAAGGCGAGGCAGTGGGCGCAAGTGACTTCGTGACCATGGCGCAAATGTATATCACAGAAGCGGATGGCTACGTCTCTCCCGAAGCCGAGGCCGCATTGCGCCGCGCCCTGCGCGCGGACCGTACAGACCCCGTCGCGCGCTACTTCCTTGGTCAGATGTGGCTCCAAAACGACCGCCCCGACCGCGCCTTTGGTCTCTGGTCACAGCTGCTCAACGAAGGCCCCGAAGAGGCTCCATGGATCGCCCCGATCCGCCAAAGCATTGATGATATCGCTTGGCTCGCAGGCGTCGAGTACACCCAGCCCGCACCGAGCGAAATGGCAACAGACATGCCTGGACCAACGGTTCAAGACATTGAGAACGCAGGCGAAATGACGCCAGAAGAGCGCCAAGAAATGGTCCAAAGCATGGTCCAGCGCCTCAATGACCGCCTCGCCACAGAAGGCGGAACCCCCGAAGAATGGGCGCGCCTGATCAGCGCCTATGGCTCTTTGGGCGATGAGGGCCGCGCCCGCGCGATCTGGCTAGAGGCACAACAGCGCTTTGCAGACACGCCTGACGCCCTTGAAACGGTCCGTCGCGGTGCGGCGCGCGCAGGGGTCGACCAGTGATCTGCGAAACCCCCCAAGAGTTTGTTGCCGCCCTGCCCGCTTACGGGGCGCTCATGGGCCTTGATCTTGGCGACAAGACCATCGGCCTTGCCGTGTCTGATACCTTCCGAAGCTCTGCAAGCCCGCTGGAAACCATCCGCCGCAAAAAGTTCACCCCCGACGCCACGGCCATGCTCGCCGTGGCCACCGAGCGCAACATCGCTGGGCTCGTGCTCGGTCTGCCGCGCAACATGGACGGAACTGAAGGCGCGCGCTGTCAATCGACCCGCGCTTTTGCCCGCTCCCTCACGCGCATGACGGACCTTCCGATCACCTATTGGGATGAGCGTCTCTCCACGGTTGCCGCAGAAAAAGCCCTGCTTGAGGCGGATACGACCCGAAAACGTCGCGCAGAGGTGATCGACCATGTCGCTGCCTCCTATATCCTTCAAGGGCTGCTCGACCGTCTCGGGCATATGAAGGCAGAGTGATATGAGCGAAAACTCCAAAGTCTGGCAACGCGCCGAGATCGACAGCCCCTGCATCCAGATCTGTGTGGTGCACCCCGAAACGCGGCTCTGCACAGGCTGCGCTCGTTCGATTGACGAGATTGGACGTTGGTCGCGCATGTCTCCCGAAGAGCGCCGCGCCATCATGGCCGAACTTCCAGCCCGCGAAGCGGCCCCCACAGGCCGCCGCGGTGGCCGCGCCGCCCGTCTCAACCGCTGAACACGACAGGACAACCGCATGCGTCGCAGCCTGCTCACCGCCTCTTGTTGCCTTCAATATCCGAAATTTGCAGCCGCACCGTGCGCCGCATTAAGTTAATTTTGCTTAACATTTACCGCTAAGGGCGGTGCACGGGGTGTGCACGCGTTGTGCACGCATATCACCCCCCTAGAATCAGCGTGTTTTGAGCGCCTTAACCATATGGCACGCAGCCTTAGGGTCGGCTTAATCCGCTTCCAGCCAGCGCCGCCGATCGGTCAGCTCTGGACGGAAATAGGCAATCATGCGCGGCGCGGTTTCAGCCCCGCTCCAAGGCGCAACACCATGCAGAGCAAAACGGTGCACAAGATAGGCCTCACCAACGGCTGCACGCACCTCAACCCTCTGACATGTCTCAAAAATCTCCGAGCGGACCGCTGTGTAGGCCGCAGTAAGATCAACCCTATGCCACTCGGCCTCAGGCACGCCCTCAAAGGCCGCCCTCAACATCGCCGCAAGCTTGAGGTGGCTCCCCTCCCAGACAACCAAAGGGCTCGCCGCACTCTCGCTTAACGGAACCCCCAGCACCCACGCATGATACTCCCCCATCCGCCTCTGCCGCTCAGGCAGCTCCATTTTCAACCCATCCAAATGCGCCGCATCGCGTTTGGCCCGATATCGACCCGCCGCTTCGCTCTCTCCCACGCGAGGCTTAGGGTAACCAGGATAGATCACCGAAAGCTGCGCAGGATGCAGCGCCAAGGAGCCAAACAGATGTGTCGCAAACTCATAGGCCGTCCCGCCAAGCACCATGCCGGCCTCAACGGCGCCCATGCCATTGCTGGGCAAAGCGTCTACCCCGACAAACCAGGTGCCCTCGCATTGATGCCAATGAGCATTTTCAGGGGCATCAACAGCGGTCCAAGCAGGCGCAGACACAGATCCGACCCAGTTCAGAAGTCGGTCATCATGTGGAAAATTCAACCAACCTCTTTCAAGGTATTCTCTCAATATCCCAGTGCCTTACGAAGCATGTTCAAGGCAACCAAGGTTAAAAAGACAGCAAACACACGCTTGAGCGGCTTTGGGTCCATCGCATGTGCAAGCTTCACCCCGTAAGGCGCGGTTATCATTGTCATCGACACGATCACCGCAAAGGCAACAAGGTTCACAGCGCCCACTGTATAAGGCGGCGCGCCATCAATGCTGACAAAGAGAAAGCCAATGACCGCAGGCACAGCGATAATCACGCCAAAGCCCGCCGCCGTCGCCACAGCACGGTGAATAGGCACATTGAACAAGCTCATCAACGGAACCCCAAAACTGCCTCCGCCAATGCCCATCAACACCGAAAGAAACCCAACCGTTGGCGAAAGCACCGCACGTTTTAGCCCCTTCGGCATCTCCTGCCCGAGACGCCACTCGCTGCGCCCAAAGCCCATGTAAAGCCCAATCACAACACCAAGGCAGCCGAAAATCGCCTGCAACGTTATTGAGCGCAATGATGAGGCAAGCAGCATCCCGAAGACGGCCCCGATACCAATCCCGATGGCCCAAGAGCGCAAGATCTCCCAATCCACAGCACCCTTCTTATTGTGGCTCAGAACCGAGCGCACCGAGGTGACGACAATCGTCGCAAGAGATGTGGCCAAGCAGACCTGCATTAGCTGCGGCCCATCATACCCAAGCACCTGAAATGCATAGAAAAACGCTGGCACAAGGATGATACCACCACCCACACCCAAGAGCCCTGCGAGCACCCCTGCAAAGGCCCCGATGGCCAACAGCATCACCAGCATCTGAAGTAACAAACCTGTTTCTGGCATCATTCCGTCCCTATTTTTGCGCCTCAAGCGCACCCTCGCGCGCCACGCGCACCGCGTCCAGCGCTTCTTTGATCAAAGCCACGCCAGCGCCCTCTTTGTGCGCCCCTTCCGAGAGCACCCGCCTCCAAAGCCGCGCCCCAGGCTGTCCCGCAAAGAGACCAAGCATATGCTTGCTGATCTGGCCAAGCTTGCCCCCTTCGCTCAAATGCTCCTCAACATAAGGCAACATCGCTTCGACGCCCTCAACAGGATCGGCAAAAGGGTTTTGCTTGGCAAAAATAAGGGCATCGGCATCGCCCAGAATATCCCAAGGCTGGTGGTAGGCAGAGCGCCCAATCATGACGCCATCCATCCCCATTTCAAGATGCGCCACCGCTTCTTTCAAACTCGTCACACCACCATTCAAAGAAAGATGTAGATGCTGAAAATTCTGTTTCATTTCATAGACAAGAGGATAATCAAGTGGCGGGATATCGCGATTTTCTTTGGGCGAAAGCCCCTTAAGCCAAGCCTTACGCGCATGAATACTAAACCGACTGACACCCGCGCCAGACACAGTCTCCAGAAAGGCTGGCAAGACCTCTTTTGGCTCTTGATCATCAACACCGATGCGGCACTTGACCGTCACCGGCACCTCCACAACAGCCTGCATAGCCGCGCAACACTCCGCCACAAGCTCAGGCTGACGCATCAACACCGCTCCAAAGGTCCCTGACTGGACCCGATCAGACGGGCAGCCGACATTGAGGTTGATCTCGTCATACCCTGCCGCAGCCCCAATCCGCGCCGCTTCAGCAAGCTCTACAGGGTCAGAGCCACCCAACTGCAAAGCGACAGGGTGCTCCGCAGGGCTATGCGCCAGCAAATGAAACGCCCGCCCCCGCACCAAAGCGGGTGACGTGACCATCTCAGTATAAAGCAAAGTCTCCCGCGAGAGGAGCCGATGCAGAAAACGACAATGCCTGTCCGTCCAATCCATCATAGGCGCAACGGAGAGTCGCGCAGCTTGGGTCACAGGCTTTGCTTTGACATTGATATTTTTACTTTTTTGCATCATCAGGCACCCGAGGCTCTGCGCCGACCTTCCCAAGTGGTTCGGCTCAAACGTCCGTTTAGGCCATCATGTCCGAAACGTAAACGGGGCAGCCTCAGTCGCGAAAGGCTCGGTCTTTGATGCGCACCACCGGTTGTGTCAAATAAGCCAGCACAGTCTTCTTCTGTGATAGCATATCCACCTGAGCAATCATGCCGGGAATAATCTCAAGCTCCACTCCATCCGCGTCCGTCAGCGTTCCTTGCAACCTTATTTCAACCACATATACGCTGCGCTCCCCGTCAGGGGCCTCCACAGTGTCCGCCCCAATACGTGTTACAGCTCCATCCAGAGCGCCATAGCGCGACGCATCATAGGCCGTAATACGCACCTTCACCTCTTGGTTCGGGCGGATAAAGGCAATATCCGCAGGGTCTACAAAAGCCTCCACAGTCACCGTATCGCCAAAAGGAACGATCTCTGCGACAGTCTGGCCCTGCTGGGCAACTCCCCCTAGGGTGGCAAATAATACCTGGTTTACAATCCCGCGTGTCGGGCTGCGTATCTCTGCGCGTTTCAAGCGTGTTTGCAAAGCCGGAATGCGTGTTTCAAGCGATGCCAAACGCGCATGAACCTCGGTCAATTCCTGATGCGCTTTGGTGAGCTGGTCTCGCTTGCGCGCAACAATCTGACTTTCAATTTCTGTTACAGCGGTTTGCGCCATAACAATTTGCGTTTCCGTCTCTCTGAGGCGCCCGTTCAGCTCAGCAAATTGGCGCCGCAACGAAATAAGAGCAAGCGGGCTCTCAATCCGCTTTTCAACAAGAGGTTCTACAACCTTTATTTCCTCCAGCAAGAGCGCAATGTTTTCTTCTGCAACGTCGCGCCCCACTTCAGCGCCCTTAATCTCAGCCATCTTGATGTCGCGCCGCGCTTCCAAAACCAGTAGATCCGCAAACAACTGCTCTTGAAGAGACAAAAACAGTTGGTGTTCCGCATCCAAAATATCCTGTGTCTCAGGCTCTGTTATCATATTGAAATCAGTGCCTGAAATCTGTGACTTCAAACGGTTCTGACGGATGAAAAGCGCAGCAGCATCCGCCTGTGCTGTATTCAACTCAGAGTGCAGCAAGGTCGGATCAAGCCGCATAATTACATCACCCGGCTCTACAATATCGCCCACCTTCACACCAATCTCGGTGATTGTGCCGGTTTCAGCAGCTTGCACGACCTGCACCAATTGGCTCGGAACAACGCGCGCGTCAGCACGTGTCACATCGTCTATCTCCGTGAGATGCGCCCAATAGCCCACACTCATCAAAACCAAACCCACCGCAAACAAAAGATAGGTCCCAGTCCGGCCTGAGCGGCCTCGCAGGTCTCGGGCAATTCTATCAAATTCAGCATTAGACATTGGCGAGCGCTTCTTTGTTCTCTGGGCGGCGTGCACGCGCCATCATTTCGCTTTTGTTGCCATCAAAGCTGACTTTTCCATCTTTCAAAACAATCACCCGATCCACCAACGCCAACAGGCTGGTGCGATGCGTCACAACAATTAAGGTCCGCTGGTCAGTGGCCCAGGACTTTATATTTTCAATAACCCTGGCTTCTGTTTGCACATCCATGCTTGAGGTTGGCTCATCCATGATCAATGTGGGCGGATCGCCAATCAAACTGCGTGCAATTGCGATGGCTTGTCGCTGCCCGCCAGAAACGCCCATCCCCCCCTCGCGCACCGCCATGTCAAATCCGTGTGGATGGCGCGCTGCCATAGCTGCCGCCAAAGAGAGCTTGGCCTTTTCGGCCACCTCGTCATCACTTACGCCAAATCGTCCCGCCACGATATTGTCGCGCAGCGTGCCCGAAAAAAGCCAGCACTCTTGCAAAACAGCCCCGATGTTGCGCGTCCGGTCCGCAGGATCAACCGCCCTCGCATCAAGACCGTCTAGCATGACAGCGCCGTCATCTGGCTCAAAAAGCCCAAGGATCAGCCGCGCCAATGTGCTTTTTCCAGACCCGACAGGCCCCATGATGGCAACTTTTTCACCCGGCTTGATCTCCAGGTTAAGCCCGTTCAGCACAGACCCGAGCTCAGGATCATAGGCAAAACTCACATTCTGAAACGCCACATGGCCCTCAATACGATCGCGGCTCAAATAGCGACGCCCCGTCTTGCGCTCGCCTTCTAACTTCATCATCTGGTCAATCTGGCGATAGGCGACGATCGATTGATTGAGACGCGTTAATATCTGTGAAATCTGCCCCAAAGGCGCGAGTGTTTTGCCCGTCAAAATCACACAGGCGATCAGTGCACCCATAGAGACGACACCATCGCGGATCAGAAAGACACCGTAAAACACAATCCCGATCTGAGCAACTTGCTGCACAAGCTGGGTAAAATTCACTGTACCCTGCGCCAGAAGCCGTCCCTTACCGCCACTTTCCGATTGGTTTTTAACAGCCGCACGCCACCTCGCTCGCATCACGGGTTCCGCACCTGTCGTCTTGAGCGTTTCCATACCCGAGAGGGTTTCCATTAAAATTGATTGTTTCGTCTGCCCATCACTGCTCGCTTCTGCGGCATATTTGCGCAAAAAAGGCTGAACAATCAGCCCCGCGATCAACACAACAGGAACAGCCACCAAAGGCACAATCGCCAGCGGCCCACCGATCATGTAAATCACAGTGACAAACAGCGCCAGAAACGGGAAATCAACCAAAGCTGTCAACGACGCCGAAGTGAAAAACTCGCGCACAACCTCAAAATCGCGCATGATCGAGGCCATCTGCCCGTTGGAGCCAGTGCGAGCGCGCATCTTTAAAGCCAAGAGATGATTGAACAGCCGTTCTGCCATTTTCTCGTCGGCATATTTACCCGCCGCATCAATAAATCTGATCCGCAAGGACTTGATAAGGAAATCAAATCCAAGCGCAAATCCAACGCCAAAGGTCAACGCAAGAAGGCTGTCAATCGCCTCATTCGGCAAAACCCTGTCATAAACAACCATCGTAAAAAGAGAGGAGGTCAGCCCCAGCACATTTGCCACAGCCGCCGCGAGAATAATCTGAAAATATACACTTCGCAGGCCTTGGAACGCCCCCCAAAACCAATGTCCGTTTTCGGGCGTTTTGCCTGCCTGCCATTGCCGGTTTCGACTCACGCGCAGCACATAGGACGCGGCCTCAAGCCGAGCGTCACCGCTTTGCCAAATCTGCTCTTTAGGCCCCTCTGCAAAATCAACCACCCTAAAGGCGCCAGCGTCACTCTTAGACAGGACAACAAAGGCGGCCCCCTGCGCATTTAGGCAAATAAGCGGAAATAGAACAGGATCAAGCTGTGTTGGATTACCCGTACCAAACTCTGCGGAAAAACCTGCTGCCACCAGCGCATGAACGGCGTCTTCAACACCGTAAGCTTCCGTTTCCCCGTGGAACACGCGTAATAAATCAGCTTGGCTTAACTTATGCTCAAGCTTTTCCGTTAAAAAGATCAGGCTTTTCTGCAGGGTGTTTTGCATCATAATAATGCCTCACCCTTGCTCTTTACTATCATCAAGCCCAACGGGTCGCAGCGGGGCCAAAATACCGAGAGCATCCAAAATATCACCCGTCACTGCCAAAATGGCATACTCGGCGCGGCGAGCCTCGCTCTTTTGACGGATATAGCGCTCTTGGGCCACGTCGAGCTCACGCACGGCCTCGACAATTTGTGTAAAATTCCCTTTTCCCAGCTCAAACTGGCCTTTTGATGTCACCAAAGCCTGCTCATTGAGCGCCACAGCCCGCTTTGTGGCGGAGAGCCGTGTCTGAATAGAGTCTGTCTCCGCCCTTGCCTGGCTCAAACTGCGCGTCAGCTCACGTTTTAAGCTATCAAAGGCCGCCAATGCCTGATCCCGCCGCGCCTTTGCACTGGCTTCTGAAGCATTCTCCAGCCCCCCTCTATAAATCGGAAAGTTCACACCAAGCCGTGCTTGCACTCCGTTAGAGAAGGTTCCCTGATTAAAATCAGTCTCCAAAATTGCAGAGACCGTCGGGACGCGCGCGCGCGCACTCAAGCCAAGTTCTTGCTCGCGCGTCTCAAGAACAAGCGCAAGCTCACGGAGTCTCGGACTGTTTTGAAGGGCAAATCCCTCATCGGTCAGGCGCAGCTGTGGCGCAGTTGGAATGCTCAAGCTTTGCTTGGGCGGCCCTCCAAATACCTCGACCCAAACGGCTTTTGACGAGGCTAAATTGGTGATCGCTTGCGCAACGTCTGACTGTGCATTTGACAAACGGCCCTTGGCTGAAAGCACATCTGCTATTGAGCCGGCCCCTGCATCAAAACGCTGTTCAATCAGCACGACAAGCCCCTCAATCTGAGCCGCATTTTGCTTGGCTTGCGAAAGCAGGGCTTTATCCCGCTCAAAATCAATAACAGTTTCAACGGCCTGAAAAGTCCGCGCACTCAAGCTTGCCACTTCAGACTGATAGACGCGCTCGGCTTCGGTTTGTCGTAAAGCTACACGCGCTTCTGTGCGCCCCCCATCATATATAATCTGGTTGAGGCGTAATACAGGCACAGATGTGCCACTAGAGATAACTGACCCCTCGGCGCTGATCTGGGGCCGCAAAGCGCTTTTCTCAATTTCTATTTGCGCGCTTGCATCAAGGATAGCAGACCCAGCTGCCTTTGAGAGCGGTCCTGTTGTGACGCCTTGCTGAATCAAGGCGGCAAAGCTCGTTTGCGCAAGCGAGCGGTCTGTCCGCGCTCCAACAGCAGCACCGCTTGTGTCACCGTCTCCGCGTGTTTTAGGCAGCGTTTCTGAGCCGAGTGCAAGGCGCGCCTCGCCCCCACTTTGACCTGCCTCACAGCCAGCCATTGCCAAAAGGCAAATAAGTGCCGCACGTTTCATGATGGTTTAACCCTCAAAATCAACTTCTAAGGCGGGGATATCTGCCTCGATATCTCGCGCAATCGACGACAAAAAACCGTCGCTATGACCAAAAGCCTCGGGGCGCACAGCTTGCGTGCTTTGTGACTTTGCAACAGCCTTACTGTGCAACGAAAAAAGTTGCGAATAAGCTAACCCAAGTGCCCCGATTTTGTGGAGATTTACAATCGTTTGGTCAGGTAAAGACATAAGTATGGCTTCATCGATCTCATAGTAACCAAGCTGGCTCTGCGCTGCTGGAGCAAGTAGGCCCGCCGCCTCCAAGGCTCCTGCTAGGCGCGATGCCAAGCCCAGATCTGCCCCAAAGCTTGTGAAGTGCTCACTCACTTTGGCAACAGGTGGTGTCAGATTCTTACCCTCAAAAAAGCTCTGCCCTTGATCAGCCTGTCTGATCATAGTGTCCCAAACAGCCAAGCACGCGCGCCCCTTCTGTTTCACAAGAGTAAAAGGATACAGCCTCAGCAAAAAAGGCAGCCCCAAGGCGGCCTCTTGGCGCTCAAGACTGCACATCTGCTTTTGCACCGCATCTGTTAAGGGCACAACAAGCGCCCAGCCCGCGCCATCCCGCTTGAAAGACCAGCTATAGCTGCGCCCAACGCGCGCAGCCTCATTCGCCCCGATCTGAACTTCTCTCAAACTCTGCACAAAGCTTAAGTCTGACGGCGCGCGCCACGTTTTGTTTGCAAGCAAATCCGCGTTCAAAGCAATAGGGCGCGGCGGGTGCGCATCAAATGACATCTCCGCCGCCCCGCGTTAGGCCACCTCCGGCGTGGCCGGAATGTCTTCAACAAAGAGCAATATGTTTTCATGCAGCTCCGCGTTAAAGCCGTTTTGCTGGAGGTTCTCAAAGATCGCGACAGTCTCTTGAACAACCACGGTGCCGCTCTCATTGACTTCAAGCTTGGCCAAGACGGCCTCGCTGCTGCTGCCCTCAACGAACATTCCATAAAACAAGTCATCTTGGCCGTCATACCCAAAGAACGAAAGATCGTTATTGATGACAGACAGATCTACCTCGCCTGTCGCAACATTGACCATCTCAGGCAAGTTGTTGTCAAAGATTGTGAAGTAATCAAACTGTTCCAACCCGCCCAAATCGCGCAGCACAATTATATCGCCCTGGTCAGCGCCTGGCGCCATTCTAAACCCAGAGATTGTGTCAACGCCCGTGTCTTCGATATCAATGTAGACAAAGGTCTGATCGTTCAGCGTCGCGCCATCAAAGCTTGATTTGTAAATCTCAAGCCGGTCACTGCCATCGCCCAACACAACGCCAAAGTCTCCAGTGCCGCCCACATCAACGGTGTCATCCCCTGCACCTGAGTCAATCCAGGTGTCTGCGCCGTCCCATCCGTCTCGCGCGCCGGCGTCACTGTCAATCAAGACAAACTGCGCATCCGCACCAAAGACCTCAGCGGTGCTCATATCGCCCGTGACCGCATCATAAAGCTCTGTTGGACTGAGGTTCAGATCACTGATCGCCAACCAGTTTGACCCACCTGTCGGGCCAAAGTCAATATCAACAATATTGCCAAGCAACTCCTGGTTTTCTCCCGTGCCCGATACAGTAAAGTCGCTGCCCGTCACAATCGCACTGTAAGAGGTGCCATCATACATCCCGACAAACGTCACGCTTGTTGAGGAGAAACTTGCAACATCAATATCGCCATTTTCAAGAACGGCATCAAAGGCATCGTAAGGATCAACACCCCCAGTATCAAATTGTTCAAACGTCACTACACGTTCGCCAAAATCAGCTGGGTCAAACGGTGCGTCCGAGTAGACAAAAGACGATAGGAGGTCGAGGAACTCAGCCGCCGTATAGCCTGCAAGCGTAACAGAGTTTCCGCCGCCAAAGGCCACTCGGGCAGCCGCTGAACCGTCATAAGTGGTGTCTGTAAGCGCTGTATCAAAATCAATGTCGATGTCTTCTGCAGTGTAAACATCGTCGCCTTCTTCAGGGTTAAAGTCGGTAATAGTATCGTTGCCCAGACCAACAACAAACTCATCCGCACCAGCACCACCTGTCAGAACATCGTCCCCGCCAAGGCCGTTAAGGGTGTCATCACCTTCAGTGCCCACCAGCGTGTCGTCTTCCGCCGTACCCAAAATACCACCAAGACCCGCAAGATAGTCTTCCACATCCTCGATAAAGACATTTTCGAGCAAAACAGTCGTGCCGCCAATCGACACTTCGGTTGACCCACCAACAGCGGTCAAAACCAATTGTTCTTCGCCACGGCTGTCAGCCAGCACGTCAACAATCATATCGCCTTCTGAAATGTTGAAATCAGCGATCACATCATAGCCGCCATGGCCAACTACAAAGGTGTCGCCGCCATCACCGCCCCGCAGGTAGTCGTTTCCTGCACCGCCCGTCAGCGTGTCATCGCCCTCATAAGCGCGCAGCACAGAGCCTGTGTTGGCCGCCGTCAAGCTGTCAGCGCCGTCCCGCGAGCCGCGGATCTCTTCAATGTTCATGAGCATATCGCTAAAGGCCACGCCATCCCAGGTGCCCGTTACAGTCCCTGCGCCCAAGTCAGCCGTGATAGGCCCGACACCCGAGCGGTCATAGCGCACCATGTCAAAGCCATCGCCCGCATCCAGCGTGTCGTTCCCACCGCCCAGAATAAAGCGGTCCCCAAACGCGCTGCCCATCACACTGTCGGCCGCCGAGCTGGTCTCTAATTCAATATTACCTGCGCCATCGGCCGCGCCTGTCACGTTGATCTGAACAGAGCCTGCGCCTCCGCCAATATCAACCGCACCCGTACCCAAATTTGCAATGACCGCGTCATCGCCCTTGATGGCCACACGTGTCGTCCCAGAGCCTTGCCCGACGTTGACATTCACAACGTCATCGCCGCCTACATAGTAAACCCCACTCCAAGTGTAGCTATCCTGCGCCCCTTGGGTGATCGTCACGCTGTCGTCTTCGGCTGTGGTAATAAGGCCCAACCCCCAGTTTGAAACCGAAGCCACCCCAACCAAAGTATCCGTGCCAAGCGCGCCTTTTGAAACGCTGCCTGTGTTGGCCTGATAGTCCACCGTGGCCGTAATACCAGTGCCAACAAGATTTGAGTAATCAATCTCGGCATAAGTTGTGGCCGTGCCATCCGAGAATACAAGCTGGTCGTCGCCAAGGCTGGCCACCAAACGGTCGTTGCCATCGTCATTGCTGAGAGCGTTGAGCGTATCGTCACCCAAAGTGCCCTCAAGCGTGTCGTTGCCTGTGGTTCCCGTCAAGGACACACCCTCTAGATCAAGCCCAAGCAACAAAGCTTGCGCCTCAGCCCCGCTCACGCCGTTCAGCGTCAAGCCGTTTCCATCGCCAAAATCAAGAAACGCGCCTTGGTCATATGGGCCAGTGCCGTTGTTATACTCGCCAACCGAGACATTCAGAACGCTGCTTGCAGCACCGCCCACAAACTCAAGCGTGTCTTCGCTAACGTCAAAATCCTCGACCCAGTCAAGGCCGCCGGAGTAACGCACCACATCAGCGCCGGCGCCTAGCACCATCGTGTCATCGCCCGCGCCCGACACCACGGTGTCATCGCCGCCGCCGGCGCGCAGATCCGAGCCGCTGTCCGCCGCTGTCAAACTATCCGCAAACTCTGTGCCTTGCACTTCTTCAAAGCCCGAAAGCATGTCCGTTGCGCCAAAGCCGTCTGTCGCTGTGCCAGCTTGCAAATCGACCGTGACGCCGGCGTTGCCGCCATATTGCGCGTCGCGGTCATATGACACACGGTCATTGTCGCCACTGCCGCCCATCAGCGTGTCGTTGCCGTCAAGGCCGCGCGCCCGTGATGGTCCATCGCCATCCGCCAGCTGAATGCTGTCGGCAAACATCGAGCCGCGCACCATTTCCACATTTGTGATCGTGTCGACCGAGCCATCGCCCTTGGTGGCTGTGCCGGCGTTCAAATCAACTGTGACACCCGCTTTGGCACGCCAATAGGCCACTTGGTCA
Source organism: Lentibacter algarum (assembly GCF_040580765.1). Taxonomy (GTDB): domain Bacteria; phylum Pseudomonadota; class Alphaproteobacteria; order Rhodobacterales; family Rhodobacteraceae; genus Lentibacter; species Lentibacter algarum. Next base: position 961,647 of record NZ_CP158687.1, on the reverse strand, counting down.
TAATCACCAGCGCCGCCGTCAATCGTATTTGAACCAAGAGAGTCAAAGATATAATCGTCGCCCTCGCCCCCCTGATAGCTGTCATCCCCTGCACCAAAGCTCAGGTTATCGTCGCCCGCGCCACCATCAACACTGTCGTTGTTGGGGGATATATCGTCAAAATCAAGGTCATCCCCGTCGGCCGAGCCAACCACAGTATTGGTGAATTGCGCAAACAAGTCATCAAAAGCCTCTTCGTTGATCACACCCGCCTCAGAAACAAGCGCCGCAAGGCCTGCGGGCAATATAGCCGCCGGAACAGCAAGCCCCGTTGCCACAAGCGCGTTGGGGGTGGCGGTTGTGCCCACCGTATAGCCCGAGATGATCCCGCTGGCACTGCCGTCTCCATAGCTCAGGCCCGTGCCCGTAAAGCTAAAGACCACCCCGTCATCGCCTGTAAAGGTAATGGCGGTGTCGCTCACAACAGGTGTGCGCAGACTTGCAGACCCGTCTTCGCCCTGCACAAACACACCAGGGCGCGCGCCTGAAATATCGACAGCCTCTGTGTTGGCTGGCTCGGCAAAGTTAGACACCGCCGCGTTGAGCACAACGCTCGCGCTCAAATCCGTGTCGCCCAGCGTGACGGAACGTGTCGCGGCAACGCCCGTGTTGCCAAGCGCGTCTTCGGCCACAGCCGAGATATCAAACGGGCTGGTTGTGGGCAAATCAGCGGCATCAAATGTAGCACTAAAGCTGCCATCCGTCTCGGAGGCCGTGACTTCAACATCAGTGTCGCCAATGCTCACTGTCACAGTTGCGCCAGCCTCGGCAGTGCCCGTCACAGTCAGATCTTCAAACTGCTCAATAAGGTTCAGCTCGTCATCGCCTGTGACCGCGTCGATCACTGGCGCATCAGGCGCTATCGCATCCACCTCGACCGAGCCAACCGAACGCGCCAATGTAAAGACAGTGCTCCCCTCGGGAGCTGCTGCCACAGTCACATCGTACTCGCCAGTTGCATCAGGCAGATCAGCCGCCGCAAAGCTCACACTCCAAGCGCCTGTGGTCTCGCCCTCAAGCGCAGCAGCCACAACAACCGTCTCGACTGCATCCCCGACAGTGACTTCAACGGTGCTCCCAGGTCGGCCCAGGCCAGCCACAATGAGATCGGCTCCAGGGCCATCCGCGCCATAGAGCTCGTTGACTTCACTGGTCACACTCGGACGCAAAGGCACAACAGCCTGAGCCTGCTGGCCAACATCCAGATCTTCAAGATCCGTATTGCCTTCTTCGTCTGACGCTTCAATCGCATCCACAAGCTCGCCCTGCACAACCTCTTGCACAGCCTCGATCTGCTGCTGCACCTCTTGCAAGTCAGAGCCAGCTGCCTGCTCAATCAGAGTGTTCGCATTTCGCACTTGATTTGCAATCGCCCCAGACTTCGTTGCATCCACGCCAGCGCTCTCAAGCGCCGCAGCAATGGCTGCGCTATCTTCCAATGCGCTATCGTTGCCAGCTGCCAGAAGCGACTCCGCCAAAGACCCAGTCGCCTGCGCCGAGCCTTCCAGCGCCGCCGCATCATCTGCCGCGCCCGCTGCCGCCGCGTTGATCACAGCAGCAACTTTGGCCGCAGCCTTAAAGGCATCCGCATCCGCGTCCCCCGTGCCGTTTTCAATCGCCTCAATTGGGTCAAGCTCAAGCAGGTTTTGCCCCGACAACCCAAGCGCTGCCGCCAACTGCGCGCTGACATCTTCCACCGAAATCTCATTTCCTTCTGCAGCCCGCTTTTCGACCAGACTTTGCACCAGCGTTGTGAGTGGCGTAATCACATCCGCACCCGCTGGGGCCGTCAAAACGCCCGTGAAAGGTTTGCCAGTGGCCGCATCCGTGCCGCCAAAGGAAATAAGCTTGGCGCTCGGGTTGGCACTGCTTTCCGCCAAGGTCCAGTTGCCTTCGCTGTCGGTCGTCGTCGTTGGCTCGCCCGCGTCCAGGGCTTCATTCCCATTCAGGTCGCGATAGACTGTTGCGCCCACCAAATAGCCGTCCACAACACGGCCACCATTGTTAAACACAGGCGCAGGCGCAGGCGCCGCACCTGCCGCAGAGCCCGAAGAGCCACCGCCAAGTGCCGCCAAAGCACCAACACCCACAGCGCCGCCCGCGGCCATTCCGGCAGTCATGGTCGCGCCGCCTTCAAGACCCGCAGCCACAATATCCACGACTTGCTGCGCCACAGCCTCCGACACCACAATGTCGCCCGCAGCACCCACGGTATAGCTGCCTTCGGGAATTCGGATCGTCTGGCCGTTTTCCAGTGTGACGAGCAATGAACCGTCGGCTTGCTGCACCGCAGAGGCAACACCCTCAAGGCCCGCAATATCCAGACCCGCGCTTTGCGCACTCGCATCATCAGCGCTCAGAAGCACCAAGACCATAGCAGAGCTGCCCACCGCTAGGCGCAAGGCATTCTGTTTCATAAACCGCTTGAAATAGCTTTGTTGCGCCTGATTATCCCGTGGCAGCGCAACAGGTGTCGCCTGTGCTTGGCTAAGCTTTGAGAGCCTCTTAGCAAACTCTGATGAAGACGAAACAGACACAACCGACGGAAAAACGTCGCGGGAAAACACAACCATAAAAACAGCCCCAAGATTTAACAAACTATCAAACCAAAAGCTCGACCAATGCTGCCGCCAAGTCAACCCACCCCGACACACCCGTTAAATTTGCTCCCGACATCAGAGGTTAATCATGTGTTATTAAATGAAAAATTCATCACGTTCGAACGCATCAATTTTTAACCACATCCCTCCTCACCAATGGAGTATCGCCTCTCACATCAAAATACACCGAATCTGCAGCCCCGCCAAAGCGCAGCAGCGGCACGGTTTTTCTGGCCTTGCAATGGCTCTGTTTTCGGGCAATCTGAAGCCAAATTCCTTCCAGCGAGCCGCACCCATGCAGAAAGTCACTTCATTGCAAACTTCTTACGATGTGATTATCATAGGTGGCGGCATCATGGGGGCCTCCACGGCCTGCTTTTTGAGCCAAAACAAGGACTTTCAAGGCAAAGTTTTGGTGGTTGAGCGTGATCCGACTTATGAGTTCGCCTCAACCTCCCACACAAACTCCTGTATGCGGCAGCAGTTTTCGACAGGGCTGAACGTGCGCATCTCGCAGTTTGCCGCCGACTATGTAAAAAACCTCGGTGCATACCTCAGCGACAGTCGCGTTCCAAAGCTCGACATCCAGAACTTCGGCTACATGTATCTCGCAGACACGGAAGAAATGGCCACGACCCTGCGCACGAACCACGCCGTACAGCACGCCGCAGGCGCCGCCACGCAACTTATGAGCCGTGAACAAATCGCAGCCGCCTATCCCTTTTATGCACTCGACGATATCCTACTCGGCTCGATCAACACAGTTGATGAGGGCTTCTTTGATGGCCAAGCCGTCTTTGATTGGCAGCGGCGCATTGGCCGCGAGGCAGGAGTAGAATACGTCGCAGCAGAGGTTACCGCCCTCAACAAGAACACCGCAGGTAACCGAATAGAAAGCATCACTCTGAGCACCGGTCAGACCGTCTCTTGTGGCCAGCTTGTCAACGCAACAGGCTCGCGCGCCGCGCGCACCGCGGCTATGGCTGGGCTCAGCCTGCCGGTTGAGCCGCGCAAGCGCTTCACATGGGTCTTTCGCGCCGAACACCCGCTGGAGCAGCCCTTGCCGCTCACCATTGACCCCTCAGGGGTGCATGTGCGGGAAGTTAGCGGCGGAACTTATATGGCAGGCGCCCATACAGAAGAAGACCCCGCTGTCGCATTCGATGATTTCGCGATGGATCACAGCCTTTGGGAAAACCATGTTTGGCCAATGATCGCGACACGCATTCCCCAGTTCGAGGCCATAAAGATTGTTTCCGAATGGGCAGGCCATTACGCCTATAACACGCTGGACCAAAACGCCATCACTGGCCCCCACCCCGACATAAGCAACTTTTTGTTTCTCAACGGTTTTTCAGGTCACGGGCTGCAACAATCCCCAGCCATGGGCCGGGGCACAGCCGAATGGTTGACCTATGGAAGCTACCGCAGCCTTGATCTTAGTGCCTTCCATTACGAGCGCATCGCCGCGAACGCGCCGATCCTCGAAAAAGCCGTGATCTAGCCCAGCGTTGGCAGCTCTGTTGCCGCCGCGCGCGTTACAGCGCCTGTGCCCACAAGCGCGGCGGCCTGCGCCAAATCGTTGGCCATATACCTGTCGTCCGTGAGGCTCGCGATGTCACGGCGCAAACGCTTGATCACAGCCGCCAAAGGACCGCTCGTCTCCAGAGGCGCACGAAACTCCACACCCTGCGCTGCGCACAAAAGCTCAACCCCCAAGATATGCTCAAGATTGCGCACCATCTGCATCAAGCGCCGCGCACCATGAGCTGCCATGCTTACATGGTCCTCTTGGTTTGCGGAGGTTGGCGTGCTGTCGGTGACAGTCGGGTTAGCGAGGTGTTTGTTTTCACTCATCAAAGCCGCCGTCGTCACCTCGGCAATCATCAGACCAGAGTTCAGTCCGGGATTGGGCGTCAGGAAAGGCGGCAAATCAAAGCTCAAGGTCGGATCCACCATCAAAGCCACGCGCCGCTGCGCAATCGCACCGATTTCTGAAAGCGCGAGTGCAATCATATCTGCGGCAAACCCCACAGGCTCAGCATGGAAGTTGCCCCCCGACACAATGAGACCCGCCTCCGTCAGCACCAAAGGATTGTCCGTTGCCGCATTGGCCTCAATAATCAGCGTGCTTGCAGCTTGGCGCATCACATCCATCGCCGCCCCCGTCACCTGCGGCTGACAGCGGATGCAGTACGGATCCTGCACGCGTGTGTCGCCCTCACGGTGGCTCTCGCGGATTTCTGAGCCGTCCAAAAGCGTACGCATCGCAGCCGCCGCCTCGATCTGCCCCGCATGGCCGCGCAGCGCGTGAATTTCGGGCTGCAACGGCGCGGTCGAGCCCATGATCGCGTCTGTCGAAAGCGCCGAAATCACAAGAGCGCTCTGCGCCGCGCGCCAGCCCTCAAAGAGGCCCGCAAGCGCATAGGCCGTGGAAAATTGCGTCCCATTTATACAGGCGAGGCCCTCTTTGGGACCAAGCTCCACAGGCTCGAGCCCCGCCTTGGCCAAGGCCTCAGCCGCGTCCATCAAGACGCCCTGATAGCGCGCCTTGCCCTCGCCCATCATTGCTGCGGTCATATGCGCCAAAGGCGCAAGGTCACCAGATGCGCCCACCGAGCCTTGCGCAGGAACTTCAGGTGTCACACCCTTGCGCAGCATCCCTTCCAACAGTCCGACCAGGGCCCACCGCACGCCAGAAGCGCCGCGTCCAAAAGACAAAAGCTTAAGCGTCATCATCAGGCGCACATGCGCCTCAGGCATCGCTTCGCCCACCCCGCAACAATGGCTCAAGATCAAGTTCCGCTGCAGCTGCGCCGTATCCTCTGGCGCGACTTTCACACTCGCCAATTTGCCAAAACCCGTGTTCACACCATAAACAGCAGCGCCTCCTGCGGCCGCCTCTGCAATGCGGCTGGCAGCCAGCTCCACAGCGGGCTTACAATAGGGATCAAGCTGAGGAGAAATGCCGTCCCGATATACCTGTTCAAGCTGGGAAAAGCCGACAGACATAGGCGTCAAAACGATCGTGGTCATGAGAACTCTCCCCCTTAGATTAGGGGAAGAGTTACCGACTTAAAAATAATATGTCTACACATATTAAGGGGCGATCATCACGCCAGAGAGGGCAACCAGAGCACAATGCCCGGGAAAGCAACAAGCCCGGCAATGGTCAGCGCATCTGCAATGAAGAACGGCGTCACGCCTTTGAAAACGTCCTGCACCGTCAGATCATCACGCACCCCAGCAACAACAAAGCAGTTGAGGCCAATTGGCGGGGTGATCAAACAGAACTCCGCCATTTTGACCACCAGAATGCCAAACCAGATCGCGCACATCGGCCCTGACATCCCAAAGGCACTATCAACGGCGGCAACATTCTCGCCCCCGTTCAGCGCCATAACAGCAGGATAAACCACAGGTAGTGTGAGCAAGAGCATCCCAATTGCATCCATGAACATGCCGAGCACGGCATAGGCCAGCAGGATACAAATAAGAATAATCATGGGCGAGAGCTCAAGCGATGTGATCCAGCTAGAAAACGCGTCGGGCAATTCAGCAAAGCCAAGGAAACGCACATAGATCAACACGCCCCAGATGATCGTGAAGATCATCACGGTGAGCTTAGCAGTTTCGAGCAGTGCTTCCTTCAGCTTTGGCCAACGCATCCCACGATAGAGCGCCATGAGAAAGACGATAAACGCGCCAACAGCGCCGCCTTCCGTCGGTGTGCCCCAAGCGTCGCCGAACGGGTTGTAGACAAAGAAAATAATGATCACGACGACAGCCACAATGGGCAAGGCTGGTGGCAGGCTCTCAAAGCGCTCTTTCCAAGTAAACCCAGTCACAGGCGGGCCCACATTCTTGAACACCACCGCGATACCAATAATCAGAACAGCATAGACGATCGCCGAGAAAACACCTGGAATAAAGCCTGCGAGCAAGAGCATACCCACGTCTTGCTCAACAATAATGGCATAGATCACCAAAATCGCCGAGGGCGGAATAAGTGAGGCCAAAGTGCCGCCCGCCGCGACAACACCCGCCGCAAACTGCTTATTATATCCGATTTTAAGCATCTCAGGGATCGCAATCCGCGCAAACACAGCCGCCGTGGCCACAGAAGCGCCTGACACAGCTGCAAAGCCCGCTGTCGCAAAGACGGTTGAAACAGCAAGCCCACCTGGGACCCAAGCGATCCAACGCTTACAGGCCTCAAAAAGAGCTGTCGTCAACTTGGCATGATAGGCGAGATAACCGATCATAATGAAAACAGGGATCAGTGATAGCACCTGTGCAGAGACTTTCGAATGCGGCGTCAGTCCGGCAATCTTAGTGCTGATCTCCACCGCTTTCCAAAAGCGTTCCGGATCATAGTCAAAACCATTCCAGCGCAGCCAGATCAGGCCAATATAGCCCGCAAGTCCCGCCGCAAAAGCAACCCGCATACCCAGCAGAACCAACACAAGCATCCCTGCGGATGTGTATAAACCAATTTCAATCGGCTCCATCAGTCGGCTCCTTCCAAAAGTTTGGCCTCGGCCATCGCCTGTTCCTCGATCGTCAACGACAAAGGCACAGCCACAGGGTTTTCCAACCCCAAGACAAGAGCGCGGCCATAGCCCCAAGCCTGAAGCAACAAGCGCAGCATCAGCACTCCAAATGCAAACGGAACGACAAGCTTGCTCGGCCAGATCGGGAGACTGATATCAATCGAGCTGTCACGCGAACACCATGGGCGAGCACAATCAAACGAGCGGTCAAAATGCTCCCAAGCGCCGTAAGTAAGACCCACAATAAGCAAGAGCATCAAAAGAACAGAGATAAGCTCAAAGAACCAAAGCACCCGCCCCTTGAGCGCGTTAACGAGCATGTCCATGCGGATATGCGTCCCGTCCCGCGCCACATAGGACACGCCCATGATTGCAATCACAGGCATCGCTGCCTCGATATAGTCCACATAGCCCAACAAGGGGCTTCCAAAAAACTTGCGCGCGATGACGGAATACGCCGCCAGAAACATCAATGAAAAAATCGCAAGGCCGCTCAGCAGCGCACAAACGCGCTCCACAGGCAGCAACATGCGGTCCAATTTGCTCAGTAAGCTGGAATCTTCCAGCACGGCGGCTGAACCGGCCATCTCAGTCTCCCTTTTATGCTATTGCGTGAATTGCGCAAAAAGGCTGCGCGGTGTCGCGCAGCCTTCAGATTTTTGGCAAGAGGCAAAAAGCCTCTGCCCAGAAATCAACTTCCGCTCTTCGCTTCGTCCAGAGTTTTCATGACAAGGTCATAAAGCTCTTGGCCAGGAATGCCTTGGGCTTCCATGTCTGCAATCCAAGCATCGCGGATCGGATCAGCAGCTTTGGTACGGAACTCCGCAATCACTTCAGGAGCGATCACGACTTTTTCCACGCCTTTTTCTTCAAGAACTGCGTCCCAACGCTTCAGAAGCTCACCATAGTTGCTGAGATAGAACTCAAGCGCCTCAGGAACCGAGCTATCCAGCGCAGCACGGTGCTCATCCGACAGGCTCTCATAAGCGTCGATGTTTACAACAACAGGGCAGTTTACAGTGCCGGGGTTGAGGTTTGACGTCCACCAATCCGCTTCGTTGATCGTACCAAAGCTCAGGTGCGCGTGCTGAGCAAAGGCCACCGTGTCAACAACGCCAGATTCCATCGCCTGATAGGCTTCTGATGACGTTACTGATGTTGGAACCGCGCCAACAGCTTCAAAAGCTTGGCCAATGCCACCTGTTGCACGAACACGCATGCCTTCAAATTCCGCCAGCTCGTCGCGAGGCTCACCTGTGCCGACAAGGTTATACTGCGGCATAGGTGATGTCATAAGAAGCTTGGCATTCCACTGCGCCATCTCTTCTGTCGCGGCAGGGTGTGCATAAACCGCGTTAGAAACAGCAAGCTCTTGCTCAAGATTTTCAACCCCAAGGAATGGCAGCTCAAGCACGGTCACAACACGGTTTTTGTCGCGGTGATAGCCGGCGCAGAATTGCGCCATTTCGAACGCACCAATTGAAATACCATCAAGGTTTTCACGGTTCTTCGAGAGGCCGCCATAGCTGACGTTCATAGTGAACTCGCCACCCGTTTTTGCGCTGACAAGCTCAGCCAGTTTTTCGACGTGCTCGGTAAAGGCACGGCGCTTGCCCCAGACGGATACGTTCCACTCGGTGGCTGCCGCTTCTGTGGCAAAGCTCAAAGCAACGGCTGTCGCAGCCAGTTTTGCAACTGTGTTCATAAAATTTTCTCCCATTTAGCAGCCCTGTTCGCGGACCGTCTGTGCAAAAGCTAGCGCCAAGACATCAGCAAGCCAAGCCTTCAATCTTGTGACGCGACGTATTTCTTACGCTTCCCCTTTGGCTTTCCCCCGCTTATAACCAATCCAAGATAGACAAAAGCGCAACAGCGCTCGGAACTTAAGGGGCAAGAGCCATGGCTCACATCATCGTCGTCGGCAATGAAAAAGGCGGCGCAGGCAAATCAACGGTCTCCATGCACATCGCCACCGCGCTCGCTCGCTTGGGCCACAAAACCTCTGTGCTCGATTTGGATTTGCGCCAAAAGACGATTGGCCGCTACCTTGAGAACCGCGTGGATTTCTGTGCCAAAGCAGGCCTTGATCTACCAACGCCTGAGTACCATGAGCTTCCTGAAATAGACAAAGAGACGCTCAAGCCAGGCGAAAACATCTATGATCACCGTCTATCGGCCGCCGTCGCCACGCTTGAGCCTGACAACGACTTTATCCTGATTGACTGTCCCGGCTCGCACACACGCCTCAGCCAAGTGGCCCACTCGCTCGCTGATACGCTCGTCACTCCACTAAACGACAGCTTCATCGACTTTGACCTGCTCGCCCACATCGACGCCGAAGGCGAAAAGATCAAAGGCCCCTCGGTCTACTCTGAGATGGTCTGGTCCGCGCGTCAACTGCGGGCTCAAGCTGGGCTAAAGCCCATTGACTGGATCGTGATGCGCAACCGCCTCGGCGCGCAGCGCATGGTCAACAAAGAGAAAATGGAACGCGCCGTTGACAATCTCTCCGCACGCATCGGTTTTCGCGTCGCGCCGGGTTTTAATGAGCGCGTTATTTTCCGCGAGCTCTTTCCGCGCGGCCTGACCCTACTCGACCTAAAGGATGTCGGCGTTCAAAAGCTGAACATTTCCAACATCGCCGCCCGCCAAGAGCTCCGCGAGATGATGAAATCACTTAAGCTTCCCAACGTCAGCGTCGACTTCTAAGTGTCAGATCCCTTTGATATTTTCCTGATCTGCCCTCCCGGGCTAGAGTCCGCCTTGGCATCCGAGGCTTTGGAGCATGGCTTTGCCCCTGCGAACGCAATTTCTGGCGGAGTTGAGATCAAAGGCGATTGGCCTGAAGTCTGGCGCGCCAACCTCATGCTGCGCGGCGCCGTCCGTGTGCTCGTGCGCATCGGCTCATTCCGTGCCTTTCACCTTGCACAGCTCGACAAGCGCGCACGCAAGTTTCCGTGGGCCGATTTTTTGCGACCAGATGTGCCTGTTCGGGTCGAGGTGAGCACCAACAAGCGCTCCAAAATATATCATGCAGGCGCCGCCGCCCAGCGCATTGAAACTGCGATCAAGGAATCTCTCGGTGCGCCTATCTCGCCCGAAGCCGCGCTCACACTGAAGGCACGTATTGATGATAACCTCGTCACCTTCAGCCTCGATAGCTCTGGCGAAAGCCTGCACAAACGCGGCTTCAAAGAGGCCGTCAACAAAGCTCCCATGCGCGAGACGCTTGCAGCACTTTTTCTTCGCGAAGCGGGTTACATTGGAACCGAGCCTGTTCTTGACCCGATGTGCGGCTCAGGGACCTTCCCCATCGAGGCCGCCGAGATCGCGATGGGCCTCGCCCCGGGACGCGCGCGCAGCTTCGCTTTTGAAAACCTCGCAAGCTTTGATGCTGCCGCATGGGAGACCCTGCGCAGCGGCGTAACCCCACGCAGCACCGATCAGCATTTTTACGGTTCAGATCGCGACCAAGGGGCAATCGCCATGAGCACCCGCAACGCTGATGCGGCGGGCGTCTCGGAGCACACAAACTTCACCTGCACCTCAATTTCCGATCTCAAGCGCCCCGAAGGCCCTGCTGGTCTCGTGATCATCAACCCCCCCTATGGGGCACGCATCGGCAACAAAAAGCCCCTCTTTGCGCTTCATGCTGCGCTGGGAACAACGCTCAAAACTGAGTTCAGGGGGTGGCGCGTCGCGATCATCACGACTGAAGCGTCCCTCGCCAAAGCAACGGGCCTCACTCTCTCCGCAGGCCCCTACGTGCCCCACGGCGGCCTCAAGGTGCGGCTCTACCAATCGGGTCCGCTTTAGGGCGCTTGCGCATCAGCACCACAAGGTTCGACAGCCCCAAAGCCGAGATCACAACAGCGCCGCCCACAAGCGCATAAGCGCCTGGGTCTTCGCCCAATGCAAACCATACCAAAAGCGGCGCCAGCACTGACTCAAGCAAAATCAAAAGCGCCACTTCGGCAGACGGAATATACCTTGGACCCAGCGCCAGTCCGACCGAACTGATCCCTATAAAAAGCCCATGCAAAGCCACAAGGGAATACTGCGAGGCCTCAAGCTGTACCGGCAAAACAAACGGTGACAGACACAAAGCCGAAACCAGATAAGCCACGGGCAACATCGGAACCATCGAGACAGTGCGCACCCGTCGCGCCGCGGTGAGAGCTACGGCAAAGACAAACGAAACGCACACCGCCAGAAGATCCCCCTTCAGGCTCGCGCCATGAGTCTCACCCGAGCCATAGGTGATAATGCCAAGACCAGCAAAAACCGCAATCATGGTGACCATCATGCGGCGGCTCATCGCTTCACCCATCCAGACAAAGCTCAAAATCGCTGCGAAGACAGGCATCGAGGCAATGATAAAGACAACATTGGCCACGCTCGTGTGGCTCACTGCCAGCGTGAAGAGAATTCCCGTACCGCTCATCGCAATAAGATAGACATAGGCATAGGGCCCGCCACGCAGCGCAGCCCCAACCGAGCGCGCGCCTGTGGTCATCAGCACATAAACCAGCACCAAAAGCCCCGTGCTCAACCCCCGCCAGAAAGATACCTCCAAAGGCGGGACATCGATCAGCCGGATGAACAAGCTGTCAGGCACAACAAACAAAACGCCCATCATCGTGATGAGCAGCCCTTTCAGCTGATCGCTCATAGCTTGGCCAAATGGTGCAAAAGCTTACGCAACACCGTGACGTCTTCGGAAGAAAATGTCGCCGCCAGCTCCGCATCATAGTCGATAGCCACACCGCGCAGCTCGGTATAAGCCGCTCGCCCTGCACTCGTGAGTTCCAGATACTCCAGCCGCCTGTCTGCCTCATCACGCTCGCGCGTCAAGAAACGCCGCTCTTCGAGCCGTGCCACCGCGCGGCTGATCTTTGTCTTGTGCATCTTGGAGCGCTCGCAGATTTCTTTGGCGGTCAGACGCCCGTAAATCCCAAGGTGAAACAGCACCCGCCACTCCGTCCGCAACATTCCGTAGCGGTCCTTATAGATATTCTGAAACGCGAGGCTGCTTTCCTCTGCCGCCTGATTAAGCAGGTAGGGCAGAAAATTCTGCAAATCAAAGTCATCTTTTTTTGTCATAGCGCGTCTCCCTCTGTTGTTAGTTACAAAATCAACTGTTAATTACGCAACCAAATTCGACAGGATGCGCGCCATGACCCAAAAAACATTTCCTCACAGTTTCACACAAGCCCCTTCGCTTGACGGCCCTCACAAAGGCTACATGCCCGGCTTTGGGAACGACTTTGAAACCGAGGCTTTGCCCGACGCCCTTCCACAAGGCATGAATTCCCCACAGAAATGCAACTACGGCCTCTACGGCGAACAGCTCTCTGGTACAGCCTTCACAGCGCCAAGCCATCAGAACGAGCGCACATGGTGTTATCGCATCCGCCCCTCGGTCAAGCACTCCCACCGATATACAAAGATTGATCTCCCCTATTGGAAATCTGCCCCCCATGTGGATCCCGATGTGATCTCCCTTGGCCAATACCGTTGGGATCCCGTCGCCCACGCAGGCGAAGCGCTCAACTGGCTTACAGGCATGCGCACCATGACAACAGCGGGCGATGTCAACACACAGGTCGGCATGGCCAGCCATATCTACCTCGTCACCGAGAGCATGGTAGATCAATATTTCTATTCCGCTGATTCCGAGCTTCTCATCGTGCCCCAAGAAGGCCGACTGAGATTTGCAACAGAGCTCGGTATCATAGACCTCGCCCCACAAGAGATCGCAATCATCCCCCGAGGCCTCCTCTATCGCGTCGAAGTTCTCGAAGGCCCGGCGCGCGGCTTTGTCTGCGAAAACTACGGCCAGAAATTCGAGCTTCCGGGCCGTGGCCCCATTGGTGCCAACTGCATGGCGAACCCGCGCGACTTCAAAACGCCCGTCGCCGCCTTTGAAGACCGCGACGCGCCTTCAACGGTCACAATCAAATGGTGCGGCCAGTTCCACGAGACCAAGATTGGCCACTCGCCCCTTGATGTCGTCGCATGGCACGGCAACTACGCCCCTGTAAAATACGACCTCAGCACTTATTGCCCCGTCGGCTCGATCCTGTTTGATCACCCTGACCCCAGCATCTTCACTGTGCTCACCGCCCCGTCGGGCCAAGAGGGCACAGCCAATATTGACTTCGTGCTCTTCCGCGAGCGCTGGATGGTGGCCGAAGACACGTTCCGCCCTCCATGGTATCACAAGAACATTATGTCCGAGCTCATGGGCAACATCTACGGTCAGTATGATGCCAAACCCAAAGGCTTCATTCCTGGCGGCATGTCCCTGCACAATATGATGCTGCCCCACGGCCCCGACAAAAACGCCTTTGAAGGCGCCTCCAACGCGGAGCTGAAGGCAGAGAAACTCGACAACACCATGAGCTTCATGTTTGAAACCCGCTTCCCGCAGCACCTCACTGGCTTCGCTGCCAAAGAGGCCCCGCTACAAGACGATTACATCGACTGCTGGACTGACATCGAAAAGAAATTCGATGGCAAGCCTGGCAAGAAATAAGGAATACCAATGTCTCTGCTCACATCATGGGTCACTTCGGCCAATACCGCCGATGCCCCCTTCCCGCTCAACAATCTGCCATATGGCGTCTTTTCCACAGCCAACAGCGATCCACGCTGCGGCGTCGCCATCGGCGATATGATCCTTGATGTGGCCGCCGCCGAAGAAGCGGGCCTTATCGCACTTACAGATGCGCCACTCTTTGATGTGCCCTTCTGGAACGAAGTCATGGAAGAAGGCCCAAAGCTTTGGGCCGCCCTGCGCACCCGCCTCACAGAACTTCTTGCCGAGGGCTCCCCTGATCAGGCCGAGCTTTCAGACATGCTTGTCGCGCAATCAGACGCCGACATGCACCTTCCCTTCCTCGTGAGCGAGTTCACAGACTTCTACGCGTCCAAAAATCACGCCACCAATGTGGGCACGATGTTTCGCGGCGCCGAAAACGCCCTGCCGCCCAACTGGCTCCATATTCCCATCGGCTACAATGGCCGCGCCTCTTCGGTTGTTGTCTCAGGCACTGACATACGCCGCCCTTGGGGCCAGCTCAAAGGTCCAAACGATGACGCCCCCCGCTGGGCGCCTTCCGCACGCTTTGATCTGGAGCTTGAAATGGGTGCCATCGTCGGTACATTTTCAGATGCCCCCGTTACCGTCGCTGAGGCCGACGAAATGATCTTCGGCTATGTGCTCCTCAACGACTGGTCCGCACGCGACATTCAGGCCTGGGAATACCAGCCCCTCGGCCCGTTTCAGGCCAAAGCGACTGCGACAAGCATCTCCCCTTGGATCGTCACCAAAGCAGCACTTGAGCCTTTCCGCACAGACACACCGCCCCGCGAGAAAGACCTGCTCCCGCATCTGCAAGACTGCGGACCGATGCTCTATGACATCGACCTGCAAGTGACGCTGACACCCGAGGGCAAAGCGACAAGCACCATCGCCACGACAAACTACAAAGAGATGTATTACTCATCTGCCCAGCAGCTTGCGCACCACACCACATCTGGCTGCCCGATGAACCCCGGCGATCTATTGGGCTCAGGCACAATCTCTGGCCCAGAAAAGCACCAGCGCGGCGCGCTCTTGGAGCTCTCATGGGGCGGCAAAGAGCCGATCACGCTGGACATAGGCGAGGAACGCAGCTTCTTGGAAGATGGCGACACCCTCACCCTTCACGGCGCAGCCAAAGGCGACGGCTACACCATTGGCTTTGGCACATGCGCAGGAACAATCCTGCCCGCCCTCGCAGACCCATACAAACGCTAACGCTTTCTTATTGCTAAAATATCCTCGCCGAAGGCTCCAAAATGCCCGCAGGCACACCGATTTGAAAAGGAAACCCAATGTCTAAAAAATTCGCATCCCAAGGCGACATGACGGAAAAAGAAATCTCCTTCGTCGAAGTCGGCGAGGGCCTCTGGGCCTTCACCGCCGAGGGCGATCCAAACTCTGGCGTCATCATCGGTGACGAGAGCGTGATGATCGTTGAGGCCCAAGCAACACCGCGCTTGGCTCACAAAGTGATCGAAAAAGTCCGCTCCGTCACAGACAAACCCATCAGTCACCTTGTGCTAACTCACTATCATGCTGTCCGCGTGCTCGGCGCATCTGCCTATGGCGCGCCCGAAATCATCATGTCAGACGCAGCCCGCTCAATGGTTGTCGAGCGCGGTCAGGAAGACTGGGACAGCGAGTTCCAACGCTTCCCGCGTCTCTTTGAAGGCCACGAGAGCATCCCTGGCCTCACCTACCCGACAACAACATTCTCGGAGTCCATGACAGTCTACCTTGGCAAGCGCCGCGTTGACATCATGCACCTTGGCCGCGCCCACACAGCGGGCGACGCTGTCGTCCATGTGCCTGACCAGAACGTCATGTTCACAGGCGATATCGTTGAATATCACTCCGCCTGCTACTGCGGCGATGGTCACTTTGCCGATTGGGGCAACACGCTCGACAACATCGCTTGGTTTGATGTCGACGCCATCGCACCAGGACGTGGTGATGCGCTCATCGGCAAGGAGATGGTCAACGCAGCCATCGAGAACACCCGCGACTTTGTGGAAAGCACCTATCGCCCCGTGGCCCGCGTGGCTGCCCGCGGCGGCTCGCTTAAGGAAGCATGGGACGCCTGCCGCGCCGAATGTGACCCCAAGTTCGCGGACTACGCGATCTATGAGCACTGCCTGCCCTTCAACGTGGCCCGCGCCTATGACGAAGCCCGCGGCATGGACCACCCGCGCATCTGGACCGACAAACGCGACATCGAAATGTGGGAACAGCTGCAAAGCTGATCCACTCTGCCTCTTTGGGCCAGCCTCTCATGTGAGGCTGGCTTACCAGAGACAGATCGATAAGACCGCGCCCCCATGTCATAGGAGGAGACTGACATGTTTGATGACCGATACACACTCGCTTACCGCCTCTACCCATACAAGCGCCACGCCGACCAAGACAAAGGCGCTGCTGTGCGCCACCCTGTTGTGGTCATGGGCGGTGGCCCCGTCGGTGTCGCGACAGCGCTTGATCTGGGCGCCCAAGGCATCCCTGTCGTCGTGCTTGATGATCACGAAGGTGTCGGCATGGGCAGCCGCGCGATTTGTTTTGCCAAACGCTCCCTCGAAATTGCCGACCGCTACGGCGCAGGCAAGCCCATGGTCGAAAAGGGTGTGGTCTGGAACCTCGGTAAAGTCTTTCACAAAGAAGACAAAGTATTCGAATTCAATCTCCTGCCAGAAGAAGGCCACGAGTTCCCCGCCTTCATCAACCTCCAGCAGCCCTATTTCGAAAGCTTCATGATCGAGCGGCTGTTTGAGATGCAAAAGGCTGGCGCGCCTGTCGAAATCCGTGGCAAAAACCGCGTTGATAGCGTCACGGTCAAAGACGACCGCGTGGTGCTTGAGGTCATGACCCCCGATGGCCCCTACACGATGGAAGCCGACTGGCTCATCGGCTGCGATGGCGCGAACTCTCCACTGCGCAACATGCTCGGCCATGACTTCACAGGCAAAGTCTTTCAAGACAGCTTCCTCATCGCCGATATCAAAATGATCAACGAAAACTTCCCAACAGAGCGCTGGTTCTGGTTTGAGCCAAGCCACGGCTCGGGCGCATCGACGCTCTTGCACCGCCAACCAGATGATGTCTGGCGCGTTGATTTCCAGATCGGCTGGGATGTCGACCGCAAGGAAGAAATGAAAGAAGAAAACATCCGCCGCCGCCTCGATGCCTTTCTCGGCGAAGGGGTCGAGTATGAGATGGTTTGGTCCTCAATCTATACGTTCCAATGCAAACGCATGGAAAAGTTCCGCCACGGACCAGTGATCTTCGCAGGCGATGCGGCGCATCAGGTATCGCCCTTCGGCGCGCGCGGGGCCAACTCGGGCATGCAGGACATCGACAATCTCGGCTGGAAGCTCGGCCTTGTAATCAATGGCCAAGCCCCCGACAGCCTACTCGACAGCTACAATACAGAGCGCGTCCACGGAGCTGACGAAAATATCCTGAACTCAACCCGCGCGACCGACTTCATCACGCCCAAAAGCGAGACGAGCCACATCTTCCGCAACGCCGTTCTGGAGCTTTCCGAGCGCTACGAGTTTGCGCGCCCACTGGTCAATTCGGGCCGCCTCTCGCTCCCTTGCGTTT
Source organism: Lentibacter algarum (assembly GCF_040580765.1). Taxonomy (GTDB): domain Bacteria; phylum Pseudomonadota; class Alphaproteobacteria; order Rhodobacterales; family Rhodobacteraceae; genus Lentibacter; species Lentibacter algarum. The sequence goes on along the minus strand of NZ_CP158687.1, from coordinate 944,269 downwards.
ATGACAGTTCTCCGCTGAACTCAGCCGATGGTCTTTCCCATGGCCCCGAGCGCACCCGCCCAGGCGCGCCCTGCCCCGATGCGCCGCTCGGGGCAGAATTCCTTCTCTCTAAGCTTGGCGGCAAATTCACGCTCCTAACGATCGACGCAGACGCGCCCGATAGCTTTGAAGATAATGGCATCACAGTGACCCGCCTCGCTCTCTCGGCCAAAGACGACCCGACGGGCGCACTCAAAGCGCGCTATCTCGGCGAAGCCAAATCAGGCGTTTATCTCATTCGCCCCGATCAGCATGTTGCTGCGCGCCGCGACCGCTTTGACGAAAACCTCTTCCGCACGGCCCTTCGCCGCGCAACAGGCAAGGAATAATCCCATGAGCACATTGACCCTGACCCCCAACATCAAAGGTGGCGATGACTTTTATGAGGAATTGCTCAACGCGCATGAAGGCCTCAGCAAAGAGGAAAGCGACGCCTACAACGCGCGCCTGATCCTGCTGCTGGCGAACCACATTGGTGAGCGCGCCATACTCTCCGAAGCCATCACAGCCGCCAAGCGCACAAAATAAAGCAGCAAGGGGCGATACGGTTCAGCGCGTCGCCCCAATACCTCTAACAATCCACTTGTCTGCCCCAAAAATACAGTTACCCTGTTAACAAAAGAGGGAGCCGTAGATGCGCTGGACAGATTTTCCAAAATGGGGCCGCTATGTAGCCGATTGGGCAGCAGAGTATCACGGTTCCTTGCGAGAGCGCCCTGTGCGCGCCCAGACAAAGCCGGGCGAAATCGCAGCACAGCTCGCCGCAGCCGCCCCAGAACAGGGCCAGCCTGTGGAGGATGTGATCAAGGATTTCGAGCGCATCGTGATGCCCGGCATCACCCACTGGCAGCACCCACGCTTCTTTGCCTACTTCCCGTCCAACGCCTCCCCCGCTGCCGTGCTGGCCGACTTCTTCACAACAGTGATGGCGCCACAGTGTATGCTGTGGCAGACCTCTCCTGCCGCCACCGAGATGGAAACACGCATGATGGACTGGCTGCGCGATGCGCTCGGCCTTCCGCAAGCCTTCCACGGGGTCATCCAAGACAGTGCCAGCGGCGCGACGCTGGCCGCCGTGCTCACCATGCGCGAGAAAGCCCTCAACTGGGCCGGGAACCAGAAAGGCCTTACAGGCCAAGCCCGCCTGCGCATCTATGCCTCTGAGGAGGTGCACACGTCCGTTGACCGCGCGATCTGGATCGCAGGCATCGGACAAGAGAACCTTGTCCGCATCCCAACGCATGGACCTATGCGCGCCATGGACCCCGCCAAACTCGACGCCGCCATCAAAGCCGATCTTGCCGCGGGCTTCCTCCCCGCTGGCGTCATCGCCTGCACAGGCGGCACAGGCACAGGCGCCTGCGATGATATATCTGCCGTTTGCGATGTCGCCGCCACGCATGAGCTTTACACCCATGTCGATGCGGCTTGGGCGGGCTCAGCGATGCTGTGTGAAGAATTCCGCTCGCTCTGGACAGGTGTGGAAAAGGCCGACAGCGTCGTGCTCAACCCGCATAAATGGATGGGCACGCAGTTTGACCTCTCCGCCCATTTCGTGCGCGCCCCCGAAGACCTGACCCGCACCTTGGCAATCCAGCCTGAATATCTGAAAACACATGGCAAAGACGGGATCATCAACTACTCTGAATGGTCCGTCCCCCTTGGTCGTCGCTTCCGCGCACTCAAGCTTTGGTTTCTCTTTCGCACCTACGGGCTTGAAGGCCTGCGCACCATGTTGCGCAATCATGTGAAATGGTCCGAAGAGCTCTGCGAGCGTTTTCGTGCAGCGCCAGACTTTGAAATCATCACCGACCCTGTGCTCTCGCTCTTCACGTTCCGTTACGCGCCCCAAAGCGCCACAGACCTTGACGCACTCAACCAAAACCTTGTCGATCGGGTCAACGACGACGGCCGCATCTACATCACCCAAACACGCACAACAGGCGCTCTTGTGATCCGCTTTCAAGCAGGCCAGTTTGATGCCACACGCGCCGATGTGATGATGGCCTATGATGTCATCACCGAAATCGCCGCGACCCTTTAAGGAGAGACCCATGCCAGCCCCTCACAACCCCTTCAAAGCCGCTCTCAAAGCGGGCAAAAAGCAACTCGGCGTCTGGTCAAGCTTCGCTCATCCCTACCCGATCGAAATGGTAGCGACCGCAGGATTTGATTGGGTCGTCATCGACGGAGAACATGCTCCAAACGATTTGCAAACCATCACCTCCCAGCTGCAAGTCCTTGAAGGCAAACACTCCCACGCGGTCGTACGCATCCCCACAGGCAACGACTGGCTGGTGAAGCAAGTGCTCGATGCAGGCGCGCAGACCGTGCTTGTGCCGATGGTCGACACGGCAGAACAAGCGAAAGCCCTCGTGCGCGCCATGCGCTACCCGCCTCATGGCATCCGCGGTGCAGGCGCTGCTGGCGCACGCGCTTCACTGTTCGGCGCGATTGAAGATTATGTACAGACAGCCAACGATGAAGTCTGTTTGCTCGTCCAAGTCGAGACCCGCCTCGGCATGGAAAATCTCGATGCCATTCTAGACGTCGAGGGCGTGGACGGCGTCTTCATCGGCCCCGCCGATCTCGCCGCTGACATGGGGCACCCTGGCAACTCTGCGGCAGAGGATGTCAAAGCTGCGATCAAAGACATGCTTGGTCGCATCAGCGAGTCCGACAAAGCCGCTGGTATCCTTGGCGTCAGCCAAACCGCCACGCAGGAGTATGCCGACTGGGGAGCGCAGTTTCTTGCCGTTGGCGTCGATGTGGGCGTCTTTGCAAAGGCTATGCGCGATCTGGAAGGGCACTGGCGGGCGCGCATTTGAGTTCGAATTTTTCTTTCGGAAAAATCCGACCCGCTGGGGGCTTTGCCCCCAACCTCCCCCGAGATACGGAGAGAAAGAAGAAGAACATATTTTTGCAAAGCCTGAATATACCTAAAGCTGGACCTGCCCTTCTTTTTCGGTCAATCTCTCTAAATGGCAGGCCAAACAGAAACCATCATCAGTGCGATCCTACGCGACATTGAAACAGGTGCATTGCGCCCGGGCGACTTTATTGAAGACGCCGCAATCATGGCCCGCCACGAGGTCTCACGCACGCCGGTTCGAGAAGCCCTCATCCAGCTGGAAGCATCAGGACTGGTCGAGCGCGTGGCCCGCAAGGGTGCGGTTGTCTTTCGCCCGACGCTAGAGCAGTTTCTCGCGATTCTAGAAGTGCATGCCAAGCTGGAGGGCCAAGCAGCGGGGCTTGCTGCGCGGCGTCTGTCAGCAACCCATGCCGCCGCATTGGAAGCAGCCGTCGCCGCTTGCGAAGCCCATGCGCAAGAGCATGGTGATGGCGCACCTGACGCTTATTACCAGCTCAACATGGACTTTCACCGCGTCGTCGCGGAAGCCGCTGGCAACCCTTACTTACTGGATATGATCAAGACCAATGCGCGCAAGCTTATGGCCTATTATCGCGCTCGTTATCACTACAAGGGCGTTATCGCGACCTCGGCCAGAGAGCACCGCGCGATTGCTACCCTGATCTTTGCACGGGATGCAGAAGAAGCGGAAGCCGCCATGGAACGCCACGTCAGTTTTGACCATGTCACCGCACTTGACCTTTTGGCTGCCCTAAGCTGATTGGCCCTCTATAAAAAGAGCAATACGTTCTGCCATGGCCTGCATGTCGGCCTCTTTGACAAGCGAGGCACGCGCCCGCTCGGTCACGTCGCTCGGCAGTTCATCCGCCAGATGCTCAACCAGTGCCGCAATAAACGCAGGCTCCATTTCGGGATGATACTGAGTTGTCATAACTCCCCGCCCCATAACGAATCCCGCCACATCACAGTCTGGTCCTGAAGCAATCACCTCGGCGCCTTTCGGCATCTTGGTCACTTGCTCAGAGTGGCTCGCATAGAGCGGCAAACTGCGCCCATCAGCAAAGCGCTTTTCGACCAAGCCAAAGACCCATCCCTTCGGATTCGCTGCCACATCACCTCCCAAAGCCTTGGCGATGGCCTGATGCCCGAAACAGGCCCCAAACATAGGAATACCAGCGGCATAGATCTCTCGTATCAGCCCAAACAAGCGCTCCACCCAAGCGTCGCCAGAGTTCACAGAATGCGGCGAGCCAGTGATCAGCACTCCCTCAATCCCTGTCAGCACCTCAGGAAACACCCCGTCCTTGACGGAATAAACCACATACTCCCACTCGGGGCGCACACGTCGCATCATAGCAGGAAACTTCTCGCCATCCTTCGGCCAGCTGTTGGAAAAATCACTCTCGTCGGTGTTTGTCATCAAGACAGCGATACGCATCGGGAGACTCCAGTTCAGATTCTTCTTTACATATTTATATCCCCTCATAATATACTTAACAAGTGAAACGCGAAGTAAGGTAGCCCCCATGACGGTCTGGACCCCTACGGATGACGGCTTTGCCGACCTCTCAAGCCACGACACATTTGAGCAAGGGGCGCCGCACAACACCTTCAAGCGCCTGCGTGATGAAGACCCTGTGAGCTGGACAGACTACGCTGATGGCGAGAACTACTGGTCGATTACCCGACACGCAGACATGATGGAAATGAACCGCAACACCAGCGTCTTTTCCTCCGCGCGCGGCATTCGTATGGAAGATCAGTCTTATGAGGAGTACCTCGCGCGGCGCACATTTCAGGAAACAGACGCTCCCGAGCACATGAGAACGCGCATCAAAGTCGCCAAGGCCTTTTCTAAGCCCGTGATCGCGAAGTTTGATGAAGAAATCGGCCTGCTCTGCGACGAAATCCTCGAGGAGGCCCTAAGTGTTGATAGCTTTGACGCCACCAAAACAATTGCCCGCGAATTGCCCATGCGAATGCTTGGTCGCATCCTCGGCCTGCCCGAGAAAGATTTGCCTTGGCTCGTCGAAAAGGGGGATGCGCTTATCGCAAATACAGACCCCGACTTTACGGATCATGTGCTCGACAAAATGAAAACTGACGAGTTTCGCATGATGCCGTTCAACTCTCCTGCTGGCGCCGAACTCTTTCTCTATGCCAAAGACCTCATGAAACAGAAAGAGGCCGCGGGCGACACAGAGGGCGTGCTACATATGATCCTGCAGCCCGACAAAGACGGCAACACCATCACAGAAGAAGAGTTTCGCAACTTCTTCTGTCTGCTCGTCGCCGCAGGCAACGATACCACGCGCTACTCTATTGCTGCGGGCATACAGGCTATGTGTCATCAGCCCGAACTGCTCGCCCAGATGCAAACAGGCGATATCTGGAGCACCGCCCCCGACGAAATCATCCGCTGGGCAACGCCCGCGCTCTACTTCCGCCGCACGGCGATGCAAGACTATGAGGCCCATGGCAAAACCATTCGAGAGGGCGACAAAGTCCTCTTTTGGTGGTCTTCAGGCAACCGTGACGAAACCGCCTTTGACGACCCGATGCGCGTAAATCTTCTACGCGAAAACAACAGACACGTCAGCTTCGGCCAAGGCGGCCCACATGTCTGCCTTGGCATGTGGCTGGCACGGCTCGAAGTGCGGGTCTTGTTTCAAAAGCTTGCCAAACGTCTCAGCCACATCGAAGCTGACGGCGAGCACAAGTTCCTGCGCTCCAACTTTGTCGGCGGGATCAAATCATTGCCTGTGCGCATCAAGCGCGCCTGAATACCAATACCAATAAGGGCAAAAGCCCATCAGGGAGACTTAAAATGAAAGACCGTTTACGCGCCGTATTCTGTGACCACCTCTCAATCATGCGGGGCAAATACTTGCCTGGCAGTAAAATCGCTGACAGCAGCACACGGTTTTGCCGCTCCACCTTCGGGGTGCATTATGACAAGGATCTGCTCAATGCCCCCGGCGCCATGATGATGGAGGGGCTGCCCGACATGGAGCTGAAGTGGAAAGCCGAAGAGATCCGAGACAGCTGGGATGAGCACACCAAAATCGTTCTTGGTGACCTTTATGATGTTGACGGAGCACCCCTCGGCCTGTGCCCGCGCGGAGCGCTCAAGCGGGCTGTGGCCGCATGGGAGACCAAAGGTCTGACACCAAAGGTCGGCATCGAGCTTGAGTGCTTCGCCCTTCAGACCGACGACATGGGCCGCATCATTCCGTACGATGCCCCAGGCGGTGTGGTCTACGGAACTGGCCCCTTCTCTGACCCCCTGCGCTTCAATGATGCGATCTGGGAAGAAGCCGAGCGCCTTGGTTTCCACATTGAAATGATCACATCAGAGTTTGACACACCACAGTTTGAATACGTCCTGACATTTGATGATGCCGTGAAAGCGGTCGATGATATCGTGCTCTTCCGCCTCATGGCCCGCGAAATCGCCCTAGAGCACGGCGTACTCCTAAGCTTCATGCCCAAGCCTCTGGCCGAAGCGGGCGGCTCGGGCATGCACATCAACTTCTCCTTCACCGACAAGAGCGGCAAAAACGCGCTTTCTTCGGGTGATAAGGGCGGCCCCGATCATATGAACGATCTAGCTCGAAGCTGCCTTGCTGGACTGCTTGAGCACCACAAAGGCCTCGCAGGCCTCATCGCCCCCACAGCCAACAGCTACCAACGCCTCCAACCAGGTTCGCTCTCGGGCTTCTGGAAAAACTGGGGCGGGGATCACCGCAACGTCACGACGCGCATCAGCTCCGAAGGCGGGGTCAAAGCGCGGCTTGAGCACCGCATGGCCGACGCCTCCTCAAACCCCTACACCGCGACAGCAGCGGTCTTGCAAGCAAGCCTTCTAGGTCTGGAAAACGGGTACAGCTTGCCGCCAATGGAAACAGGCGACGGCTTTGAAAAAACCGACGCCAAGGAAAGCACGGCGATGGACCTCAAAGGCGCCACAGCAGACCTCAAGGCCGACACAGCACTTTGCAACGCGGTGGGCGATATGCTCTGCGCCAACCACGTTTATATGAAAGAACAAGAGGTCAAGAAAACCCGTGACTTGGAAGGCGACGCACTGCGCGACTTTTATGTGCACTTTGTTTGAAGGGGAAAAGCGATGAAGGTCATTTGGAAACTGCCCGACGGCAGCGAAATCTCAGCGCAAGTCAGCGACGGAACCAACATGATGGAAGCCGCCGTGGCCAACAATGTACCGAACGTGATTGGCGAATGCGGCGGCAGCCTCGCCTGCGCAACCTGCCATGTCTATGTCGACGCGGCATGGAGCTCCCAAACCGGCGCCGCTGGCGAATTTGAAGATGCCATGCTGGATGCAACCGAGGCCGAGCGCGGGCCAACATCCCGCCTCTCCTGCCAGATACTGGCGTCACAGGCACTGGATGGTCTCACTTTGATTGTGCCAGAGGTCTAAGACTTCGAATTTTCGCTGCGCGAAAATCCGACCCCGCGAGGGGGCTCGCCCCCTCGCACTCCCCCAGGATATTTTTAAAGAGAAAAAGACACATAGGGTCGCACGGGCGCATATGGGGTTTTTTTGAATCGCAAAATAGTTTAGATTTAACGAATGTAATTTTCGGGAATCCTGAATATGTTGACCAAAGCCCCATCCGTTCACGACGCAGAATCCATCCCAGACGCCGCGCGTGACGAAATTGACCGCCTGCTCGCGTCAGGCGACCTCTTTCGCTACACCGCCCCCGAAGACGCCCCTGTCGCGCTTCTGGAGCGAGAATTTGCGGACTTGCTTGGCGCAAAATACGCGCTGGCTGTCTCCTCATGTTCTGCTGCACTCTTTCTCTCGCTCAAAGCGCTCGGATTGCCACGCGACGCCCGCGTGCTCATTCCTGCCTTTACGTTTGCCGCCGTGCCCTCCTCTGTTGTCCATGCAGACTGCCTGCCTGTGCTTTGTGACGTCGGCGAGAACTATCGTATCGATATGGTCGATTTTGAGGCAAAGCTTGCCGACAATATTAGCGCTGTCATCATCTCCCATATGCGCGGCCACACCTCCGATATGGACGCCATCATGGCACTATGCGACGCGCGCAATATTCCCGTCATTGAAGACGCCGCTCACAGCCTCGGAACAACATGGCACGGTCAAAACATCGGCACGCTCGGGCGCATCGGCTGCTTTTCCTTCCAGTCTTACAAGCTCGTCAACGCTGGCGAAGGCGGCATCCTCATCACCGACGATGCCGATCTGCTCGCCCAAGCCGTGATCATGTCTGGCGCCTATGAACACAACTGGCGCAAGCATGGCGAGATTGACGAAGCCCTCGAGGCCGCCTTCGCACGCTGGCAAAACCGTCTTCCACTTTACAATCTCCGCTTGAGCAATCTCTCCGCAGCCGTCATTCGCCCACAGCTGCCGCTTGTGGCTGAACGTGTCACCAAAGGCCGCAACAATCATGACTATGTCGCCACAAAGCTGGAACAAAGCCCTTGGTTGACTGTGCCCGCCAAGCTCGCCCCTGAAGAGCGCGCGCCCGATAGCATCCAGTTCAACCTTGTGAACATGGATGACAGCGAGACAGAAACTTTTGCCCGCTCCGCCGCCGCACGCGGCGTAAAAGTTCAGATTTTCGGGATGAGCACGGACAACGCCCGCGCCTTCTGGAACTGGAAGTTCATCCCAGGCGAAACACCAGAACTGCCGCACACCCGTCAGATGCTCATGCGCGCCTGTGATACCCGCCTTCCTGCCCGTCTCACGCGCGAAGAGCTCGACTTTATTGCCGATGCCCTCCTCGCAGCCGCCCAAGACGCCAAGGCAGAGCCCACCCTTAAAGCAGGCTGATCACACCGTTGGTTTCAGGAAACGCTTCCAGCGCCGGATCAATAATGGTCTGGCGCAGGATCGGGCGCAGCTTCTGCGCGACCCCTTCAGGCATATCCTGCAAAATGCCCTCACGGGCCGTCAGGCTGATCCGCCGTGAGAGCGGCTCAAACGGCAGTGCCATTACATCAATCTTGGGTGCAAAGCGCCGCGCACGCATCAGGGCCAGCGGCGTCAGGATGGTCCAGCCCGCACCCTGCCCGACCATCGCCAAAATGGCATGATAGCTATCAAGCTCAAAACGGTGGGACATCCGCAAATTCTGGCGGGACAGGTGACTGGCAATCTGACGTCCCATATGGTGCCGTGACGTATACTGAATGAGCGGAAGCCGCTTCAGCTGACGCAGCACATCGCCCTTTCGGTCAATCGCGCCTTTTGGGGCCGCAACAACAAACCCTTCCTCCATAAGCGGGTGGACTTCCATCCCGCTCAAGGCCTCGCCCATCTCCGCTGCAACGATGACATCTAAGGCGCGTGCATCAAGTTGATCATGCAGAAAATGGCTCGCCCCCGTCTCCAGCAAAAACTGGCAGGTGGTGAGTTCATCGGCCATCTGCGTCAAAAGCTGGGGCGTTACATCTGCCGCCAGATCTTCGATCATCCCAAGGCGAAACCGCGTCAGACCACGCATATCGCTCATTGCAAGCTCTGTACGGACCTGTTCAGCCTCGTTCATAATATTCTGCGCCCGCCTGCGGAAAATCTCTCCCGCCGGCGTTAACAAAATGGGTCGGGCATTGCGCTGCAACAGCGTAACACCCATTGCGCCCTCAAGATTGGTCAGCTGCTGGCTCACAGCCGAAGGACTCGCACCAAGGCGGCGCGCTGCCGCGGTGATGGAGCGTTCCTCTGCCGTGGCAATAAAAACTTCCACCCCCCAAAGGGTGATCCGCCCCGCGTTGTCAGCCATTTTGCATTACTTACCCATCTTGGAAAGCTTGGCCTGAAGCGCAGCCAGCTCGGCCTTGATGTCATCAAGATCGTCAGGACTGTCGCCTTTTGGCGCCGCCGCTTCCGGTTTTGTCGCCGCAGCACCCCCACCAAAGCCGCCCGTCATCGCTTTCAAAAAGGCTTCTTGCTGTGCCTGAAGCGCCTCAAAACCCGGAACTTTGGCCATAGGGCTGATTGTCCCCATGTTTTTCATCATCTTTTCTTGCCCCTCACGGAGCATATCAAAGCTGGCTTGCAAAAACTCAGGCATCATCTGGGTGGCTTGGTTTGTATAGCTACGGACAATATCGTTGAGCACAGAGACAGGCAGCATATTCTCGCCGCGGCTCTCGTGGTCTGCAATAATCTGCAAGAGATACTGCCGTGTAAGATCGTCGCCAGATTTCAGATCTACAATCTGAACCTCGCGCCCTTCGCGGATAAAAGCCGCAATATCGTCAAGCGTTACATAGTCTGATGTTTCGGTATTATAAAGCCTGCGGCTTGCGTACCGCTTGATCAGCAATGGTTTTTGAGACTCGTCCACGCTTGTATCCTCCCAAATGAGCCGCGCTGCAGTGCAGCTTATGGCAGCCGATCACAAAAAGAAAGAGCGGGCCGCTAAGGACCCGCTCAAGAGTGGAGCGCTTTCAGAATGGGAGGAGACTGTTGCGCTCTATCTCTGTCAGCTTACTTTGCAGCAGCTGTCGCTTTTTTCGCTGCGGCTGTCATGTCTTCAGTCGCTTTTTTAACAGCTGTTGTGGCTTCTTCTGAAGCTGATTTACCAGCTGCCATCATGAGCTCAACTGTTTCCATTTGAACTTTTTTCGCAACTTCAGCGAAAGCAGCCATGTTTTCTGAAGCAACTTCAGCTTGGGCTGAGGCGAAGTCTGTGATCGCTTTTGCGTAGTCAGCAGGCTCTGCTTTTACTTTTGACATGTCGCCAAGCTTGGCAAGTGTCTCAGATGTCCACTTTGTTGAGATGGCGGCTGATTTTTCAGCAGCTTCCAGAGCAACTGAAGAGAACTTTTCGCCAAGCTCGGCTTGGTTTTTGAAAGCGCCTTCAAAAGCAGCTGTGTCTACAGGGAATGCGCCCATCATGTCTTTGAGTGTCGCTGTGAAATCTTGTGCCTTAGCCATTTTAAAATCCTATCAGGTTAATCGGGCAACTCTACTTTGGCCCGAGGAGTTGGTTACGCGTCTGAGGAATATATACATGCTGCATCGCAGCAATTCAAGTCTTTTTCTGCACTGCGGCATAAAAAAGTTACCTAGGGTAACCCCCTTATTTTGCTCGCAAAAAATCTTTAGCCGCAACGCAGCATTACATTTTTACAAAACCTTCATGGAATCGCCTGCCATCAAAAGCACATCCAAGAGCCGCCTCCGAAGAGCCTAGACTTCTGGTTTGAGCTTCACATATGTGCCAGGGGCGGCGCACAACGGCTCATAGCCGTTTCCGCCCAATTCACGCGCAGGTATCATTTTGCCCGAGCGCTTGCCAAGCCAGCCTTCCCAGCGCGGCCACCAAGACCCCTCGTGGAACGTTGCGCCCTCCCACCAATCAGCCGCCGCTTCAGGCAACTCTTCGTTGGTGTAGTGGCCGTATTTCTTCTTGCTCGGCGGGTTAACGACCCCCGCAATATGCCCCGACTGGCTCACAACAAAGGTCTTGTCCTTTGCCCCTGTCATCCCAAACCCACGGTAGCAGTCTCGCCACGCGGCAATATGATCTGTCTCGCACGTCACGGCAAAGAGCGGGATCTCGACATCGCGCACATGCAGCCGCTCTCCCAGAATCTCATACCCCTCCCCGACAAAAGCGTTCTTCTGGCAAAGTCCGCGCAGATACTCCATGACCATCTTTCCAGGCAGGTTCGTCGCATCACCATTCCAGAACAGCAGATCAAAGGCAGGCGGCGTCTCTCCCATCATGTAGGACTTGATGGCTGGCCCATACACCAAATCATTAGAGCGCAAGAAACTCATGGTCCGTGACATAATCACCGAGCGTAATACTCCGTAGTTGGCCACCTCCTCTTCGATCCCATCCACAAAGTCATCCTGCAAGAAGGGCGTAAACTCCCCTTGTTCGCCAAAATCAGACAGCGCCGTGAAGAAAGTCGCTGACTTCACAGATGTATCGCCCTTGGCTTTCATATCAGCGAGCATCAGATGAAGCGTCGTGCCCGCAATGCAGTATCCCACAGCATTGACCTGCTTCTCTCCCGTGATCTCTTTGGTCACGCGGATCGCCTCTTTAAAGCCTGTCTCGATATAATCTTCCATGCCCCAGACCCCTTGGGCACGTCCCGGATTGCGCCAGCTCACAACAAACAGGGTATAGCCCTGCTCGGTGATCCATTTGATCAGGCTGTTTTCGGCCTTGAGGTCGAGAATATAAAACTTGTTGATCCATGGAGGGAAAATAAGCAGCGGTGTCTTATGCACCTCTTCTGTGGCGGCCTTATACTGGATCAGCTCCAGCATCTCGTTGCGAAACACAACAGAGCCTTCGCTCGTCGCCACATTGCGACCAAGCTCGAAGGCGCTCTCGTCACAGAGCTTGACCAGAAGCTCGCCGTCATTTGCTTCCATATCAGCCACAAGGTTCTCAAGCCCGCGCACAAGGCTCTCGCCTTCCGTCTGCACGGCCCGCTCCAGCGCGTCAGGGTTCGTCCCGAGGAAATTGCTAGGAGCCATCATCGCAATAATCTGCTCAGAGAAGTAATTCAGCCGCCGTTTGTCTTTGGGGTCCATATCCTCAACATCTTCAACAGCCTTACGGATTGCGTCTGAATTGATCAGGTATTGCTGCTTCACAAAGTTAAAATACGGATGCGTCTGCCACAAAGGGTTGCCAAAACGCTTGTCAGCCCCTGTGTGATCTGCGGGCGCCTTGAAGCCTTCAGTGGCGAACGCTTCTTGAGCTGCGACAAAATGCTGAACAGATCTGCCCCAATATTCAAGCTGATGCTCATAAATCCGCTTAGGATTCTCGACCATTTCAGCCCAATAATTCACAGCAGCCTGCGCATAAAGCTCAGTTCCCGGACCACTCAGGGTCGGATTCACAGCTTTTCGTCCGCTAATCGCCAGCATCAATCGCTCTGTAAGCGCCTCAACCCGCTGCAAATTAGCTTGCATTTTGTCAAGATTTTCACTCGAGACATCATCTTTTGTTGTCATCTTAACAAAATTCCCCTATCTTTTTCTGCAATGCAGCATAATTATTACCACGATCTTAACAACGCGACGAAGTGACTTACCCTAGGTCAGCACACAAGAAACAAAGGACGCCCACATGCGCTATATGGCCAGCTACGACTTCATGGAATCGTTTCGCAATGCCAACCAATGGTTCGGCGCAACCGCCCAATCCTTTGCATCCTACCCCGCTTTTGCTCTCGCGCCAAACCCTGCTTTTCAGTGGCTCGCCGCTTGGGGCGAAGTGACAGAGCGCAGCTTCGAACGCATGATCGCCAAGCCTGACTGGGGCATTGACACTTTCACCTGCGACGATGGCAAAGATCACCTCGTCAAAGTCGAGAAAATTGTCGAAGGCGCCTTTGGCGATCTGATCCACTTTAACGTGACAGGCCGTGAAAAAGCGCCCCGCAAGGTGCTCATCGTTGCCCCAATGTCTGGCCATTATGCCACGCTCCTGCGCTCCACCGTAAAGAGCCTGATCCGCGACTGTGAAGTCTACATCACAGATTGGCACAATGCCCGCGACATTCCGGTCTCAGAAGGCAAGTTTGATATTGAGGACTACACCCTCTATCTTGTTGACTTCATGAAAAAACTTGGCCCCGACACGCATGTGATCGCCGTGTGCCAGCCTGTCCCCCTCACACTCGCGGCCACAGCCTATCTCGCCGAGAAAGAGCCCGAAGCGCAGCCCCGCTCGCTCACGCTCATTGGCGGCCCCGTTGACCCCGATGCAACGCCCACAGACGTCACAGACTTTGGCCGCCGTGTCACAATGGGCCAACTCGAAGAAAGCATGATCCAGCGGGTCGGCTTCAAATATAAAGGCGTTGGCCGCAAGGTTTATCCAGGCCTTCTGCAGCTCACCTCCTTTATCTCCATGAACGCCGAGAAACACGCCAAAGCCTTCTCCGATCAGATTGCCCGCGTCGCCAAAGACAAGGCTGGCGACAATGACAAACACAACAAATTCTACGACGAATATCTCGCTGTCATGGACATGACTGCAGAATTCTATCTGTCGACCGTCGACCGCATCTTCAAAGAGCGCGAAATCGCCAAAAACGAATTTGTCGTCGCGGGTCACAAAGTCGATATGGGTAAGATCACCACAGTCGCCATCAAAACCGTCGAAGGCGAGAAGGACGATATTTCGGCCCCAGGACAATGCATTGCTGCGCTTGCCCTTTGCACAGGCCTGCCCGACAGCAAAAAAGCCTCACACGTAGAGCCAGGCGCTGGCCACTATGGCATCTTCGCAGGTAAAAGCTGGCGCAATAATATCCGCCCGCTCGTGCTTAACTTCATTGATGAGAATTCAGCAGCCCCTGCCAAGCCCAAAAAGGCTGGCAAAAAAGCCGCAAACACCAACGCAGCCTAAAAGACCAGCCAGTCGAGCAAGCTCAACACCACGCCACAAGGCAGCGCAATGGCCAAAGCCAGCAGCGCTGCCCCAAGCGAGGTTAGCCGCGGGGCTGGCAAATCTTGGCCAAAAACTGTGTTTTTCCGTCTCATAGTGCGATGTTAACCATGATTTAGGTTTCTTTTGGCTTAACGGCGCCATGATAGAGGCACATTCCTTCCAACAATCCGAGCTTTTCAATGGTGCACTAGCCCTTTTGGGGCGTCCACCACAGCGGCTTGCCATGCCGACAGGGTCGGTCTTTGCCCTGCGCCGCTTTGGCCTCTCACTTGCCACGCGCCCGCATGACGCTCCCGAAACCTATGCAGAGCTCGCCAAAAAACGCATCCGTATCATCAATGCTGAAAGCGCCCACCCCGCCCTACGGCAGTACGGCTACCGACAGCTCATCAAGCCCGCTCATATCGCCAGCTTGCCCTTGTCGCCCGACCCCGTCATTCAGCGCGCCGCCATGCAGCCCAAGTGGCGGCGTAGCCTTGAGCGCTTTGAGGCCGAGCGCCCCAAGCACATAACGCTGACGCACCGCGCCTTCGATCCTGAGCGTGACGCTTGGTTGCTTGAAGCCGAGGCGGCTCAAGCCCGCACACGCCGCTTTCGTTGCTATCCTTCGGCCCTAACCTGCGCCCTCAGCGCCGCAAGCCCAAAGAGTTTGCGCCTGTTCTCCCTCAACGGGCCGGGAGCACCTCGCGCCGCTATGCTCTTTGCCTTGCACGGTCCGCGCGCCACCTATCATATCGGCTACACGAGCCCCGACGCGCGCAAGATGGGCGCGCATTGGCTGCTCATGTGGAAAGCCTTTCAGGAGCTGCCCGCATACCGCATATCAGAGATGGAACTGGGCCTCGTTGATACAGATAGCGGCGCAAACCTCGCCCGCTTCAAGCTTGGCACAGGCGCAGTAACACGCCCCCTCGGCGGCACATGGGGACGCCTCTTTTAACTGCGCAACACATATGGCTGGCGCAGCCACTCTGTAAGCAAAGCATTGACCTGATCAGCTGATTCCAGCGTGGGCAAATGCCCTGCATCCTGCAGCACCGCGAGCTTCGCATAAGGGATCAGCTCGGCCATAAATTCATGCCGCTTGACTGGAGTCAGCCCGTCATAGGCTCCACAGACCACAAGCGCAGGCACTTTCGCCTTGCGCAGCACAGCTTGCTGATCTCGCCTCCGTTGTAAGGCTTTGATCTGACGCAAGAAAACTTCAGGACCCAAGCTCTCCGCCATATCGCGCACTGCAGTGAGCACAACAGGCCGCATTGGGCCAGGCGCAAGGAACTCAGGCTTCAAAAACCCACGGATCACATCCATCATCCGGCCCGACTTGATCCCGACAATCATCGGCTCATACCCAGCCGCCGATTGTGGCGTTTCTGCCAGCGGATTGGTGTCCATCAAGCAAATGCGCATCACCCGCTCAGGCGCGCGGCGCAAGATTTCCATGGCAATAATCCCCCCCATCGATAGCCCTGCCAGCGCAAATTTCTGGGGTGCATCAGACAGGATCGTAGAGGCGATCTCCTCTATACGCTCGCCTTCTGTCGTACAGGCCACCATCACATTATGAGTGCGGCTGAAATGCTCAATTTGTGGCTGAAAAAGCCGCGCATCACACATCATACCAGGGATAAACAACAACGGCTCGCGCATAGGGCTGGCTCCTTCTGGCCGCAGATTGGCAGAAGTCCTGCCAAGGTCAACCGCTCAAATCACAAGTCCACGAAAGGGCGGAAAATCCGCGTATCGCGCCTGCCGCTGGGCCAAGCTCTCTTCAGGTTCACTACCCCGCTTTACAAGCGTGCCGCGCCGCCCTCCTTGAGGCGTGATATAGCTCGAAATCATCCGCCAGGGCATCGGACGCCAACTGATATTAAAAGCGCAGAGCTTTGGAAAAAACCACAGCTCCGAATAGGCCAAATGGTCATGGATCCAATAGGCTAAATCCCTGTAATCACGACCACTTTCATACTGCTCTGCAAACCAAGGGATCACAACGCTGGCCCCCGCGACCGCCTCAGCGCCTTGGCCACGATCCCAGATATGGCACTCCTGCGGAAAGTCGTTGCGCGCACAATTCAGCTTGTTTTCATTGCCAAACTGGTTGAGCGCCGCCGAACGATATCCTGAACGCAGCGCCACGCGGCCAAACGTTTCTTCCAGCGGGTCAAGCAACGCGCTACAAAACGCCCGCCCATTGGCGACAGCCAGATCAGGGTCATCAGGAATATTCTGCAAACCATTGATATTGGCGATCTCAGAGTAAAGAAATTCTCGCATGTAGAAATACTTGGAAAGCTTCACGCGGCCCAGCGTCTCAAGGCTCCACATGCTTTGCGGGCGTCGCATCATACAGCCCACTCTCTGAGTATTTTTCCACAGCTTATCCACATAAATATTACTTCACAAATCATTGATCCAATTTAATATTATGCCAGACAATACTTCTGTCTGCTCAGGCGATACAATATCACCAGCCAGCACATGACGGCTGTCTTCCACGCGCGCCTCGTCGGCAAGCAGAGCCTCGCTCACAGCCCCGCCCCAATGAGCCGCAAAATTAGCGGTCGCTTCCGCATCCACAACCTGATCGTCAGAAGCGTAATGAAACAACGCAGGCACAGTCACACCCGAATAGTCACGCGTCAAAGCCTCCTTCACAAGCGCCGCCATAGGCAAGACAGCCACGGTCGGGTAGCGCGTGCTCCAGTATTTTTCCTGTTGCGCATTCGCAGCTGCCCAAGAGCGTTCCTTACCCGCAATAAGCGGCACAAAAAAACGCGCCGCCGGGAGCGTCAAAACCCATGCCAAAGGGTCCTTCAGCCCAAAGTTTGGCGACACAAACACAGCCCCCTTCACGCCCTCCCGCATCGCAGGGTCTAGCATGGCCAGTGCAGTCAAAGCGCCCCCTGTTGACGTCGAGATAACAATCACTTCGTCCCCAACAGCCCGCGCCGCGGCGAGTGCTTCGGCTGTGTCGCGCATCCAGTCGCCTGCGCTCGCCTCGGCCATAGCTGCCCCGCCACGCCCATGGCCCGTGAGCCGCGTGTAAACGAGATTCGCCCCCAAGGCCGTGGCCACACGGTCAGGCACAGGCCGTATTTCCTCCGAAGTTGCTGAAAACCCATGGATATACAGCACAGAAAGCGGCGTGCGCGCTTCCGCCGCTCCGGCCCAGACCACACGCTTTTGCACCCCCTCCGTGATATCGTCATAGGCGCTCTCGACACTCGAAAAATACGCTTCAACCCCTTCACCAAAGCGCTGCGGATCAAAGCTCACATCGGTCTCGACAGGCTCATATGGCCCCAAAAAGTAAAGCAGAGAGCCAAGCGCGGCACAGCTCAGAAGCGCCCGCCCAAGCCATTTTCCAAAGCGTCTCATGCAGCCGCGATCACATCTGCAACCGCCTCCTCTATAAGCGTCAAACAAACTGCATCAGAAAAGCGGTGGTCCGCATCCTTCACCAGATTGAGCCTTATATCCGGCCCCTCCGAATGCTCCAGCAGCCGCACAGCCGTCGCAACGCTGACAGCCGTATCCGCCGTCCCCTGCAAAAAGCGCACAGGAAAAGGCAGCTCGAGACGATCACGCAAAACCAGATGGGTGCGCCCGTCCTCAATCATCCGCTTGGTAATAATATATGGTTCCATGTAATCTGAAGGCAGCGCCACATGCCCCACCGCCTCAAGCTCTGCCTTCTGCGCGTCGGTGAAATTCGCCCAATAGCCATCTTCAGTGAAATCAGGCGCCGCTGCGATGGTCACAAGCCCCTTGATCCGCCGAGGAATGGCCCGCGCCAGAAGCAGCGCCTGCCAGCCCCCCATCGACGAGCCTACAACACACAAAGGCCCCTCCGTCACCGCCTCAAGGATCGCCAGAGTGTCCTCATGCCAGTCGCCAATGCAGCCGTCTTCAAAAGCGCCCGAGCTTTCGCCATGCCCCGAATAGTCAAACCGCAAAAAAGCAAGGCCCCGCGCCTTGGCCCATGCCTCAAGGTGCACAGCTTTCGTGCCTTCCATGTCTGACTTGAGCCCACCACAAAACACAAGACAAGGCCCCGCCCCGCCGCTTTTGTGATAGGCAATCCTGCGTCCCTGTGGCGTGTCAAAGTAATGGGCTTGGCTCATGAAAATGCTCCTTCTTCAGCCTCACTCTGCCTCAGAGCCGTTCCCCTGCCAAGCCCCCCGCTTGCGCTTGACAATTCAGCCCTCGTGTCGCACTTACCCAGCGAACCATACCCGCAACCGGGCGCTTTCGTAGGCGCCAAACTGACGAGGAGCTAGGCCATGAGCCAGATTTCCCTGACCCTTCCCGATGGCAATTCACGCGACTACGCCGCAGGCATAACCGCCGCCGAAGTTGCCGCCGATATCTCAACAAGCCTCGCCAAAAAGGCAATCTCGGCCACTGTAAATGGCGAGCATTACGACCTCGCTTGGCCGATTGAAGCCAATGCCGACATCGCCATACACACGCTCAAAGACGAAGATCAGGCCAACGAGCTGATCCGCCACGACTTTGCTCACGTCATGGCCCGCGCGGTGCAAGAGCTTTGGCCTGATGTCAAAGTGACAATCGGCCCAGTGATCGACAATGGCTGGTATTATGACTTTGATCGCGAAGAGAGCTTCACCCCTGAAGATCTCGGCGCAATCGAAAAAAAGATGAAAGAGATCATCAATCTGCGCGACACAGTCCGCACAGAGATCTGGCCGCGTGACAAAGCTGTTCAGCACTACAAAGACAAGGGCGAGCCCTTCAAAGTCGAGCTGATCGACGCCATCCCAGGCGACGAGCCGCTGCGCATGTATTGGCATGGCGAGTGGCAAGACCTCTGCCGCGGCCCACACTTGCAGCACACAGGCCAGCTCCCCGCCGACGCCTTCAAGCTGATGAGCGTTGCGGGCGCCTACTGGCGCGGTGACAGCAAACGCGAGATGCTTCAGCGCATCTATGGCGTTGCCTTCACAGGAAAAGAAAAGCTCAAAGCCTATCTGACAATGCTCGAAGAAGCCGCCCTGCGCGATCACCGCAAATTGGGCCGCGAAATGGACCTCTTTCACATGCAGGAAGAGGCCCCCGGCCAGATCTTCTGGCATCCCAACGGCTGGACCATCTACACCACGCTGGAAGACTATATGCGCCGCCAACAGCGTGCTGGCGGCTATGTCGAGGTCAACACGCCTCAAGTCGTAGATCGCAAGCTCTGGGAGGCCTCAGGCCACTGGGAAAAATATCAGGAAAACATGTTCATCGTCGAAGTCGATGAAGAGCACGCCCGCGAAAAAGCGGTCAATGCACTCAAGCCGATGAACTGCCCCTGTCACGTCCAGATTTTCAATCAGGGCCTTAAATCCTATCGTGATTTGCCGCTGCGTATGGCCGAATTTGGCTCCTGCAACCGCTACGAGCCCTCAGGCGCGCTCCACGGCATCATGCGGGTCCGTGGCTTCACACAGGATGACGGCCATATCTTCTGCACCGAAGAGCAGATCGAAAGCGAAACAGCTGATTTCATCAATTTCCTCTCGATGATCTACAAAGACCTCGGCTTTGAGAGCTTCTCCGTCAAATTCTCTGACCGCCCCGAAGCTCGCGCTGGCTCTGATGAAGTCTGGGACAAGGCCGAGGCTGCGCTCTTGTCAGCCACCCGCGCCGCAGGAATCGAGCCAACACTGAACCCAGGTGAAGGCGCATTCTATGGCCCTAAGCTTGAGTTTGTCCTCACTGACGCAATCGGGCGTGACTGGCAATGTGGCACGCATCAGGTCGATTTCGTTCTGCCAGAACGCCTCGATGCAACCTACATTGGCAAGGATGGCGACAAGCACCGCCCCGTGATGCTGCACCGCGCCACGCTCGGTAGCTTTGAGCGTTTCATCGGTATTCTGATCGAGGAGCACGCCGGCAAACTGCCCTTCTGGCTTGCCCCGCGTCAGGTTGTTGTTGCGACAATCGTCTCTGATGCCGATGACTACGCCGCAGAAGTCTGCGCCGCGCTCAAGGCCGCGGGCGTGCGCGCCGAGCTGGATATCCGCAACGAAAAGATCAACTACAAGGTCCGCGAGCACAGCCTTGGTAAAGTGCCCGTCATCCTTGCCGTCGGTCACCGCGAAGTCGAAGAGCGCACACTCACTGTGCGCCGCCTCGGCGAGAAGCAGACAAGTGTTACAAGTCTCGATGAAATCGTGAGCACGCTGGCCAAATCAGCTACGCCCCCCGATCTTTTGTAATATTTGGTCCAAAACATCAAAAGCAGGCGTTACAAAAAACGCCTGCTTTTGTATTTTCAGGGGCCTAATCCCCCCAAACGCGTCACGTTGGCTCTCTTTCTCGTGACACACGCGCCCGTGAATGGCGCAATCCCCCTCCTCCCAGCTACCGTTAGGAAGCCGCACTGTCGCGGCCCGTTTTTAACGTAAAGGGAGTTCCCAATGTCTAAACTTATCAAATCTGCCGCCCTCGTCGGCGCTGTCGCCGCAGCCCTCTCAACCCACGCAACAACAGCTGTCGCCATGGAAAAAGAAAAATGCTTCGGCGTTTCAATGGCAGGTAAAAACGACTGCGCAGCAGGCCCAGGCACAACCTGCGCAGGCTCATCAACAGTGGATTACCAAGGCAATGCTTGGACACTCGTTGACGCGGGCACATGCATGGACATTGAACTGCCCGCCATGGCGGATGGCGAAATGCGCAAAGGCTCACTCGAAGCCCTTGAGCGTGATCTGCCAGCATAAGCGCAGCTTTTAGACGATCGGGAGGGCTCCCTCGGCCCTCCCACCCCAGACTGTCGGAGAGACCCTATGTTTGATCAGAGCCAAAGCCCCCGCCTGCCCCTAAGCGCAGGCCTCGGCTATAAGCCACAGCATTACACCGAAATTATGCAAAATGCTGGCCCTGTAAGCTGGTTTGAAGTCCATGCCGAAAACTATATGGGAGACGGCGGACGTCCCCTTGCACAGCTTGCGGCCCTCAGCGCCCGCTTCCCGATCTCGGTTCACGGCGTCGGCCTGTCCATCGGTGGCGAAGGCCCGCTTGATAGAGAGCACCTCGCCCGCCTCAGAACCTTATGCGACTGGCTCAATCCCGCCAGCTTCTCCGAGCATCTCGCTTGGTCCAGTCATGACAGCGCGTTCCTGAACGATCTTCTGCCACTGCCCTATAACGCCGCAAGCCTCGCGCGCGTCGCAAGCCACATCAACCAAGTGCAAGAGACACTGGGCCGCCAGATGCTACTGGAGAATCCGTCTTCCTACCTCGCCTTTGACACTTCCGACATGTCAGAGACAGATTTTCTACGCGAACTCGCCACACAGACAGGCTGCGGCCTCCTCCTAGATGTCAACAACGTCTTCGTCTCCGCAACCAACCTCGGCACATCGCCTCAAGCCTATATAGACGACTTTCCCCTTGATAAAGTTGGTGAAATTCACCTCGGTGGCCATGATGAAGACGAAGATGATGCAGGTCGCCCCCTCCTCATAGACAGTCATGGTCGCGAAATAGCCGATCCCGTCTGGGCGCTGCTTGAGTATACACTCACCCGCTCTGGTCCGCGCCCCTTGCTCGTGGAGTGGGACAATGATGTCCCCGACTGGCCCGTGCTCGCCACAGAGGCCGCCCGCGCCAAAGCTGCACTCGAGAGCATACCAGCATGAGCCAGCACAGCTTTTCACAAGCGCTCCTTGCGCCTGATCTGCCCATCCCTGAGGGCCTTACAGACGGCCAGGGCGCGCCCGCAGGCAAACGCTTTGCAGTTTACCGCAACAATGTCACCGTATCGCTGATTGATGCGCTCGAAGCGGGTTTTCCCGTCGTTGCCAAACTTATTGGCGCGGAAAATTTCCGCAACATCGCCCGCGAATACCTGCGCAGCGAGCCGCCCGTCTCGCCTTTGATGATGCTCTATGGCGCAGGATTTCCCGCCTTCCTCGCAAGCTTTCCACCGCTCGCCAAATATGCCTATCTGCCTGATGTCGCGCGGCTTGAATACGCCCTACGCGAGAGTTACCACGCGGCCGATCACACCCCGGTCGCGCCGGAAGCCTTGGGCCAGATCGCGCCCGACGCGCTCTCGCAGCTCCGCTTCACGCTCGCCCCCTCGCTACGCTTGCTTGCCTCGCCTTGGCCCGTTCACGCGCTCTGGCTTTACAACACTCAAGATGGCGCGCCCAAACCCGTTGCAGCGGCCCAATCCGTCCTCATCACCCGGATCGGCTACGACCCAACACCGCATCTGCTCCCTGACGGAGCCGCAGCTTTCATCTCTGCGCTGCAAGCAGGCCAGTCTCTAGGAGACGCCGCCGAAAGCGCGCCTGATTTTGACCTCAGCGCCACGCTAGGGCTGCTGCTCAGCACAGAATCTATTGTTAAACTAATTTATGAGGAAGACAGATGAACACATTGATAAAAATATATAATTCACTTTCATCAACAGTGTCACATATGGCCAACGGTGCGGTTCCACTCCTCGCACGGCTCACTTTCGCAGCTGTGCTTCTGCACTACTTCATCGCCTCTGGCCTGACCAAGCTTGGCGATGGCCTCCTCGGCTTTCTCAGCCCTTCGGTGGGCGCCTATGCGCAGATCTTCCCCAAAGCGATGGAAGCTGTGACTTATGACATCTCTCAGCTCACAGTCTTTCATTGGGCCGTCGTCACAGGCGGCACAATCGCTGAGTTCGCTCTCCCCGCGCTGATTGTTCTGGGCCTTCTTACCCGCCTTGCCGCCCTTGGCATGATCGGCTTTGTTGTCGTCCAGTCCCTGACCGATCTTTTCGGCCACGGTGGCATCGAGCACGCAGGGACGCTCGGCGCTTGGTTTGACAAGGCCTCTGACAGCCTGATCCTTGATCAGCGTGCGCTCTGGGTCTTTCTTCTGGCGACATTGGTGTTCAAAGGCGGCGGCTGGCTCTCGCTTGACCGCCTCCTCACCCGCAATCAGTCCGCAAGCGCCGCCTGAGTGTCCTTACCCCAGCCCAGATAAAGCACACCCTCAGCCTCAATTAGAGGCCGTTTCATAAGCGCAGGGTGCGCTGCAATCAAATCAAGAGGCGCCCCCGCGCGCTCAGCGTCGCTCAAGCCACGCCAAGTTGTTGAGCGGGTGTTCAGGAGCGCCGCTCCAAACTCCGCTTCAGCCCGCGCCAGAAGCCCTTCAGGCATCCCATCAGTGCGTACATCGATCAGCTCCGACCCCGCCAACGCCTTCAGTGCCTTGCGGCAGGTGTCGCAGTTTTTCAGCCCGTAAATTTTCATCTCGCCTCTCCGAATCTCACATTTCATTTGATTTTTACAAAATATATGCAACCCTTCACACAGTGACTTTCTATTTCTGACTTCCGCCCAGTCACCCTGACGGAACCACGAGATCGTGAGTGACGACAGGTGTATGAGGCCCGCCCCGAAAGGCCTCTGTAAAAGGGAAGAAGGAGAAGCGGCATGCCAAATGGCACCGTGAAGTGGTTTAACACAACTAAAGGCTACGGCTTTATCGCACCCGAAGATGGTGGCAAAGACGTTTTCGTTCACATCTCTGCAGTTGAGCGCTCCGGCCTCACAGGTCTGGCAGATGATCAAAAAGTCAGCTTCGAGCTGGAAGAAGGCCGCGATGGCCGCCAAATGGCCTCAGACATCAAACCCCTATAACCATACAAAAACGGCGCGGAAGGTTTCCCCTCCGCGCCGCTGAATGAATATCTCATGCGGCTTTAGTAGCAGCCCTTCTCGCCTTCGATGCAGGTGTCTTTCGGCACGTAGCGCACGTGCTTTTTCTTGTAGACCTTGTGGACTTTCTTCTTGGCCACAGGATGCGCCATCATCGAAGAATAGCTCACATTCTGGTTTGGTGTGCCACAGCAGATCACCCCACCCATAACGATGGGCGAAAGCCCCGCAGGGCAGTCGTTGGCTGCATGATAAGGGTAAGTTGGCATGCCGTTGCCGGCCATCGCGGGTGCGCCCATCAGCGCCACAAAAGCCGCGCCGAGAATTACTTTGGTTTTCATAACAGATCCCTCGTTCAAAATATAGTATACGCTTGGCTTTACGCTACCAATCCCAGCCAAAAGGTCAAATAAAAAGCGCGGCTTTGCGCCCTTATCGCAGCCCCTTCAGTCCAACAGCGTGCGGAATTCGCGCCACTCGCCTTTGCTCATACCAGAGCTTTCCTGAGTGACATCCTCGCCCTTGAGCATCCGCTTCACCACATCAAGCGCCTTGCTTGACAGCGTTGCGCCGCCCATACGGTAGTCTTCAAAGGCGCTATAGGCCGCCGGAACCCAATCCGCGACAACTTTACAGATCTCGTCCGCATAAACGCGGATCTCGTATTGCGCATGGGCATCCGCACGCAAACGCAGAAAATGCAGCAAATTGTGCAGATCGACCTTCCAGTACCACTGCGTATAGATATTCGCAGGCAGGTTCATCCGCGCCAACTCGCGCGCAAGGTTGTCTGGCTCGCCCTCTTTGCCAATCATTTCCTCATAATGGTCATAGCAGCGCGCCGCATCGCCCTTGAGGATTTCCAGCACACGCGCCGAAGCCTCAGCAGAAAGCGGCTCGCCGCGGCCCTGATTGTTGATAACAGATTGTGCCGCAAGCTGCTCGGGCTGCGGAATGTAGAACTCGCGGTCAAGGATTGAATAGCGCGCTGAATATTCGTTCACGTTCGCAGTGCGGTGGCGAATCCACTGACGCGCAACAAACACAGGCAGCTTTACATGCAGTTTGATTTCGCACATCTCAAAGGGCGTCGAGTGCCAGTGGCGCATGAGATAGCGGATAAGCCCCTCATCGTTCTGGACAGATTTGGTGCCCTTGCCATAGCTGACCCGCGCCGCCTGACAGATCGCCGCATCGTCGCCCATATAGTCGATAACGCGGACAAACCCGTGGTCCAGCACAGGGTAAGCCTTATAAAGATGTGCCTCCATCCCCTCGCTAACGGCACGCAGCGTCGGCACAGATGTACTGCGCAATGTCTCGATTTCGGCCTGCTGGTCTGGGGTCAGAGACATGGGGGCATCCTTCTTATGGGGTCTGAGTCGCCCGCGACTATATCTTGTGAACTCTAAGCATTGAAGCACTATAAAGAGCGTCAAAATGCAACGGGTCACAATTCATCAACCCTCCCCCCCTCAGCTTGATTGACAACCAAGCCTCAAAGGGCGAATTTGCCAGCAGTGGTTTACGAGGGTCTGTTTTCATGAATCGTTTTGTCTCGGGTTTGGCCGTACTTTGCCTTCTTGGCGCCTGCAGCGGCGACGGGACAAACCCGTTTCAAGAGCCCGTGGTCGAAGACGACAACCCGAGCACAACCAACAGTAAATTTTTATTCAATCTTGAAGATAAACTCACGATGAATGACGTGCGCTATGACGCCGACGACAACGTGATTTTGATCAACAACCTCCCCTTTGACGGCCCCTCACAACGCTACTTGAGCGACCGGACCCAAGGTGGCGTCGAACTCTACAAATCGATTCAAACCGCCACCACAGGCCAGATCCAGCATTTTGCCGTTTTCATGCAAAACGACGATATGCAGGTCGCCGCTGCAGCAGGCGTAGACTGGATCGACTACGGTTATGCGGGTGCAAACGTCAAACGCAACACCTACAGGCTTCCTGGAGGTGTCGGAGAATACGTATACCTCGGGAGTTATGGTGGCGTGCGCAACCGTGGCGACAGATCAGGAACTCACATCGTTACTGGCGATGTACGCCTGCTGCTCGATATTTTTGACTTTGATGAAAACGGCGATGGCGAGGGCGATGGAATCCTTGAAGGCGCAATCGCAGGCACAATCAGAAATAGGATTCGCACTGACGCCGAGACAGGTGCCGTCATCACTCGAAACCTACCCACTGTCTCGCTGACGGTGGTTCAATACGACCCCGAAACGCTATCTTTTGAGGGCGGTATCGCTGTGACAAACGGCTCAAACGGTGTCTGGGAAGGCTTCATCGGTGGCGCTGATGGGGGCTCGATCGGAGCCTATATCAATCTCGAGGGCACAGCCGAAATCCAAACTGTCCGCTATGAGTCCATTACATGGACCGACGCGGCATCTGGAACCTCTGGTGAAGTCTTGGGGTACGGCTCCACAAGCGCAAACGACTTTGACACAATCTTTGCCTTGGTCGATGCTGGCGTCGAGGTTCCTCTGCTTTTGGCAGACACTTCAGGCATCCCAGCAACCGCGACCAGAACAGTGACAATCGAAGAAATTCTCTTTGAAAGCGACGCGGACGCCCGCGAAACTGGCGTTCTGCTGACAGACCAAGTTCCAACCCCTTAGGGCCATGCCTGTGTTAACTTACATCAGAAACGGCGCCGCCATCTTGGCTTTGGTGTTGGCAGCTGTGCCTGTGCAATTGTCAGCGCAAGACAGCCCACAGCGCCTCAGCCCGTCAGAGGCGCGCAGCTTTGCGCTTGGATTGTTACAGCAAGGAGAGACACAGGCCGCCCGCGCGCTTGCTCTTGGCCTCTTGCGCAAAGACAGCCGCGACTACATCGCCCTCATGGTCCTCGCCGAAGCCGAGCGCAGCCTTGGCCGCCCCACGCAAGCCAAGTTTGCCGCCCGCCGCGCATGGCGCTCCACAGAAGTTGAAAAAGAGCGCTTCGCCGCAGCCTTCATGATGTCAGGTATTCTGAAAGCCGAAGAGAAATACAGCCAAGCCCAGCTTTGGCTGCGCCGCGCTGGCACGGCCACAGATGAGCCCCGCTATGAAGCCGCCGCCCGCAAAGAGTACCGGCGCGTTCAAGCCGCCAATCCGTGGAGCCTCAGCTTCAATTTCTCCCTCGCCCCCACATCCAATGTCAACGGTGGCCCCAACGACAACACCTACACCATAGGTGATCTGGTCTTTGTCGATCCAACAGCCGTGCCACTTTCAGGTGTCGAAGTTGGAACCATGCTCAACATCACCCACCGCCTCAAGCCCGCCGAATGGGGCCGCGTCAGCTTCGGCCTGCGCTACGACGAGCGCCGCTATATGCTCTCCTCCGCCGCAAAGCGCGCCGTGCCCACAGCCAGCGGCAGTGACTACGCCTTCACCGCACTTGACGTTCACATGCGCATCGACTTCGCCTCAAAAAAGGAACGTGCCCGCACAACCGCAGAAATAGGGCTCAGCCAAGCATGGCAAGCAGGCGAGCGTATCGCCACAGGCCAAAGACTGCGCCTGTCACGCGGCTTTGCCAGCGAGCGCCTCACCTTCGCAAGCTACGGGATCTCCCTTCAAGACCAGACCCGCCATGACAGCGCTCTGCGCTCCAACACCACCTATACGGTTGACGGTTTTGCGCTCCACCAGCTGTCCAATGACAGTATGCTTCGCTATGGTGCCGCTCTGTCCAAGGTCGACAGCGCTTCCTCCGATATGGCCCACACGGCGGCCACACTCTCGCTGGCCTATCTCCCCGCAGCGCCTCTGCTCGGCGCACAGGCGAGTTTCTCTGGCGCACTCCAGCTTCGCGAATACGACCGCCTGCGCTACGGCAGCACATTGCGCCGCGATCAAAAGCTCTCGTTGACCGCAAACTTTGTCTTTGAACAAATTGATTACATGGGATTTTCTCCCTCACTCACGCTCAACGCAACACGCAACACGCAATATCTCCAACAAAACGCTGTTTGACACCCAAGAACTGGGCCTCAGTCTCGGGATAAAATCAACGTTCTAGCCGCGCCAAAAGTCTCGCCTTGAGGCCTGCGCAGACTGCGTTAAACTGCCTCCAATCAAAGGAGACGCGAAATGCAGGTCACATATCTACACACCATGGTCCGCGTGAAGGATCTTGACGCTTCTATCCGCTTTTACGAGCTGATCGGCCTTGAGAAAACCCGCCACTATGACAGCGAAGCAGGCCGCTTCTCGCTGATCTTCATGGCCCCTCCCGGCCAGCACGAATGCCCCGTGGAGCTCACTTACAACTGGGATGGCGATGACGCTCTGCCAGATGACAGCCGCCACTTTGGCCACCTCGCCTATGAAGTCGAAAATATCTACGACATGTGCCAGCACTTGCAGGACAATGGCATCACAATCAACCGCCCCCCCCGCGACGGGCGCATGGCCTTTGTGCGCTCGCCCGACAATGTCAGCATTGAGTTCTTGCAAAAAGGTGAGCCGCTCGCCCCCGCCGAGCCTTGGGCCAGCATGGACAACACAGGCAAATGGTAACAGCCAAATGGTAAGGGGCCACATCGCATGATCAAATCTCTGGCAGCCCTCGCCCTGAGCCTCGCGCCCCTTATCGCCGAGGCCCAAACCGAGGGCTGCCGCCTTGCTTTAGTTCTTGCAATTGATGTCTCCTCGTCCGTCGATCAAGGCGAATATGCGCTGCAAAGCGGTGGCCTTGCCTCCGCACTTATATCGCCTGATGTTGTGCGCGCCTTTCTCGCCTCGCCCCGCCCTGTCGCCCTCGCGGTCTTTGAATGGTCAGGCCGCTACAATCAGGTCATGGTGCAAGACTGGGTGATGATCCGCTCCCGCGCACACCTTCTTTATGTCGCTGAAAAAGTCGCTCGCTTTGAGCGCAGCTATGACGAATTTCCGACAGCCATGGGCTATGCCTTAGGTCACGCCGCAGGCCTCCTTGAGCGCGCACCCGCCTGTGACGCCAAAACAATCGATATTTCAGGCGATGGCGTCACAAACGAAGGCTTCCAACCAAGCGATGCCTACAACGCTTTCAATTTTGATGGCGTCACAGTCAACGGGCTCGTGATCAACGGCGCCGACCACGAAGGCGAAACCGACCTCGTCCCCTACTACCAAAAAGAAGTGCTCCACGGCGCAGGCGCTTTCTTGCAAGTCGCCCAAGGTTTTCGCGACTTTGAGCGCGCCATGGCCCGCAAGCTCGAGCGCGAAGTCGCCCCCGGACTGATCGGCACAGCAACGCCCCTCAGCCGACGCGGCGGATGATGCGCCTTTTCCCCGCCGCCTGTCTCCTTGCGGGGAGCTTTTTGCCCGTTTCCGCCGCTGCGCAATGTCGTCTCGCTCTGGCCTTGGCACTTGATGTTTCAGGCTCAGTGGACGCGACAGAATATGCCCTTCAACAGCAAGCCCTCGCCGCGGCCCTTATGCGCCCAGAGGTGCAAGACATGTTCTTTGCTCTGCCCCAAGCGCCCGTTCGCCTCATGGCCTATGAGTGGTCTGGCCCCTCTCATCAGCGCATCCTTGCGCCTTGGCGCGAAATCAGCACGCAGAATGATCTGCTGAATTTCACAGGTGAGCTGACAGACAAACTCCGCAGACCCGCACCGCCTTCAACAGCGCTCGGAACTGCGATGGCCTTCGGCCTTGCCGCCCTCGCCCAGCAGACTGACTGCCAAGCCACAACGCTCGACATCTCAGGCGATGGCAAAGCCAACACAGGCCCGCTCCCGCAAAACATCAAGCCATTGGCCCTCGCTCAAAACACGACCGTCAATGCGCTGGTGATCGGCGCCGACAACCCCGCCTCCGGCGACATCCGATATTTCGAAATCGGTGAGCTCATCAGTTACTTTAAAGCCAATGTGATCTCAGGATCAGGCGCTTTTGCAGAAGCCGCCCTTGGCTTTTCAGACTATGAAGAGGCCATGACACGCAAGCTTATGCGCGAGCTCTCGCCTGGCTTCTTCTCGAAAAACCAGGTCCCGACTTCTCCCAAGGAAAAGGGCGCGCCGTCTTCTGCGCGCCCTGCCCGTATCGCTCTACCTCTTATCCCCGGCTCTGCTCAGCCTTAATAAATGTAGCGGATCTGGTCTGCCCAATAGCGCTCCATACGCTTAAGGGCGCTCGTAATGTCTTCCAGCCCCTGATGGCTGAGCACCTGCTTGTTGACCAAGCCATCGGCATGGCGCTGGAACAACTCGGCCACCACTTTATGAATTCTGCGTCCCTCGGGCGTCAGCTTGACACGCACAGAGCGGCGGTCAATCTCGCATCGCTGATGGTGCATATAGCCCATTTCAACAAGCTTCTTGAGATTATAGCTGACATTGGAGCCCTGATAGTAACCACGGGTCTTCAATTCCCCTGCCGTCACCTCGTTGTCACCAATATTGAAAAGCAAGAGTGCCTGCACAGCGTTGATCTCCAACACTCCAACCCGCTCGAACTCGTCCTTGATTACGTCCAGCAGGAGCCTGTGCAAACGCTCTACAAGTGCGAGCGCCTCCAGGTATCCTGACATGAAACTGGCTTCAGGCCCGTTTCCCATTTGCATTTGAAAGCTCATTCTTTTGTCTCCGTCGAAACTGCTCAACGGAGAACCTGAGCTAAAAAGCCGAAAAATAAGTTAAACCCATCGGGTATTTGATAAAATGCAATCTAGATGGCGTTTCCGCGCGCCCTATCAGCGCGCAGAAACATGCTCGGCAATCTCTTCGATAAGACCCGCAAGGCCTTGCGGGGCTGGCGTTTGCCCGCTTACCCACTGATACAAATCCTGATCATTCTCTTCGAGAAGATTTTCGTACAAATCGAGCGCCTCAGGGTTCATTTCGGCAAGCCGTGCCTCCGAAAAGCGCATCAAAATCAGATCCATCTCCTTAATGCCGCGCCGCATGGACCGCATTTTGAGGCGTTTCAGGCGGTGTTCGTGCGATTCTTCTGTCATATTCAGTCCACCCAGCTACGAAGTTTCTTTTCCAGCGCCCCAAGACGGTTCGCTGTTCGCAAAGCACGGCTTTTAAGATCAACAATCTCAGCCAGTATCTCGTTCATATCTTTGTCTTCGCGTGTCTCGCTCATGACAGGCTCGACGCCCTCGCCAGTTCCGTCAAGAAGCCACATCATCGAGACATTCACCATGCCTGCCAACATGCTCAAACGGTTGGCACGTGGCTCTGCCATGTCGTTTTCCCAGTTCTGGAGTGTCACGAGTTTCACACCAAGGCGCTTGGCCAGCTGTTTCTGGGTCATCCCCGCCGCCTCACGGGCGCCCGCAACGCGGTCCCCAAAGGTAGATGTTTCGGGGTCAAACCAGTCTTTTGTCATCTCGTCAGACATATCTCTCCTAATCCGCCGATCTTCCTTGATCCGCTTCACTCTGCAACCTAAGACTTCTGCAACCCAATGCAAACTAGGTTTATGCCCATGTCCTTCCTGTCCAAGACCCTTTCCCGCGTCAAACCGTCACCCACCATCGCAATCAGCACAAAAGCGGGCGAACTGAAGGCCGCTGGGCAAGACGTGATCAGCCTCTCTGCAGGCGAGCCTGACTTTGACACTCCAGATCATATCAAAGCCGCCGCCATCGCCGCGATCAATGCAGGCAAGACCAAATACACCGCCCCTGACGGCATCCCCGAGCTGAAGCAGGCAGTCTGCGACAAGCTCGCGCGTGACAACGGCCTCTCGTACACGCCTGCTCAGGTCTCGATCGGCACAGGTGGCAAGCAAATCCTTTACAATGCGCTCATGGCAACCCTGAACGAAGGTGACGAAGTCCTGATCCCCGCGCCCTATTGGGTCAGCTACCCAGATATGGTCCTGCTGGCAGGCGGCACACCCGTGATTGCCCCCGCCAAAGCCGAAAACGCATATAAGCTCATGCCCGAAGAGCTTGAGGCCGCGATCACCCCCAAGACCAAGTGGTTTATCTTCAACTCCCCCTCAAACCCCACAGGCGCGGGCTATACATGGGACGAGCTAAAGGCCCTTACGGATGTGCTCCTGCGTCACCCCCATGTCTGGATCATGTCCGACGATATGTATGAGTTCCTCGCTTTTGACGGCTTCAAATTCTGCACCCCTGCACAAGTCGAACCCAAGCTTTATGATCGCACGCTCACCTGCAACGGCGTTTCAAAAGCCTATGCCATGACCGGCTGGCGCATCGGCTACGCCGCAGGCCCCGTCGAGCTGATCGGCGCCATGCGCAAAATCCAGTCCCAATCCACTTCAAATCCGAACTCAATCGCGCAATGGGCCGCCCTTGAAGCGCTCAACGGCAGCCATGACTTCATTGCCGAGAACAACGCAGTCTTCACCCGCCGTCGCAATCTTGTGGTCGATATGCTGAACGCCTGCGAAGGCATCACCTGCCCCAAGCCCGAAGGCGCATTTTACGTTTACCCGTCGATTGCAGGGCTCATCGGCAAGACATCTGCCCAAGGAACCCTGATTGATACGGACGAAGCCTTCGCAACAGCGCTTCTCTCCGAAACTGGTGTCGCCGTGGTCTTCGGCGCAGCCTTCGGCCTCAGCCCCGCATTCCGCATCAGCTATGCCACATCAGACGAAGCATTGGTTGACGCCTGCACCCGTATTCAGGCATTCTGTGCGTCACTGACCTAAAGAAATCTGGGGAAAATACATGGTCGCCGAACTGCCACCATATTACTTCCGTGTTCGTGACAACGGCGCTTTCGTCTTTCGGGTCGATACCGAAAACCGTCAGCGCCGTATCGAAATGGACCAGATCGCTGTGGTCAACATTCGCAATGGTGAAATCAAGCCCCACGGCGGGCGCGAACTCACCCCAGAAGACTTGGCCGCCATCAAACAGTGGATGGAAGAGCGCAATCGCCTTCTCGCCTACCGCGACATCGATGATATTCACCGCGCGGTGGACTATCTCAACACCACGACCCAATGGGCGCAGTCCAAAGCAACTGATGAGCAGCTCGAAGCCGTCACAGACGCGCTTCTTCTCGCAATGCACGACTTACGCACAACCCTTGTGCGCAAAAAGTCCGAGCGCCTCCTGCAAGACTAACGCAACGCGCTCGCTCACTTCACGGTTAGCCCGCTCATTTTTGCGACAATCGTGCTGTCTGTGTCGTCGCTGTCCGCCGACACAGCAAAGCCGACAAGGGCTTCAGGCGCACCGCCAAAGGCCCGCTTGTAGTCGGCGGCAAAGTCGACGTTCTCATTATGCGCCCCCGTCCCTGCCCCACGCAAAACAACTGTCTTCCCGCGCGCCCCCAGATAGGGGCTGGCCAAAGATGCGCCGCGCTTGTGTGATCCACCCCAAACATAGACCAAAACGCGTACCTGATCATTGCTCAGAAGCTTGGCCACTGACGCCCCCTTCAGCCGCGTCGCTTCAGCCCGCGGCATGAACACCGCATATAGCGCGATATTGCGGTCGTCCCCGCCCTTGTTGCGTAGGTCTGTCGCAGGCACAGAGCGCTCAACGGCCCATGACCACGCGGCAGAAGTGCTTCCCCATTGCGCCTCTGGCAAGGGCTTATAGATCAGCGAAACAGACCCTTCAGAGCCGATGCTCAGACTGCGCCCGCCATAGCCATAGTCATTCTTGGAAAACAGCGAGAACTTCTGGTGCTTCCACCCTGCATCAAAGCTCACCGCCTCAGCAGAGGCCGTCACCGGCAAGGCCAGAACAAAAGAAAAAATAAGGCAACATTTTAAGGTCTGGCGCATTTCAGGCTCCTATTGGCTTCACAAACGAGCCTATGCCGCAGACGCACGAAAGCAAATCAAGCTTGCTCCGCTGGCCTCACAGTTGAGTGATCCAGCTTTGGCCGCCAGCGTAAAAACCGCCAGATCAAAAGCACAGCCGCAACGGCCAGCCCGACCGCCAGCCCAAGCCATATCCCGACACCGCCCAGCCCGAAGCTAACCCCCAAGAGATAGGAGACAGGGACACCAATAACCCAATATGCGATCCCTGCAATCACCATGGGCACGCGCGTATCCTGAACCCCACGCAACACCCCAAGCGCCATGACCTGCGCCGCATCCACAAGCTGAAACAGCGCGGCCGCCGCCATAAGCCCGACGCCAATCGCCATCACCGCCGGCGCATCAGGGTCGCTCGGGTCCAAAAAAGCGCTCAAAAGCAGCTCAGGCATCACAAGGAAAACAACAACAGCAAGGCTCGCAACAATCATCGACATCCCAAAGACAGTATAAGCTCCGTGCCGCAGCGCTCTGATCTCCCCGCGCCCATAGGCCCGCCCCGCGCGCACGGTGGCCGCATTGCTCAGTCCCAGATGCACCATAAACGCGAGAGAAATCACCTGCATCGCAATCCCGTGTGCCGCAAGCTGCAGTGTCCCGATCCAGCCCATCATCACAGAACTCGCCGCAAACAGTCCGACCTCGGCCAGAGCGGTAATCCCGATCGGCCAACCAAGCTTGAAGACCTCACCAAACGCTTCCCAATCGGCGCGCCAAAAGCGCACAAAAAGCTGGTGCTCAGGCGTTGCCCATTGCGCATAAGCCATGATCAGCACCAACGACAGCCCCTGCACCACAAGCGAAGCCCAAGCCGCACCAACAATGCCAAGTTCAGGCGCGCCCCAATTTCCAAAAATCAGCATGTAATTCACCAGCGCATTGGCAAAAACCGCCGCCACCGTGATCCAGAGCACAGCCTGCGTCTTTTCCAACGCCGCGAGAAAGCTCTTAAGCGTCATCACCATAAGCGCCGGAAATATTCCCCAGCCTGCAATCGCCAGATAATCCGCTCCCATCGCCGCAAGCTCGGGCGCTTGGCCCAAGGCCAGCAACACAGGCTCAGCAAACAAAAAGAACGGCATCACAGCGACACCAAACATGATCGAGGCCCAAAGCCCCATCCGCGTGACCCGCCGCGCCTGACGCTCATCGCCCGCGCCTTCTGCTGTGGCAACCTTTGGCATCACCGCCCAGGCAAAGCCCGATCCAAAGATGAAAAAGACAAAGAACATCGTCCCCGCCAAGACCTGAGCTGCCAAAGCGTCGACATCATACCAGCCCAGCATCAGAGTATCGATCAGCGTGATCATCATCTGCGCCACATGACTGCCAACAAGCGGCAGCCCAAGCACGAGATAAGCTTTGATGTGGTCACGCGTTGTCTGGGTCATAAACAAGACCTACGCGGCACAGGAAGGCGGGGCAAGACTTGTCACATCAACACAGCGCGCGCTGCGTTACCTAATTTTGCGTTAACAAACACCCGTTTCGAGCAGTGCACGCTTTGTGCACGGGGTGTGTACGCTTTTCACCCCCCTAGAATCAGCGTGGTACAGGCCCGTTAAGACATCAAAACGCTGCCTTCACCGCGCCTTAAGCTTGGTCTGCCCGTGATGTTTAAGATTGTGTCTATACCGCCTTTGCGCTTTAGAGGGTGACGCTGCGCAACCCAGAGGCCCACCCCCATATGTCACACACTCCAAACCCGCTAGAGCCTCTCCCCTTAAGGCTTGCGAAACGCATATTGCTCGTGGTTTTAGGCCCTGTCTATTTCCTCTACATCGGCTTTGTGCCGCTCCTCTGCGCGCGCCGAAAAGGCTTTCGCGGCTGGTATTGGCGCACCGTCAAACGCGCCTGCTCATGCCTGCTAACGCTGCTCAGCATCCGTGTGGAAATCTCGCCAAAAGATCAAGAAACACTGGCCCATGACACAGACAGCCTGATTGTCATCAACCACCGAAGCCACCTTGACGGCTTCACACTTATGGACGCCATTCCTGATAGCAAATGGTTCACCTTTGCGGCCAAAAAGGAGCTCTGCGACGCGGCGTTGCTCAGCACAGGTTTCAAAGGCGCAGGGCTTGTTGAGATCGACCGCCAGAGCGGCAAGGTCGCCATGGAAACTCTGGCATCCGCGGTTGAAACCATGCCAGCGCGCCGCTCTGTTGTGCTCTTTCCAGAGGGCACACGCGTCACATCTGCATCCCTCGGCCCCTTCAAAGCAGGCGCCATCGTCGTCGCCCGCGCCACAGGCCGCAGCATCCGCCCGATCGTAATTATTGGCTCCGACACCCTCCTGCCACGCGGCAAGTTTCTGCCCCATAGCGGCTTGATAACACTCAAGGTTTTGCCACCGTTTTACTGCGATTCCTCGGTCTCGGTCGAAGCCGATCTCGCACGCCTTCACGCCGCAATGTCAGACGTCTTTGAGAGCGGCGCTTAAGGCTCGCGAAAGGCTTCGCGTGATTTGTAGAGCGGCTTGAGCAAATAAGTCAGAACCGTCTTCGCCCCCGTGTGCAGCTCCACATTGGCCTGCATTCCGGGGCGGATTTCGATGCGGCTCTGGCGCGCGTTGAGCTGGCTCATATCGACTTTCACAGTCACTTTATAATGCGCC
This sequence comes from Lentibacter algarum, assembly GCF_040580765.1. Lineage (GTDB taxonomy): Bacteria > Pseudomonadota > Alphaproteobacteria > Rhodobacterales > Rhodobacteraceae > Lentibacter > Lentibacter algarum. Next base: position 907,880 of record NZ_CP158687.1, on the reverse strand, counting down.
GAAGCATCAGGATCGCGCGCATTTTCGTCCTTGAACGTATCAGCCGAAATCACATCCACCTCGCCTTTGAGCGAGCCATAAATCGTGTAATCATAAGCTGATAGCTTTACAGTCGCCTCCTGCCCACGGCGGATATTGGCGATATTTTTGGGCTGCACCCGCGCCTCGACAAAAAGCTCTTCATCCAGTGGGATGATCTGCAATATCTCTTCACCAGGGCGCACCACCCCGCCAATTGTCGTCACTGCCAGCCCGTTAACGATCCCGCGCAACGGCGCGCGCAGAGTGGTGCGGCTGAGCTGGTCCTGTCCCGACTTCAAACCCTGTTTCAGCGTCGCGATTTCCTTGAGTGTGTCAGAGTATTCTTCAGCCCGCTCAAGCCCTGTCTTGGTGACAATCTCGTCATGGCGGATCTTGGCGTCGGCATAAGCCTTGCGCGCCCGCGTCACTTCGATCAACGCCACAATCTTCTTCTTGAGAAGATCTTCCATCAGCTGCTTTTCCTGCTCCGCCTGCGCAAGGACTTGGCGCGCGCCCTCACGCGCTGTCGCATACTCGGTCTGGCGCGCCACCAAGAGGGCACGCTCAGAGGCAACAATCTCTGGGCTGCGCACCTGCAAAGCTTCAGGCACACCAAACTCATGGCGCCCCTCCAGCTCGGCCTCCAGCCGCAGACGGCGAATATCAAGCGCAATGATCTGGTCTTGCAAATCATCAACCGAAGATTGGAACTGCGTGCCTCTGAGGCGTGCAAGCACATCGCCCTCAGCCACAACCTGCCCTTCCTTCACGAGAAGCTCGGCCAAAATACCGCCCTCAAGGTTCTGGATGATCTGCGGTCGAGAGGATGAAATCATTTCCCCGTCGGCGCGCACGATCTCGTCAACCCATGCAAAAGCAGCCCACAAAATAAAGATAAATACAGTCGCAGCACAGAGCCAGATGGTCAGGCTCGGCCCACGCATCTTAACGCTGAGTTGCCCTGCAAGATTGGTTGATGTCGCTGCATTCATGCTGCCCCGCCTCCTGCACCCTTATTGAGATGCGCCAAAACCTGATCGCGCGGCCCATCCACAGCCATACGACCGTTTTGCAAAATCAATGTGCGCGTGGTCAGCTGCAAAATTGGAACACGATGCGTCGCAATCACTGCCGTGCGCCCCTTGAGCCAAGTCTGCAAGCGGTCCACAAGAACCTTTTCAAGCGTCTGATCCAGTGCCGCCGTTGGCTCGTCCAGCAAGCAAATCTTGGGGTTCTGCAGCCAGAGCCGCGCCCAGCCGATCGACTGGCGCTGACCAATAGACAGCCCCGAACCTCCATCACGAATATCCAGATCAAGCCCCTTGGTATGGTTCTTCACAAACGGCCCAAGCCCCGCAAAATCGAGCGCCTCAAGCAAGCGGGCATCATCCCTCTCCAACATGTTGAGATTGAGATTGTCCCTGAGCGTCCCTGCAAAAAGCTTCACCTCTTGGCCGAGATACCCAACCATACGCCGCAAGTCGCGGGGATCGATCTGACCCATTTCCATACCATCAAGCAAAACACGGCCCTGCGTCGGGGCATATAACCCCGCCAATACCTTCAGGAGCGTCGATTTTCCCGAACCATTGGAGCCAAGCACAGCCACAGCCTCACCAGCCTTCAGCTGCAGGGCAGCCACATCGAGCTGCGGCTTGCCGCCTTCATCATACTGAAAGCGCATCTCATGCATATCATACGTCCCCGCGAGGCTCTCACGGCGCAAATAACTGCGCCCCTCAGCGCGATCTTGTGGCGCATCAGCAATAGCATCGAGTCCATCGAGCGCAGCCTTAACATTGCCCCAACGGGCCATCGTTCCTGAAAGTTGGGTCAAAGGCCCAAGCGTACGGCCCGTTAACAACCCTACAGCAATAATAGAACCAACGGTAAAATCACCCGCAAAAACAAGGTAAGTCCCCATAATCACAGCACAAACATAAGTCGCTTGCTGGACACCCTGAGACCAGAACGTCAGCGCTGAAGCAAGCTTTCGTTGCTCGCTTGACTTGAGCGCGGACAAGGCTGTCAGCTCTTCCCAAAGGCGGCGGATACGGTCTTCTGACCGCTGTGTTTTGACAGTATCAAGCTCGAATATCGTCTCATGCAACATCCGGCTTGCCTTGGCGCTCGCCCCTTGCGTCTCTTTGGTCAGCCGGATCATCTTTTTCTGGAGGAAAAAACCAGGAAGAACCATCAGAACACCGCCAAGGACGAGCACCCAGACGACGTTTCCTGCGATGGAGGCCACCAGCAGGAGAAAAACAAAAATAAACGGGATATCCGCCAGCGCCCCAGCAGTAGAGGCGGTAAAAAACTCTCGTACAGAGCCAAACTCGCGCATCGAGCTGAAAAGCTGGCTTGGCTCTTGCCCCGCCCGTTCGCTGCGCATGCCAAGGATGCGATCCATCAACAGCTTCTGCACCCCAAGTTCAATCTGCCGCCCCGCCCCGTCCATCAGGCGCGCACGTGAAATCTTGAGGAGAGCTTCCATAATAATGGCAAGACCCGCCCCAGCAGCCAGCACCCAAAGGGTCGCCTCGCTCTGATGCGGGATCACGCGGTCATAGACCTGGAGACTAAAAAGCGCCACAGCCACAGCCAGCAGGTTGACGACGAGCGATCCCAGCACCACCTCGCCAAAAGCGCGGCGAAAACGGCCGAACTGCCCCCAGAACCAATGTGGCACACGCGTTTCGGGGGTATGCGCGCGGCTGATCTGCTTAAGCTCGGCCTCAGCCTTGACAACAAGCCCTGTGAAATAGGGTTCAAACTCTCCCAAAGGCACAAGCGCGCGATTGTCAGGGCAGGTCTTGTCATAGATCACGAGCGCTGAGTCTTCCTCGCCCATGACAAGTAAAAACTGGCCGCTCGTCATCACAGCAAGCGCAGGCCAGTCCGCATTGATCGCGTGATTAACGGTTTCGACAGAGGTGTTCAGCCCCTGCGTTTGCAAGGCTTCAGCCAAAATACTCGGCTGCGCAGCATCCGCTTCGCTTGCGCGGTGCTCCATACCTTCAAGCAAATCACGCGCGACACAAGGCACACCCAAAATTCCAGCGTAGGTCGCCGCAAGTTCTGCCCGCGCCTTGAGCCGCTCGCCTTTCGGGGCCGCTGCCACAGGCGCAACAGAAGGCACTGCATTCGCTGGCCGCGCCATCACTTGCATGGGTTTAATCTGGCCGATAACAGGCGTCTTGCCGCGCTCAGCGGCCCGTTCGGTGGCAACACGCACCGCGTGCCCCTCGTCATCCACCACCCGCCGCTCGATCCGAGGCTTAGCCTTCTGCTCTATGGCAGGCTCCCGCTCAGGCACCGCCTTTGACATAGCAGCAGGCGCCGTCTGATTGGCGACAGATTTTAGCTTGGCCTTCCCGCCAGCCTTGATTGTCAGCGAAAGCGGCTTCTTCTGGGTCAAATGTCGTCCCCATCCGCTAAGAGACCAAGGTCCTTGGCCATATCAAGCCGCGCGCGCACAAGATCGTATTTGACGGCAATCTCGCTCTCCGCCTGCGCGGCATAAGTTTCATACACCCCAACCACATCCATCACCTGTCTCTGGCCCGCGTCATACTGGCTCTGAAACAAATCAAGATTGGCCTTCGCTCCGCCCGTCAAAGCACGCGCTTCAGCAAGCTGCCGGTCGAGTGCAGCTGTTTCGGCCTCTTGTTTGGCAAGGCGACGGCTGGCTTCCTCCTGTGACTGCGCAACACGGCGGCCCGCGGCCTCTTCCGTCGCTGTGATCGCTTCAAGATTGGCGCCCATACCGATCCCGATTGGGTTGGTTGGCGCAACGCTTCCAGTCAGACCTCCCCCGTTTGAAGACACAGAAGCCGAAACTGTGGGCAAATAGCCTGCACGGTCAATCTGCGCATTGGCGATCGAACGGCCCTTCTCCGCTTCTGACAACAAGACTTCCAAAGGTTGCGCGCTATAACGGCTCACCTCAAGCTGTGTGATACCCTCGACCTCACCCAGCTTTTTCACAGACATAGCGTTGAGCTCGGCCACAGAGGCCAGAGCAATCTCGGTTTCAGCGTTAAATTGTGCCTGCATCTTTGCAAGCTTGTGACGGATCACGCTAAGGTCAGACATATCTGATACCCCGCCCTTGACCCGCTCGGTCATGATACATTCAAAATGCTTCATATCCTCAAGCGCACCGCCGAGCATAGTTGCCGTCTCGCGCGCTTCTTGCCCACGCAGATAAAGCATCAACGCCGTATGAACGCGCTCGTTTGTATCAATCGACAAGTTCACAGCCGCCACTTCCACATCGGACTTGGCAAACTCGCGCTCGGCCTTCTTGCGCCCGCCCGAGTAAAGCACCGTGTCGAGCACGATACTGGCCACTGCATCACTCAACGATGTGAGGGAAATACTTGGCCCCAATGTGGGCAGCCAGTTCTTTGATTGCGCCTCAGCACGCAGACGGGCCGAGCGCAGTTCGCTCTCTGCCGCGCGTGAATTGGCCGCCAAGACAGGCGTGGCAACGCGTTCAAATGCGCTGCCTCTCGGCAAAACGCTTTGTCGTGCCTGAAGAGAAGAAATCACAAGCGACTCCGCCGCTTCCTTTTCCCGCTTCTGCACAGCCTGCGTATCAAGATCCACCGCTTTAAAGCGGCTCACCTCTGGCAAACCCGACATGCAACCGCTCATCAAGGTAACCATTAAAAATGCACTCGTGGCCCTTAGGCCCAATAGGTTCTGCCCCATAGATCGCCCCGTTTTTTATTAGGCGTTATAATTTTGGGTGAACGGGGGCGCGCCAAACACGCGCGCCCCACGCTCAAATCTTAAATCACAACCGTGATATCGTCGTCGATCAACACAGTGTGGTCATCACCGATGGTATAGACATCATATGTCTGTCCACCTTCGCTCACAGTCGCCGTGGTCTTAACCGCGCCTGTTATGTTGACTGTGTCGTCATCGCCGCCATGGATTGCCAACGTGGTCGAATTCTCCGCAAAGGCCTCGATCTGATTCAGCGAGAGCGTCAGATTTGTATCTTCCGCAAAGGTCAGATCAATCGCCTCGATCTCAAGGCCAGCAAGCCCTGTGTTGACACTGCTCATGTCGATATTGGAGTTGCCCGGATCATCCAGCGCCATAAAGGTACTTGAAACGTTGCCCGCAGCATCCGTGGCGGAGACAACAAGGTGCGACCCATCAGGAACAATCTCGTCAAAGCCAAAGACATTATTGCCACCAACACGCGCTGCACCGTTTTCATCCGCAATCAGCGTAACACTATTGTCTTGCGCCACTTCGTACACCGCTTGTGTATCAACGCTATCTTGCACCCAAACAGCTGCATAACCGTCATCGACACTCGTTTCCGCAAAGATTTCAGGCGTATCGGGTAGCGCTGCATCAATCTCGATGGTTTGCGTGAGGCTGTCCACGTTGCCTGCCGCATCACGAGCATTGACCACCAGATCAGCACTGTACTCCTCCGCCGAGAAGGCCGAAGCAGGCAGATCAAGCGTCCAGTTTCCGTTGGCATCAACCGTGGCGTTATAGGTTGCGCCGCCAAAATCGACCGTCACAGTAGAACCGGCTTCGACTTGGCCAGAGACAGTAATCCCGTCACGGATTTCAGAGGCATTGAAAATAGTGTTGCTGCCTTCCTGAACTGCCCCGCCTGACAATGCGTTGACGAAGGTGTCAAACTCAACATCGCGTGACGCTGTCGCCGTGTTTCCTGCGCGATCCGTCACAGCCACTTGGAGCTGATAAGTGTCTTCCGCATCTGGCAGATCGTTTTTGGGGAAAGTCACAGACCAGCTGCCCGCAGAATTGACTGTCGCATTGCGCGACACACCGTCAATTGTCACAACAACCGAGGTCGAGCCTGCTTCTGTTGTGCCGCTAAACGTCACGCCATCGTCGCGCTCAGCGCCGTTGATCACGTTGTCTGTGGTGACATTATCCACCGAGACGCCAAGGTTGCGCACTTCGGTGTCGACTTCAACAGAGCCAGTCACGGTTCGGCTGTTGCCAGCCGCGTCCGTTGTTGTGGCCGTAATTGGCGCCGTATACTGTCCGCCAGCGATCTGGCTCGCGCCAAAGTTGGCTGTCCAGTTGCCGCTTGCGTCGGTCACAACATTTACAGTGGCCGTGCCCATCTGAACCTGAACCAGATTTCCCGCATCCGACGTGCCACGCACAACCACACCATCAGCTGCTTCTGCTGCGTTGATGATATTGTCGGTCTCGATTGGCGCACTCGAAAGGGTGAGTGACCCCGCCATATTGTCAACAACCACACCCTGCGTCAGCGTCGAGCTGTTGCCCGCGCCGTCTGTCGCCACAGCGGTCATAGTAAACGTGCTGCCGTTTGATTGCGGGATTTCGCCCGCTGAGTAGCTCACAGTCCAGCTGCCATTGGCCGCCACGTTTGCAGCGCGATCGATCCCTGCAAAGTTGACCATAACTGTGGAACCAGGCTCCACCGTTCCTCCAAAATTCACGCCGTTTAGTGCTTCTGATGCACTCACAACATTGTCGCTACCGCCAGTGGTCGTATTGATCGTGTAGTTTTCAACCAAGGTGTCAAACTCGACAGTGCCCGTTGTACTTGAGCTGTTGCCGACAGCGTCTGTGGCCGTCACGCTGACATTGCCTGTGTAGTCACCGGTGCGCACTTCACTCGAACTGTAACGAACCGTCCAGTTGCCCTGCGCATCGACTGTAGCATTGTGTTGAACGCCATCCAGCGTCACAACAACGCTTGAGCCAGGCTGTGTTGTGCCCGTCAAAGTCACACCGCCGCCATGCTCGGCCCCGTTGATAACTCCGTCAGCACCACCATTCGCACCGCCAAATGTGACGTTGCTGATCGTATCCACAACCAGAGTTTCAACGGTGGTGGTTGAGTTGCCGTAGCTGTCTGTGGAAACGATGGTCACATCAGTCTCATATTCTCCACCCTCGACTTCACTTGTCGAGAAGGTCACAGACCAGCTGCCATCCTCACCCACAACTGTCTCATGTGTCACTGAGCCAATGGTAACCGTGAGAGCAGCACCCGCCTCACCCGTGCCACTAATCTCCACACCATCGCTGTAGTCAGCTGATGTTACCAAATCACCCGTAGACTGAACACCATCCGCCAAGTTAATGGCTGGCCCTGTGAGGTCCACTGTCACGCTCGGCCCCTCAAGGCCAGTGACCGTGCCGTTAGGCTCGGTGATAACAACGCCGGCAGCATAGCCGCCATCAGCTGGGAAAGTCTCACCTGCAAATGTCGCAGACCAGTCGCCGTTTGCGTCCGACACAACTGTCACAACCTCTTCGCCGATTGTCACAACAACCTGCGACCCAGGCTGCGCCGTTCCCGTCACCTCAACAACCTGATCCGCTTCAGTCACATCGTCACCGCCTATCACAACGGTCGCATCATTCACGGTTGGTTCAACATAAACAGGTGTACCGCCACCACCGCCGCCGCCGCCAGCAACGCCACCCAGAACGCCGATACCACCCGCAACAGCCGCCGCAGTCCCAACGCCGCCAAGACCGCCAAGAAGCCCAACTGCACCAAGCATTGAGACCTCTTCCTCTTGGCCCATCGCCGCATGAGCGACCTCCGTGCCATCCACGAAGATCAAATCATCGCCAGCGCCGTATTTGCCCCAAGTCTCTGCAACACCGTATTGCCCATACAGCTCACCATTGGCTCCATCCACCAGCGTCACTTCACTGATGTATGTATCCGCAGATACGTAGAGCTTGGCCACTGGCGTGCCCGAGCCGTCAAAAAAGTTTTCCAGCAGGATCACGCGCCCATCAGCGAGCGTAATCTCAAGATTTGTGCCCGCACGACCATAGCGAACAATGTCGCTCTGCCGTAGGTTAAAGGAATACTCCCCACCCGCACTTGCTTGAATTGCTGTAAAATTTTGGTCTGCTGATACGTTTCCACGATCAACAGAACCCGTGCCACCACGGGCAACGAAACTAATAGGTTTCATCACTACACCACCATTTGCCTCAACATGAGCGACGTCATTGAATGCGCCGCTTTTCTGCCACAATGGTTACCCATAAAAAACGCATTTGGATAGTGTCTATTTGGGGGGAACCCCCAAAATACTGCGTCATACCTGATATTTAGGGGGTTTTCCGTTGCACGCCTGCAACAAAGCTCAACGCTGTTTATGCCCTCCAAGCCAACAAAACAGCGCACTTGGGCCGCTATTTCAAAAAAACATGCCCCGTCATGCTCGCAGGAATATCCGCCCCCAAACGGCTCAAAATCGTTGGTGCAATCTGGAGCTGGTCGATTTCCGCATCCTGATGCGGCCCCTGCCCCTCGCCAAAATAATATAGCGCCGTGAGCTGCTGCAAGTCGCCCTTGCCGCCATGATGTCCGCGATCGTCCTGCCCGTGGTCGGCCGTCACAATGATCTCGTATCCCATATCGCGCCACTTCGGAATAAAGGGCGCCAACATCTCGTCCATGACCGCGCAAGCATGGTCCATCTCCTGACAGTCATGGAAAAATCGGTGCCCCATGCTGTCGAGCGTGCAGGTGTGCAGCATGCCATAATCCAGCCCAAAACGCGCACATAGGTTTGTCAGCGTCCCAAACAGGTCCACATCAGAAGGCGTCATCTGATTGACCAGCCCATACCCCGTCATTGTATGAAAACGTCCATGGTTGATCGTCGCGCTCTCGGGCTCGTCGTATTCAATGTCGCGCACATAGTCGAAAGGATGACGGTTGAAAAACTCGCTCCAGAACGAATGCGCCACAGCCCCCGTCACGCCACCGCCCTTGCGAACAGCGGCAAACACATCTTCCTCTTTGAGACGAAAGACGTTCCCGTTGCCAGTACAGCCGTGCACCTGAGGGTTCACACCCGTGTGCAGGCTCGCATAGCAGCTCGCCGAAATCGACGGCAACACAGCTCGGTGCACAAAGCGCTGTGCCTCCCCGCTGTCCACCCAGCCTTCCAAGTTGCCAAACAGCCTGCGAAAATTGCGCAAAGGCACCCCGTCCAGAATGATCAAAAGTAATTTGCGCTTCATCGTTACGTCTCCCTCGCCGCAGACGGCCGCTCAAAACTGTTCAGCCTAGCTTTTCTCTCATTAAACATTCAGGGGAGAGAGGTTTCCAAAGCCAGCAAGCTTTGAAAACGGAAAGGGGCAAAGCCTCTCTCGCCACGGTTGGGCTTTCGCCACGCGAAAACCAGACCCTTTCTCAGTTCCCCGCACTTTCCATCTTGCGGTTCGCAATCACGTCTTCCAGCCAGCCAAGCTTCATTTCGGGCACAGAGCTCAGCAACAGGTCGGTATAGTCGTCAAATGGCGGGCTCAAGACCTCAGTCTTTGTGCCATACCGCACCACTTCGCCCTGATACATCACAGCAATACTGTCCGCGATCGCCCGCACCGTTGCAAGATCATGCGTGATAAAGAGATAGGCCACATTCTCGATCTTCTGCAAATCCAGTAGAAGTTTTAAAATGCCATCCGCAACGAGCGGATCAAGCGCGCTTGTCACCTCGTCACAGATAATGAGCTTAGGCTTCGCCGCGAGTGCACGCGCAATACAGACCCGTTGTTTTTGCCCCCCACTGAGTTCGGCGGGGTAGCGGTCCTGAAAGCCCTTACCAAGCTCGATCTCGTCCAAAAGCTCCTGAATACGCTTCTGCTTCTCGGCACCCCGCAACCCGAAATAAAACTCAAGCGGCCGGCCAATAATGGTCCCCACGGTTTGGCGCGGGTTCATCGCGGTATCCGCCATCTGATAGATCATCTGCAACTCGCGCAAATCTTCTCGGGACCGCGTCCGCATCACAGGGTTGAGGTCACGCCCCGCAAAATGCACCCGTCCCTCACGCTGTGGCAATAGCCCCGTGATCACGCGCGCCAGCGTCGATTTGCCAGATCCACTTTCTCCGACAACAGCAAGCGTTTGACCAGGGTGCACCTCGACATTCACATCTTTCAGAACATCAAACTTCGTGCCCTTGTAGCGCGCTGTTATATTCTCACAAATCAAGACAGGCTCGCTTGTGGGCTGCTTTTCTTCATGCTCAATCGAGCGAACAGAGACAAGCGCACGGGTGTACTCTTCTTGCGGCGCATTGATGATCTGGTCGACGGAGCCATATTCCACCATCTCGCCCATCTTGAGCACCATGATGTCATCACTGACCTGCGCTACAACGGCCAGATCATGCGTAATATAAAGTGCCGCCACCCCAGTGTCGCGAATGGCCTCTTTGATGGCCATAAGAACATCAATCTGCGTCGTCACATCAAGCGCAGTGGTCGGCTCATCAAACACCACAAGATCAGGTTCAGGACAGAGCGCCAGCGCCGTCATACACCGCTGCAACTGCCCACCCGAAACTTGATGAGGATAGCGCCTTCCGATACGTTCAGGTTCAGGCAATCCAAGCTTTTCAAACAGTACAATCGCGCGCGCCTCAGCCTCTGCCTTGGTGAATTTCCCATGACGGATCGCGGCTTCCGTAACCTGTTCCAATATCTGCTTTGCGGGGTTGAAACTCGCAGCCGCAGACTGGCTCACATAGGTAACTTCCCCTCCCCGCAAGGAGCGCAGATCGCCCTTGGAGGTTTTCAAGATGTCGCGCCCATTGACCCAGACTTCGCCACCCGTCAGCTCAACACCGCCGCGCCCATACGCCATGCTGGCAAGGCCAATGGTCGACTTGCCGGCGCCGGATTCCCCAATCAGGCCCAGCACTTTTCCTTTTTCAAGATCAAAAGAAACACCATGCACAATCTCGATATCATGCGGCTTTTCACCGGGCGGGTAGACTGTCGCCCCGATCTTGAGGTCACGTACTCTGACAAAAGCTTCAGTCATCCGCGGCCCCCTTTCAGGCTGGTGGTTCGGTTCAAAACCCAATCCGCCACAAGGTTCACACTGATCGCCAGCGTCGCAATCGCAATCGCAGGGTAAAGCGCGGCCCCGATGCCATAGATAATCCCATCTTTGTTTTCTTTCACAATCCCGCCCCAGTCCGCCAGCGGCGGCTGCACGCCAAGGCCAAGGAAGCTCAGGGTCGAAATAAACAAGACCATAAAGATAAAGCGCAGGCCCAGCTCGGCAACAAGCGGGCTCAGTGCATTTGGTAGGATCTCCCGAAAGATCACCCAAAGCCGTCCCTCACCGCGCAGACTCGCGGCCTCGACATATTCCATCACATTGATATCGACGGCCACAGAGCGCGCCAAACGGAACACGCGTGTCGCATCCAGCAATCCCATGACCAAAATGAGCACGGGGACCGTCACTGGAACCATCGCAAGGATCACAAGGGCCAGAATAAGCGAGGGGATCGCCATCAAGAGGTCAACCAAACGGCTCAGAAGCTGATCTGCCCAGCCACCCAAAACAGCGGCCAAAAAGCCAAGCGTAGACCCAGTCACAAAGCTCAGGATTGTGCCCGCCGTGGCAATAAAGATCGTTGTCTGCCCACCATAGATCATCCTTGTGAGGAGATCGCGGCCAATGTTGTCTGTGCCCAACACATGTGCGGCACTCGCTGGCTCCCAAACATCGCCGACAACCTCGGCCATACCATACGGCGCCACAAAGCCCGCAAAGATTGCCACAAAGAAATAGACCCCTGTGATAATCAAACCAATGAGAGCCGAAAGAGGGATATTCTTAATCATTTAGGATGCCTCAATCTCGGGTTCGCAAGGATCGAAATGATATCTGCCAGCATGTTAAGGCCAATGTAGATCGCCGCAAAGATCACGCCGCAAGCAAGCACGACAGGCACATCCCGCTTTGTCACCGCATCGACAAGAAACTGCCCCATGCCTGGATAGACAAAGACAACTTCAATGACGACCACGCCCACCACAAGGTATGCCAAGTTCAACATCACCACGTTTACAATCGGGCTCACCGCGTTTGGAAAGGCGTGTTTTGCAATCACGTTGAATACGCTGAGCCCCTTGAGCTCGGCGGTTTCGATATAGGCCGATTGCATCACATTCAGGATCGCAGCCCGCGTCATCCGCATCATATGGGCCAAAACAACGAGCGTCAGCACCATCACAGGCAAAACAATCGACTGAAGCTTTTGCCACAGAGACATATCATCATTGATCATCGCAAGCGCCGAGCCAAAGCCAAGCTTCACCGCGAGGAAATAGACCAGCACATAGCCAATCAGAAATTCAGGAATGGAAATCGTCGTGAGCGTCACGCCCGAGATCAACTTGTCAGGCCAGCGGTTGCGGTAGCGCACGGCCAAAAGCCCGAGAAATATTGCCAGAGGGACAGAAACAATCGCAGCCCAAAACGCAAGGAACAGCGTATTGCCAAGCCGCTTGCCAACACTTTCGGCAATATCAAGACGGTTGATAATAGAGACGCCCATATCGCCCTGAAGGATGCCGCCGAACCACTCGAAATACCGCGTGGTAGCTGGGCGATTAAGGCCCATCTCCTCGCGCAGGTTGGCAAGGCTTTCAGGCGTGGCCGCCTGCCCCAACACGGCTTGCGCCGCATCTCCGGGCAAAGCTTCGGTCAACCCGAAAATCAGCACAGAGGCGGCGACAAGGAGAAGTATGCCCAGCGTAAACCGCTGGGCAATCAGTTTTATGATCGGATGCATGAAACTCTCTCGCTTACGCGAGCCATGTTTTATGCGTGATGTATCCATTCATGAGCTCTGCGTTCGGGTCAGTTTCCCAGCCCATAACGTCATTGCTAACCGCATCGACAAAGTCGTTGAACATCGGGCAGATCAGGCCGCCCTCGTTGCGCACGATCATGCCCATTTTGGAGTACATCTCTTTGCGCTTGGCAGTGTCGAGCTCGGCACGCGCCTTCACAAGCAAATCGTCAAACTCGGCGTTCTTGAAGTTTGTGTCATTCCAGTCTGCCGTAGACAGATAGGCCGTTGTGTACATCTGGTCCTGTACAGGACGACCGCCCCAATAGCTCGCGCAGAACGGCTGCTTGTTCCAAACTTCTGACCAATAGCCGTCATTCGGCTCACGCTTGATCTCAAGCGGAATACCCGCCTGTGCCGCTGTCTGCTGGAAGAGCGCCGCCGCATCGACAGCCCCCGGGAAAGCCCCATCCGCAACGCGCAGGATGATCGGGCTGCCATCGTGGCCAGACTTTTTGTAATGCTCTGCTGCTTTGGCAAGATCAAATTCACGCTGCGGGATGCTTGCGTCAAACAGCGGATAAGCCGCATTGATCGGCATGTCATTGCCCACAGAACCATAGCCCTGCAAAATTTTCTCAACGATCTCAGAGCGGTTGATGGCATACTTCAGCGCCATACGCAGCTCGTTGTTGTCAAAAGGTGCTGTGTCGGCATGCATGATAAATACATAGTGCCCACGGCCCGGTGTCGAATTCACCGTCAGGTTTGGCGCGCGCCCAAGAAGACCCGCAATTTTTGGTTCGACGCGGTTGATCGCGTGGACCTGACCAGACTGAAGAGCAGCCGTTCGCGCCGTCGCATCATTGATAACGATGATTTCAACGCCATCGTAGTTCGCCGCATCACCCCAGTAGTTTTCGTTCCGAGAGTACACGTGACGTACGCCAGGCTCATCCGCCTCAAGCTTGAATGGCCCTGTGCCAATACCTGCTCCTGGATTGTCCATGCCGCCGTTTGGCTGAACCACAAGGTGATAATCCGCGATCAGATAGGGCAAATCCGCGTTGGCTTCATTCAGCTCAACCTTGAGTGAATCTCCATCGATGCTGACGCTTGAAATACCCTTCATGATGCCAAGCGCACCAGATTTTGACTCTTCATTCGAGTGGCGCTCCATCGTTTGAAGCACATCCTCTGGGGTCATGGTCTTGCCATTGTGAAACTCGACATCCTTCCGGATCTTGAACATCCAGGTCTTCGCATCGGCTGAGCTCTCAAAGCTCTCAGCGAGCTTTGGCGCAAGTCCGCCGTCCGCACCAACTTCCACAAGCGTTTCACCAAATTGGCGGCCGTTGTGAAACGGCACTTGGCTGGCATATGTCGCAGGATCAAGCGAGTTTGTGCTTTCCCCACCGACAGAACCGAGCTTGAACACGCCGCCTTTTTTGGGGCCTTCCGCATAAGCCGCGTCTGCCAGCATTGTGGTTGCCGCTGCCGCCGTTACGCCCAGCGCGCTGGCCTTGCCCATAAAGTCGCGTCGCGAAAGTTTGCCTTGGGCCACACGTTTTTTAAGATAATCAAGTTCGTTGGTCATTCTCTTCTCCCGTTGAAAGTCTCGCCGCTTCGAGGCGGCTTTTGTTGATTGCTGAGTCAAGGAAAGCCGATTGCTGCTAAGACAGCAAGGATTTTCTCGTGACAGTTTTGTGGCGGCGCTCACATCATATCGCGGGCGATGGCCTCCTCAACATCGCGCGCATAGATCAGGACGTTGTTCTCATAGGCTTCAAGACGCCCACTGACATAAAAGGTGTCACGGTCACTTTTCATCTCTGCGTAGGTTTCCGTGCGCAATATTATGTCGCCGCGTTCGGTTTCTTCCGTCCAATGCGTGCTCCCCCGCGCCGAAAGCGGGTCATCAGGGTGAATCACCCAAGTCTCCCGTGACACCCCACCGCTCACAAGCCCATGCGCATTGTCACGGCGCTTGCCAAAGTCGTCGTTGATAATCAGCGTGATCAGCCCCGTCTCGTGGTCCGTAATCTCTCGCTTCTCGTTGCGTGGCGCGCGCAGCTCTTCTGTTTGCCAACCGTCCGCACCCGTCGCCTCTTCAAAGCTCCACTCGTCCGCTACTGCCAAAGCCCGCTCTGGCAGCCGCAAAGCCCCACCACTCACAGTCACACGCCCCGCTTCAGGCGAAGGCCAGATCAAGGGCCAATAGGCTGTCGACACCGCCACAGCAATGCGATGCCCCTCAGGCACACGATAGGCGATGTGATCAAGCTCGATCTCAAGCTCGACAGGCTTTCCAATCGGCATCTCCTCGGGGGCCGCCGAGCTCTCGCGATGCGTCAGATTAAGAACGCCAAAGCTGATCCTCGTGCTCGCACCGTCTGGATGCACATGGTTAAGGCGCACACATACCTGCCCTTGCGCCGTTTCACTTGCCAAAGTGAGGCGCAGCTTCGGCCGCCCCATAATATCAACAGAGCGCGCAAGCGCAGGCCCCGTCCAAACAGCGGAGTATAGGTCATCCACCCGCTGATCGTCCGAAAGCTCTGGCCCACGGCCAATAGCGTAATACTCTCCGCCTCCAAGCCCACAGTGCTGCGGCGAAGCAATCTCAACATGCGTCTCGCCCTCGGAGCCGAGCCGCCCATCTGGGCCAAGAGGATACTCACACATTTCCCCGCTACTCGTGGCATCAGCCAACCAAACGCCCTCTCGCGGCGCATTGAAACGGCTGGGTCGATAGCCCTCCATCAGATAGCCGCGAAACGCAGGGTCGCTCTCGACCCCCGTCTCGATCCCCTTCAGCCACTTATCCCACCAGCGCTTGGCCTCTTGAAGAAAGCCGATCCGTGGCTCCGGCGTAGCGATATGTGGATAGAGATGCACCCAAGGCCCACTGATCCCTTTCGCGCCTTCGATGTTTTCAATCAAAGCAGGGACCGCGTTCTTATAGCCGTCGGCCCAGCCCCCGATGGCCAAAACCTTGGCCTTAATGCGGCTAAAGTCCTCACAGACAGAGCCATGCATCCAGAAAGTGTCGCGCCTTTGATGCTTAAGCCAGTTGGCAATCAGGAAAGGCTCGCACTTCAACCGCTCCATCCAAATTTCGCGCCAATCCTCTCGCAACGCGGGATCAGGTGGGCGAGAGGAATAGGCCCACATGGTCGAAGACCATGCAAGGTTTTCATTGAGCAGGCACCCGCCCTTGTAATGGATGTCATCAGCAAAGCGGTCTACAGTGGAGCAGATCGAAATCACCGCCTTGAGCGGCTCGGGCTGCAGATAAGCCGTTTGAAGGCAGTTGAACCCGCCCCAGCTGATCCCTTGCATCCCCACAGTCCCGCTACACCAGTCCTGAGCAGCAAGCCAGTGGATCACCTCACAGGCATCCTCTAGCTCTTGCTGGGTGTATTCGTCCTCCATATGGCCATAGCTGTCACCATTGCCGCGCATATCGACCCGCACCATGGCATAGCCGCGCGCCGCCATCCAAGGATGGCTGATCTCGTCCCGCGCACATGTGCCGTCGCGCTTACGATAGGGCAAGTGCTCCAAAACTGCTGGCACAGGGTCCTCCCCCGCATCAACAGGCATCCACACCCGCGCCGAAAGACGCACCCCATCAGACATGACTATTCCCAAATCAGGAATATCAATGATCTCTCGTAAACCTTGTTCGCTCATTTTTCGGAGTGTGGCTTGCTCTTCGCAGGTGTCAAGCGTTCTCGCCTACCCTGCCATCCGCATCGGCAGGTCTTCGGCCACAGGTGCTGTCTCTGGTGCGCCACCCCATGTCATACTGATCGCACAATAGGGCCGCCCACCATAATCCACATGCGCACCGATCTCGGCTGCATCAAAACCGATACTCCGCACAATCGCGCCAAAGTTTTTGCGGGTAAACGCCAGAAGTTCCACCGCCTCCACCTGCTCCATATACTCTGCAATCGTCAAGAACAGCGCCTGCAAAGCCCCCCTGCCCGCAGCTTCAACACGGCTGATCTCCCATACACCCTCCGCTTGCGGCGCAGGCCGTGCGCCAAGTATCGAAGGCGGAATACCTGGCAGCAACCCAAGCGTTGCATCGCGCATCATGTAGCTAAACTCGACAGAGCCGTAAGACACCCGCGCCAATGTCGGCAAAAGCCTCGCATAGCCTTCCACAAGCCCGCCCCGCTCGACCAAAATATAAACTGTCTCGGCGCGGTCATATTGGTCCTGCTCGATATGCGCACTGCGCGGAATGTCCCACCCGAGCTTTTCGTGAAACAACAGGCGTCGTTTGCGCAAATGGTCATGCACAAGCGCGCCATAAACGCCTCTGTTTTGGTCGGTCACAACAATACGGTTCCACATATGAAAAGCCCCCAGACAGGCTGCCGCGCGAAATCTGTTTTACCCGTGGCAGTTTGTTCAGGAAATACAACTTAAGGTTGTATTTCAAGCCAAAATGATCCAACCCGCTCAAAAATAAGGTTAACGCTGTAAAGGTGGAGCTAAACTGAAAAGCAGCTCAGAAAGAGAGCAGGAGTTACTCCAGACCGTTTTCCGCAAGGCTGTTCAACAAATCAAGAAGCTCATCCAGCTTGTCTTGCCCCACGCGTGCGCGCAGCTTTTCGGCGATCTCAAGGCTCTCTGGCTGCGCCGCAACCAACATATCGCGCCCTGCTGCTGTGATTTCCACATGCACACGACGGCGATCTTCAGGGTTGCCTTTGCGAGCAATCAGCCCCTTCTTCTCCAGCAGCTGCATGATCCGAGTCAGAGACGGGTTGAGCAAACAAGCGGCCTCGGCAATCTCTTTCGGATCCATTCTACCGCGCTCATCCAGCACGCGCATCACGCGCCACTGCTGTTCGGTCACGCCGATTTTGGACAGCATCTGCCTGTAAGGCGCCATAATAGCCTCTCGTCCACGCAACATAGCAATCGGCAAGGACCGCCCTGTGCTTGGCAAAAGATGGGCGGTGGTGCAGGGTTTATCTGTATCACTTTGGCTCATGCGCTCCTTTATGCGCAATGTGGCCTTTTGAGCAAGCAATTTAGCACTCAAAGCACGCGAAGGGCCGCTCATGCTGCGCAAAGCGCCTCGAATTTGCGTCGCAAATCCGACCGATGCGAGAGGGCGCTGCCGCTCGCGCTCTCCCGGGATATTTCGAGAAAGAAAAAGACGAATGGTCCTTGCCCACTTCCCTGCCCACGTCTCCTCTGCCATAATAGCCAAAACCCATAACAAGACGAGCAGCGGTACATGTCAGACGATCTCCTTTCCGGCGCGGGCGCAAGCCCCGACAGCTACGACGCATCCTCCATTCAGGTGCTCGAAGATATGGAACACGTCCGCCTGCGCCCCGGCATGTATATCGGCGGCAAGGACGACCGCGCGCTGCACCACATGGTCGCCGAAATTATCGACAACTCGATGGACGAAGCCGTTGCAGGCCACGCCACATGGATCGAAGTCGAACTGCACGAAAACGGCCATGTGAGCGTGCGTGACAACGGCCGCGGCATCCCGACAGGCCCGCACCCGTCTGATCCAAACAAATCCGCGCTCGAAATCATCTTCTGCACGCTCAACGCGGGCGGCAAATTTTCGGGCGACTCATACGAAACTTCGGGCGGCCTGCACGGCGTCGGCTCTTCTGTGGTCAACGCATTGTCTGATCACCTGCGCGTTGAAGTCGCCCGCAACAAAGAGCTTTTCGCCATGGAGTTCTCCCGTGGAGTGCCCCAAGGCAAGCTCGCCAAGATCGGCGCCGCGCCCAACCGCCGTGGCACCTCCGTAACGTTTCACCCTGACGCCGAAATCTTCGGCTCCCTCAAGCTCAAAGCCTCCCGCCTCTTTGCGATGGCCCGCTCCAAGGCTTACCTTTTCTCTGGCGTCGAAATACGCTGGAAAACTGCCCAAACAGACGGCGACACCCCCAAAGAAGCGACATTCCACTTCCCAGGTGGCTTGGCTGACTACCTAAAAGAAGTCATGGGCGGCGCAACCACCTACTCAGAAAACCCCTTCGCTGGCACAGTGTCCTTTGAGAAGTTCGAGCGCCCCGGCAAAGTCGAATGGGCGATCAACTGGACACCCTCACGCGACGGCTTCATCCAGAGCTACTGTAACACCGTGCCCACACCCGAAGGCGGCACACACGAGGCCGGCTTCTGGGCCGCGATCCTCAAAGGCATCAAGGCCTACGGCGAACTTGTCGGCAACAAAAAGGCCGCGCAAATCACCCGCGAAGACCTCACCACAGGCGCAGGCGCACTTGTCAGCTGCTTCATCCGCGAGCCCGAATTTGTCGGCCAGACCAAAGACCGCCTCGCAACAGTGGAAGCGCAGCGCATGGTCGAAAACTCGGTGCGCGATCACTTTGACAACTGGCTCGCCGCCGATACCAAATCCGCAGGCGCGATCCTTGATTTCTTGGTGCTCAGAGCCGAAGAGCGCCTGCGCCGTCGCCAAGAAAAAGAGACCTCGCGCAAAACCGCGACCCAAAAACTCCGCCTCCCTGGCAAGCTCACCGACTGCTCCTCCAAAACCCGCGAAGGCACCGAGCTCTTCATCGTGGAAGGCGACTCCGCTGGCGGCTCCGCCAAAATGGCGCGCGACCGTCGCAACCAAGCCCTCCTGCCCCTACGCGGCAAAATCCTCAACGTCCTCGGCTCGGCCTCCTCCAAGATCGGAACCAACCAAGAGATCGCTGACCTGACCCAAGCGCTCGGCGTCGGCCTCGGCACAAAGTTCAACGTCGATGACCTGCGCTACGACAAAGTCATCATCATGACAGATGCGGACGTCGACGGCGCCCATATCGCCGCGCTCCTGATGACCTTCTTCTTCACCCAGATGCGCCCGATGATCGACCACGGCCACCTCTACCTCGCCTGCCCGCCCCTCTACCGCCTCACCCAAGGCGCACGGCGCTTGTATGTCGCCGATGATGCGGAAAAAGAGCGCATGATGGACAAGGGCCTCGGCGGCAAAGGCAAAATCGACGTGCAGCGCTTCAAAGGCCTTGGCGAGATGGACGCGAAAGACCTCAAAGAAACCACGATGGACCCGAAATCACGGAAGTTGATCAGGGTCACGATTGACGAGGACGAACCGGGCCAAACGGGCGACTTGGTGGAGCGGCTCATGGGCAAAAAACCAGAGCTGCGCTTCCAGTATATCTCGGAGAATGCACGGTTTGTTGAGGAGCTGGATGTTTGAGGGGAACGCTAAAGAGGCTCATATTAGGCTTTAAAGCCCGAATTATAAGTTCTCCAGTCAAACTCCAAGAGTTCGGCCTTGCGCTTATCAATAAGGCAAACGAACGCAACTTCAAAGCCAAACAGAATTTGGTTCGACCGAAGCTCAGGATGGTCTTAGATACTCAGGTAAGGCAACTTCTGGCAGACGAACGAATTATGGAAGAACAATTGTCTGCTCAAGAGAACAGCTCTAACTCTTGGCCGCAAAAACGTTGGTTTGTAGTTCGACCAAACCATAAAGCTAGGCTATCAAATGAAGTCGATTACCTAGCTGCCATCTGCGAATTAGCGCGCAAAGGTGAGATCGAGTTTGTTCAAATCCCCTCAATCAGTAGCGAAATGTTGGGCGCTAAAAACACTCACGCTGAATATCACGGAACCAAGAAGCTGGACCACGGAATTCAATATCTCCATCTCAATGGAATATGCCCGCGCATAAAATTCACTCCCAGTTATATTATCAACTCAAATCAAAACCCTAACATTTCAGATTGCTTAGTTGATGTTGGTCGCCATTCCAAACTACTCAAACACATCCGAGGCAAGAAACAAACCTCGGACCTTTGGCACTACATTGTCTGTGATTCATTTGGAATTGATGTTTTCCTTACCGCAGATGATGGTTTCATCAAAGCCTTTCGGCAAGTGGAAGAAAACAGCAATCTCTTAGGGACTCGAACTAAAGTCTATTCCCCAAAAGAGTTTGCGCAAATTGCAGGGGTTTTGCCTATTGAACAGGCAAAAATTCGGCCTGCTATCAAGCAGTGGAGATTTCAATAGGCGATACAAGTGTTAGTTATTGAATTTTGACTTGGTAAGAGCTGCGCACGACACTGGGTCGGCGCACTCACCGCTATACCAACAAGCCCCCCGAACACCTAACCAAGCACACTGGTTACAATGCGCCCGTCCATGGGGCGGGTCGGGCGCAGCTCGACCAAGCCGAGCAACGATGATTACAGTCGTAGCCCCCACCGCACGCTCCCTTAATCCCCCTCCCCCAGCCAAAACCCCGTTCCCCCGGTGCACGGGTTGTGCACGGGTTGTGCACGCTTTTCACCCCCCTGCATTTCCCCCAAATCACTCGCATTAACCCTCTCGCCAGCTCGGCGGGTTCCCGCTACTCTCCCCCCATGCGCCTGATAACGATTGCCCTTGTTCTCTCCCTCGCAGCCTGCGGCCGCCCCCTCACAACGGGCGAAGCGGCGCTGCTCTCCCAGCTCTACGGCGAGAGCTTCGCCACAGACCGCGCCCGCCTGCACAACGGCGCGCTGGTCGGCTCGGTCACCTTCAAACGCAAGAAGCGGCCCCGCCTCACGTGCCGCGAGCGCATCTTCCCCGAGGGCCGTGACGAGATCGTCACAACAAGCCCCGCTGCGGTGGCGCTCTTCAATCATGTGTTCTTTGCCAAGCCCTTCTTTTCAAAGGACTATATGCACGGCTACCCAGAGAGCATGAGCTTGTATGCGGCCATGCTCTTCTCCCATGAAGCCACTCATATCTGGCAGTGGCAAAACCGCGCCACAACAGGCTACCACCCGCTCAAGGCCGCCGCCGAGCACGCCGCCGTCGATGATCCCTATCTCTTTAACGTCTCAACAGAAAACCGCTTTCTGGACTATCCCTATGAGCAGCAAGCCAGCCTCGTGGAAGAATACGTCTGTTGCACGTCCCTTGACCCTGAAGCGCCGCGCACAAAGCGCCTGCACATCATGCTCTCAGAGGCCTTCCCGCTCACGGATCTCCACATCCCCCAAGAGGTTAGCCTCCCATGGGACGGAGCCGAGACGCGTAATATCTGCCGCTAGAGCCGCTTCAAAACCTCTTGGCTAAAATCATCGCCCCGTTTTTCAAAGCTGTCATACTGGTCAAAGCTCGCCGCCGCAGGCGCCAGCAAGACAACATCGCCCTCTAGCGCATCCCGCATCGCCGCCTCAACAGCCTTTTCCATCGTCGTGCAGACTTCCGCCTCCACACCCTTCAGCTGCATCGCAAACTGCGCCGCCTCGCGGCCAATCACATAGGCTTTCTTCACATGCCCAAGCGCGTCTTGTAGCCCGCTCAGCCCACCTTCTTTTTCCAGCCCACCACAGATCCAACGGATGTTCTCAAACGCACGCAGCGCCATATACGCCGCGTCTACATTCGTCGCCTTGCTGTCGTTGACGTAAGAAATACCTGCCGCCTCAGCAATCAGCTGCGAGCGGTGCGGCAAGCCTTTGAAACTGTGAAATCCCTTTTCGATATCCCGCGGCGCAATCCCGAGCGCACGGCAGACAGCATAGGCCGCACAGGCGTTCTGATGGTTGTGCGCACCAGGCAGCCCCTTCACCTCGCGCAAGTCGATAGACGCCACCTGACGCCCCTTGCGCCATTCCGCCAAAAAGCCCTTCTTCGCATAGACGTTCCAGCCGTGCCCTGTGAGTTTGCGCTCGACAGAAATACGGATCACACGGTCGTCGCCCTGCCCCGCCGAAAGCTGGTTGTCCAAGAACATCCCCTCGTTCTCATCCACGCCAATAACAGCACGGTCAGGGCCGCCTTCCGCAAAAAGCCGCCGCTTGGCCGCAAAATACCCGCCCATCCCGTGATGACGGTCCAGATGGTCTGGCGAGAGGTTGGTAAACACCGCAATATCAGGCGTCAGCGCCCGCGCCAGCTCGGTCTGATAGGAGCTGAGCTCAAGCACAATCACATCGCCCGACAATGGCTCATCAATGTCCAGAACCCCACGGCCAATATTGCCCGCCAGCTGTGCTGTCTTGCCCGCAGACTCAATCAAATGGGCAATCAGAGCCGATGTCGTCGACTTGCCGTTAGAGCCCGTCACAGCCACCACACGGGGTGGGACATCCAGTTCGACCCAAGCACCTGACCCAAGTGAGGCAAAAAACAGCCCGATGTCATTGTCCACAGGCACACCCGCCAAGAGCGCCGCCGCGACAACACGGTTTGGCTCTGGATAAAGATGCGCAATCCCGGGGCTGACCACGAGCGCCGACAGCCTGCTCATCACCGCCTCTTTGCCAAGATCCAGACACTCAAAGCCCTCGGCCTCTGCCTTGGCCCGCGCATCGGGGTTGTCATCCCAGCAGAGCGCCTCAGCCCCGCCCGCGCGCAAGCTGCGCGCCGCCGACAGACCACTGCGCCCAAGACCCAGAACACCAACAGATTGGCCCACATATCCAGCAACTGGAATCATCCGCTTCCCCTTTGGTGCGCGTTGTTAACGAAGTTTAAGTGTCGCAAGGCCGATCAGCGCCAGAATAAGCGATATGATCCAGAAGCGGATCACAATCTGCGGCTCCGCCCAGCCCTTCTTTTCATAGTGGTGATGGATCGGTGCCATCAGAAAAACACGCTTGCCTGTGCGCTTGAAGTAAAGCACCTGAATGATCACAGAGAGCGCCTCAACGACAAACAAACCGCCGACGATCGCAAGCACAATCTCGTGCTTTGTGCTCACAGCAATCGCGCCAAGCGCCCCGCCCAAAGCAAGCGAGCCTGTGTCGCCCATAAACACCGCCGCAGGCGGCGCATTATACCAAAGAAAGCCAAGACCGCCGCCAAAAATACCGGCAGTAAAGATCAGAATTTCGCCGGTCCCGGGTACATAATGCACATCCAGATATTCGGTAAAGTCGACCCGCCCGACCGCATAAGCAATCACACCGAGCGTGCCCGCCGCAATCATCACAGGCATAATTGCAAGGCCGTCCAGCCCGTCCGTGAGGTTCACAGCATTGGCCGCACCCACAATTACAATCATCGAAAACGGCACAAACAGATAGCCAAGGTTGATCAATGTATCTTTAAAGACAGGCATCGCCAGCTGATATTGTAGCGCATCGGGGTGATAGAGCGCCGCCCAATAGCTAGCGATCGCACTGATCAACAGCCCAAGCAGCATACGCACACGGCCAGAGACGCCAGCGGTCGTCTGCTTTTTGACCTTGGCATAATCATCCGCAAAGCCGATCGCAGCGAAGCCGACAGTCACAAAAAGCACAATCCAGATAAACGGATTATCAAGCCGCGCCCAAAGCAACGTCGAGGTCAAAAGCGCGCCAACAATGAGCAATCCTCCCATCGTCGGTGTGCCCGCCTTGGCCAGATGCCCCTCGGGGCCATCGTCACGAATGGGTTGGCCCTTGCCTTGACGACGGCGCAACACGTTGATCAGTGGCGGTCCAAAGATGAACCCAAAAATAAGAGCCGTCAGAAAAGCGCCACCGGCGCGGAAGGTGATATACCTGAAAAGGTTGAAAAAATCGCCCCCGTCGGACAGTGCCGTAAGCCAGTAAAGCATTTACTCTATTCCTCGTCTCTCTGTTTTTGGGCGCATGGCCAAACGGATCGCGCTCACAACGCGGCTAACGCCGATCCCCTTGGAGCCTTTTACCAATACAATATCACCCGCGCGTAAATAGCCACGCACTTTGGCGGCGAGTTCATCCGCCGTCTCAAACCAGTCACCCTGTTGCTCAGTCGGCAGCGCCTCCCAAGCATGAAGCATCAATGGCCCAACACAATGCACAAGATCGAGCGCTGCGATACTCGGCAAACGCGCCACACGCGCATGCTCGTCAAACTCGCTCACACCAAGTTCCAGCATATCCCCGATGATCGCAATCTTACGGCTCCGCCCCTCAGGGCGCGCAATATCGGCCAAAACCTGTAAAGACGCGACAAGCGACGCAGGGTTGGCATTAAACGCATCATCAATCAACTCGATGTGGTCATCCTCGACCTCATCAAGCGCCAAAATCTCGCGCCGCCCCCGCCCCGCAGGCGGCTCCCAACGCGCCAGATCAGCGGCGGCCACTGCACGGTCAAGCCCGACGGCCTCACACACCGCTATCGCGCCAAGTCCGTTCATCGCAAAATGCTGCCCCGCGGCCCCTACTTTAAAGACAAGCGCTTCGCCAAAGGCTTCAGCCTCGGCGATGGTCATATTGTCTTTCAGCCGTGTTGAAACCAGCCGATAGTCTTCTGACGTTGTGCCAAAGGTGAGCCCCCGGCCCGCACATTGAGCAGCCTTCGCCGCCAAAATTGACGCAGTCCCAATATCGCCATTCCAAATCGCCACACCGCCTTCGGTGAGCCCGTCCATAATCGCGGCTTTTTCCGCTGCGATACCTTCGATGTTCTCAAACGCGGCCATATGCGCCGCCGCAACAGTGGTGATCATGACCACATGAGGCGCGGCCATCTTCGCCAAAGGCGCTATTTCGCCGGGGTGGTTCATACCGATCTCGATCACGGCAAACTCTGCCTCCAGCGGCATCCGCGCCAACGTGAGCGGGACACCCCAGTGGTTATTGTAGCTCGCCTCTGCTGCATGGCAAAAGCCTTGCGCCGCGAGCATCACCCGCAGCATCTCCTTGGTCGAGGTCTTGCCCGCGCTACCTGTCACGCCGATAATTTTCGCCGCGCTGCGCGCCCGTGCCGCGCGTCCCAAATCTTCAAGTGCCGCCAGCACATCCCCCACCAGCAACAGCTTGTTTGAGCCTTCCAGCCCCTCGGGCACATGGCTCACAAGCGCCGCCGCCGCACCCTTTTCCAACGCCTGCGCAACAAACTCATGGCCATCTCGCGCAGCCTTCAGCGCAACAAAAAGATCGCCCGGCGCGAGTGTGCGGGTATCAATCGAAACACCGCTTGCCGTCCAATCCGAGCCAACAGCGCCACCCGTGGCCGCTGCCGCCTCCGCACTTGTCCAAAGAGGTTTCATATCCTGCCCTCCAAAGCCGCGACAGCCACACTGGCCTGTTCCACATCATCAAAAGGAAGCACAGTGTCGCCAATGGTCTGGCCTGTCTCATGGCCCTTCCCCGCAATCAAAAGCGCATCTCCCGCCTGAAGCAAATCAACTCCGCGCAAGATCGCCTCGGCACGATCGCCCACTTCATAAGCCTCTGGGCAGCCTTGTAACACAGCCGCACGAATATCCGCAGGCGTCTCAGAGCGCGGGTTATCATCGGTGACAATCACCACATCCGCGTGCTCCGCCGCCGCCGCGCCCATCAAGGGCCTCTTGCTAGTGTCGCGGTCCCCGCCTGCGCCAATAATGGCGATGATCCGCCCCGGAACATGCGGCCGCATAGCCTTTAGCGCCGTCGCAATCGCATCGGGCGTGTGGGAGTAGTCAACAAAAACAGAAGCGCCGTTGTCACGTGTCGCCGCCAACTGCATCCGCCCACGGACCGTTTCCATATGATCCAGCGTTTCAAAGACAGCCTGCGGGTCTTCGCCCGCCGCAATCACAAGACCCGCCGCCAAAAGCACATTCTCGGCCTGAAACCCGCCCATAAGCTTGAGATCGGCACGGTAGCCTCGGCTGTTGTGCTTGAAAAAAACTTCCTGCCCCATGCCATGGAAGCGCTGCGCCGTGAGCTGAATGTCCGCACCCTCCATTCGGCCAACGCTGATCACTTCAATCTCGCGCTTCTGCGCAATAGCCGCCATATCGGGGCCGCGTGGATCGTCGATATTGATCACAGCCACGCCATCATCCCCCAAAACGCGCCCAAACAGCGCTGCCTTGGCGTCAAAATACTCTTCAAACGTGGCGTGATAGTCCAGATGATCCTGCGTAAAGTTGGTAAACCCCGCCGCCGCAAGCTGCACACCATCAAGGCGGTATTGCGACAGGCCATGGCTTGACGCTTCCATCGCGGCATGCGTGATCCCTGCCTCAGTCGCCGCCGCCAGTGTGCGGTGCAGTGTGATCGGCTCAGGCGTCGTATGCGCGAGTGGCGCGCTCCAGTCCCCCTCCACGCCCGTTGTGCCTAGATTAACAGCTCTGAGGCCAAGCTCCTGCCAGATCATGCGGGCAAAGCTCGACACGCTGGTTTTTCCATTGGTTCCAGTGACCGCAATCATGGTTTCAGGCTGCGCGCCAAACCAAAGCGCAGCAGTATAAGCCAAAACCTGCCGTGGATTTTCCGAAACAATCAGGGCCGCATCCGAAGCTGCAAGCTCGGCTTCCGCCAGTTTCGCACCTTCCGCATCTGTGAGAACAGCACTTGCGCCCATCCGCAGAGCATATTGAATAAATGCCCCGCCATGTACCGCTGTGCCCGGAAGAGCAGCAAACAGCATGCCCTCCTTCACCAATCGGCTATCAACAGCCAGACCGCTGACGCTGACATCACCCCCAGCTGTGGCCCGAAGCCCCAGCTCGCTCAACTTTTTATGCCCCACCGCGCCCTCTTTCGCGTTAATTCGATGTGAGCGTTATACCAGCCAATTTCCCTGGTTCAACGTTCGGTCGCAATCCAAGGAGCGGCGCAACACGATTTATCAGTTCAGCCGCCACGGGCACAGCCGTCCAGCCTGCGCTGCGACGGTTTTCGCCCATCGTGTAAATCTCGGGTTCATCCAATGTTACGATCAAGGCATACTGCGGATTGTCTGTCGGAAAGACGCTCGCAAACGAGGCAATCACCTTGTCTTTATAGTAGCCGCCGCGCGCCTTTGGCTTGTCGGCCGTGCCTGTCTTACCACCCACAGAATATCCAGCCACATCGCCAAAGCTCGCGGTGCCATCGGTCACAACTTTGCGCAACATATCGTTCATTTCACGCGCCACAAAAGGCGAAAGCACCTGCGCGCCGTAGTTTGGGCCGTCCTGCTTGAGCAGCGTCGGCGAAATCTTGCGCCCACCATTGGCAATCGTGGAGAATGCCGCAGCCAAATGCATTGGCGTTGCCGAAAGCCCGTGACCATAAGAAATCGTCATCGTAGAAATTTCTGACCAGTTCTTGGGCAGGAGCGGCTTACCGCCGCTCGCTTCTGGCATTTCAATTGTTGTCGTATCCAGCATGCCGAGCGCCCCAAGGAACTCGCGCTGACGTTCTGCACCGATCATCTGTGAGATCCGCGCTGTCCCAATGTTTGAGCTTTTGGTCAGAACTGTCTCAACATCCAGCTCTTTTCCATAGTCGTGAAAATCGCGGATCTTGTGCTTGCCCCAGACAAGAGGGCCGCGGGTGTTGATCATCGTCGATTTGTTCACAAGCTGCAGTTCGATCGCCTGCGCAATGGTAAAGACCTTAAAGGTCGATCCAAGCTCATAGACGCCTTGCAAAGCACGGTTGAACAGCGGGCTATCGTCAGGGTCGCCCTCAACGGGCGGCAAAGGGCGATTGTTCGGGTCAAAGTCGGGCAAGCTCACAACAGAGATCACTTCGCCCGTGTGGATATCCATCAAAATGCTCGCAGCACCCTTCGCGCCCATCAGACGCATCCCGCCATAGAGCACGCGCTCGGCCGCCGTCTGTACCGTCATATCAATCGAAAGCTGCAAGGGCCGCGCGCCATTGGCGGGGTCGCGCAGGTATTCGTCAAACTGCTTTTCAACGCCAGCCGTGCCGATCACTTCAGCTGCGTGAACACCCTCGCGGCCAAAGCTCGTTCCGCCCATCACATGCGCCGCCAGCGTGCCGTTCGGATACAGCCGCGCCTCGCGTGGACCAAACAACAAACCTGGCTCGCCAATGTCATGCACCTGCTGGAGTTGCTCAGGGCTGATCTTCTTTTTCACCCAAATAAACTTGCGTTTACCTGAAAAATCCTTGGTCAGCCGCGCCTCATCCAGATCAGGGAAAATCCTCACAAGCTCTTTCGCCGCACGCTTGGGCTCAATCATCTCTTGAGGCTGCGCATAAAGCGAATGCGTCTCGATATTTGTCGCCAAAACACGTCCACGGCGATCCACAATATCCGCCCGCTGAGCCAGAATTTCGACACCGCCGCCCGCTGCGCGCTGCTCCGTAGGCTCCGAACCTGCCAAAAGGCCCATCTGCGCCGCAATCACTGCATATGCACAGAAAAACATGACCCCAAGCACCACAAGACGCCCCTCGCCCACAGAGCGAAGCTCGTTTTGGATCACTTCGTGACGCGCACTGGTGTTGCGCCGTTCAATCGCGTCAGGGTCCGTGCCCTTCTTACGCGCATCCAGAATGGCGGCCAGCGGTCTGAGAGGAATACGTGTCATTGGTCTGCCCCACTTTGGCCAGCCGCATCGCTGGACACTTCGATGGATCCATCAAAAGACAGCTCAAGCTCTTCAGCTTGCGCCTCAACAGGATAGCCGACCTCGTTGATCGTGCCAAAATGCTCGGCCGCCAAAGGCAATAACCCGACTTTCTGAAAATTGAGGTCCGTCAGCTCATGCAAACGGTCAGGACGGTTCAGATAAGCCCATTCTGCCCGCAAAATCGCAAGCCGCGCCCGTGCCTCCCCGATGTCGCCTTGCAAGCGCTGCGAAGACGCATAGGCCTCTTGGGTCTGGTAATTCTCATGATAAGCCCAAAACGCGCTGCCAATGACGCAAAGCGCAGTCAGCAAGACAATAATGGTTCTCATAAAACACCCTCTCCCAATTGTGGGGCACCCACTGTTTTTGCACTCACATCCCGCGCAGGCACATCCGTGCGCCGCGCCAAGCGCAACAGCGCGCTGCGGCTGCGGGGATTGTCCTCAAGCTCTTGAGCGTTTGGCCCAATCGCTTTCTTGTTGATCAATTGAAACGTCGCAGGCTCAGGCACTTGCGCAGGCGCATATCGGCTCCCGCCGCCCGCTTCGCCCGCCCGAAGCCGCATAAACCGCTTCACAACACGGTCTTCCAGCGAATGAAACGAAACAACAGCCAAAAGCCCGCCGGGTTTCAGCGCGCGCTCGGCTGCCTCAAGCCCCGCCACCAATTCACCAAATTCATCGTTCACAGCAATTCTAATCGCCTGAAAGCTTCGTGTCGCAGGGTGGCTTTGGCCCGGTTTGGGCCGTGGCATCACGCTCTGGATGATCTCAGCCAAGCGCCCCGTTGTCTCAATCGGTGCCAGCTCGCGCGCCTTGACAATCGCCTTCGCAATCCTGCGACTGGCACGATCTTCGCCATAAAGATAAATAATATCAGCAATTTGCGCTTCATCCAGCTCGTTGACGAGCTCCTTGGCCGAGCGTCCAGTCTGGCTCATGCGCATGTCCAAAGGCCCGTCACCCTGAAACGAAAACCCGCGCTCAGCAAGATCAAGCTGCATCGAGCTCACGCCCAAATCAAGCACAACGCCATCCACCTGATCGGCAACCTCATCCAGCTTTGAAAATGTGGTCTGGTGAAGCGCGACCCTGTCGCCATAGTCCGCGGCCCAGACACCTGCCAGCTCATGCGCCAGCGGGTCACGGTCAATCCCGATCAGCTTTTCAGCCCCTGCGTCCAGCAAGCCCTTGGCATAGCCGCCTGCACCCAGCGTTCCATCAACCCATACGCCCGAAACGGGCGCCACATGGTCAAGAATAGCCTGTAGCAAAACCGGAATATGCCTGCGCTCTGATGTGGCACGTTCCATGTCGCGCTATTCCCCGCTTGTAGCCTTATCAAGGTAAATCAATGGATCGAAATCTTCTGGCAGATCATCGAGCCACTCTTCTGTCTTCGCGAGCTCTTCTGCCTCATAGGTCTCGGGCTTCCAAATCTGGAAAGTATCGCCCGCAGCAATGAAGAAAGCCTCGCCTTCAAGGCCAATTTTCTCGCGCAGCTTTTGCGGCAGCACAAGGCGACCCGTCTCATCCACAGTCGTAGGCAACGATTGCCCCTGGAAAAGACGTTGAAGAATTTTGCGTTCGGTTGAGCCACGCGGCAAGGACGCAATCTTGTCGTCCACTTCGTTGATGGCCTCAACAGTATAGCACTCAAGGTACGTCCGGCGGTGATCACCATAGACGATCACCAACTCAGGAGTGTCGCCTTCGCGCCAGTTTGGGTCAGAGGCTTCTAGAACACGCCGAAAAGAGGCCGGAATTGACACCCGCCCTTTAGCATCCACCTTGTGGTGGCTTTCGCCGCGAAATCTACGAACCACTCTGGGCCGCCTCTCTTTAGTTTCCCCAAAAAAATCTGCCTTAGTAAAGGAAACGGCGGTTGATCTGCTGCCACTGATCAACCGCCGCCCTCGTCCCGCTTAGCGGGGTTGTCCAGCTGCGCGCGCCACCTGGGGGGATGTCTGCTCGCCCGCGCGCCGGATCTCTTGGTCTGATGAAGTCGGTGCCTGTATGAAACCTGACTTAGGGAGTTTTTTTCGGGGTCTTTTGTTCGCCCCTTATTTTGTGTCCCGACCTCATCTCGTGAATTAGGGATACGATGGGAATTCATGGTAATCAATAGTTTTTTACGGAAATGAGCACATTATATAGCTCAAAAGATGCCCCTGAACTACATGTTGTGTATGTAAAAGCTGAAATTTGCACCAACTGTAGCGGAAGCTAAAATTTAAAATACTAGATATGGTAGCGCCTCGCGCTGCGCAGGCTCGCCCATAAAATCCCATTTTTTTTCGAAAAATCCCACAGGCAAGCCCCAAAAGCCCTGTCCGCTATGAAGAATTAGCGGCCAAGACGGCTCAAAACGCCACAAATCACCAAAGTGATTCGCCCAAAACAAACGGTACGCCCATGAATTCCCATGGCGCGTCCCATCATTTCCCATCAAGTCACGGCTCAGAGCAGCTTTTGCGCCAAATCCGCATAAATCTGCGCTGCAGCGGTCTCCCCCGCCGCAATCGGCGTTCCAGCATCTCCGCCCAAGCGTGTCTCCAGATCAATCGGGATCTGCGCCAGAAGAGGCGCACCAAGGCGCTCAGCCTCAAGCCCGACGCCGCCATGGCCAAAGAGATGCGCCTCATGCCCACATTGAGGGCAGATATACAGGCTCATATTCTCCACCAGTCCCATCACTGGCACCTTGAGCTTCTCGAACATGTCGATCGCCTTGCGCGCATCAATCAGCGCCACATCCTGTGGGGTCGAGACAATCACCGCGCCATCCAGCACTTTTTGCTGCCCGAGCGTGAGCTGCACATCCCCAGTCCCGGGCGGCAGATCAATGATCAAGACATCAAGCTCGCCCCAGTCCACATCCGCAAGCATCTGCTGCACCGCACCCATCAACATCGGACCGCGCCAGACAACAGCCTGCTTCTCGTCCACCATCAAACCAAGCGACATCATCTTAAGGCCATGCGCCTGCGGCGGCATGATGCGTCCGTCTGGCGACTGACCTGGCCGCCCCGTCACACCCAGCATTCTCGGCTGGCTCGGCCCGTAAAAATCCGCATCCAATATCCCGACACGTTGCCCGGCACGCGCCAGCGCCACCGCGAGGTTCACACTTACAGTTGATTTACCCACGCCGCCCTTGCCCGAGCCAACAGCAATCACCCGCGCCACACCTTTTGGGCGAATGTCTTTGCGTTTGGGGTCTGGGTGGCCACCAATGCTCAGCTTGGGAGGCGCCTTCGCGGCCGCTTGGGCACCATGCGCCGTCAAGACAGCAGAGGCACTGCTCACACCGCTTAGCGCTTGTACCATATCCACAGCCGCCGCTCGGATCGGCTCCATCTTCGCCGCCGCCTCTGGGCTTGGTGCCTCGATGACAAATCGAACGGCCCCGCCCTCGACAGTCAGGGCGCGCACCATATCGGCGCTCACAAGGCTGCGCCCATCAGGCAGCTCCAGCCGCGCCAACTCCGCCAGTACCTGTTCTTTCGTTGCCATGCGCACGCTCCCTTATAGCTTTGCCGCATAGGTGCGCCTTATGCCGCAGAATTCAACCCCAAAGCCGCCAAAGCACAGCGTCAAAGGCCGATAAGCTTACCTTACGTTAACGTTAGCTTTGGGAAATCAGACATCTCCAAGACATGCAAATGCTGCATAGCGGCATTGTTAAACTAGGTCTTTTCGCAGCCGCAGCATAACCCTAGATAGCCTTCAAGACAGACACACACCGTCACGCACATGAAATGGTAAACACAATGAACTATGTCGTATCCACAACTTCAGGCGCCCTCAACGACGCCATCGCAGAACTCGTCGGCAAAGCCGTAAGCCTCGTCTCAAACGCAGCTGAAGCCTTCGCTCTCAAGCGCGAGTACCGCAAAACAGTAAGCGAGCTTTCAAGCCTCTCAGGTCGCGAACTCGCAGACCTCGGCCTGAACCGCTCAAGCATCCACGCCGCAGCTTTTGAGGCTGTCTACGGCTAAACGAACAACCGGATTGTGCCGGTTCTCCTCCCTTTTCCGGCACAAGAATGCGCGGCGGACCCCCTCCTCCCTAAAGGGTCCGCCGCCTTCATTTTAAGAGCCTATTTTAAAGCTTAAAACGGGATGTTGTCCGCATCCGCCGCGCTCACGATAAAGCGCGCCACAACCTTCTTCACACCCGCCTTGTCAAAGTTGATCTCGAGCTTGTCGCCCTCGACCCCAATGACATCGCCATAGCCAAACTTGGTGTGAAACACGCGATCCCCCTGCATAAACGAAGACACCGCCGTCGCCTCGACAATATAGGCAGCGCCACCCTGCGCTTTCGGGGTCGGTCTCTGGCTCGCGCGCGCCTGCATCCGCTTCCAGCCAGGAGAGTTATAAACATCTGCCTCCGCCGCACTCTCCGCAAGGTTTGAGCGCACCGAGGGCTGAGCGGCTCCAAATCCGCCACCATAAAGCCCGGGAGGCGTCATAACATCCACATGCGCCTCAGGCAGCTCGTCAATAAAGCGGCTCGGCATCTGGCTCTGCCATTGCCCATACACCCGTCGGTTGCCCGCGAATGAAATGGTGCAAATCTCCTCCGCGCGGGTGATCCCCACATAGGCAAGCCGCCGTTCTTCCTCGAGGCCTTTCTGCCCGCTTTCGTCCATAGAGCGCTGCGACGGAAACAGCCCGTCTTCCCATCCGGGCAAAAACACCACAGGAAATTCCAGCCCCTTGGCCGCATGCAGCGTCATTATGCTGATTTTCTCGTCCGCATCGGTCTTGTCATTGTCCATGATCAAGCCGACATGCTCCAAAAATCCTTGCAGATTTTCAAATTGCTCCAGCGCTTTGACAAGCTCCTTGAGGTTTTCCAGCCGCCCTGGCGCTTCGGGCGTCTTGTCGTTCTGCCACATTTCGGTATAGCCGCTCTCGTCCAGAATGATCTCGGCCAGCTCCACATGGCTCACCTCAGGACTGGCCTCCAGCCGTTGCCAGCGCTGCAGATTGTCCAGAAAGCGCTGAAGCTCGCCCGCGCCCTTGCCACCAATACCCTTGGCGTCCAGAAGCAGCTGCGCACCGCCCGTCAGCGGCAGAAAATTGGCCCGCGCCTCCATTTGGATTTTCTGCTGCGCTTTGTCGCCCAGCCCGCGCTTGGGCGTGTTCACCACCCGCTCAAAAGCAAGGTCGTCCTCGGGGCTCACCACGAGGCGGAAGTAAGCCATCGCATCGCGAATTTCCAAACGCTCGTAAAACCGTGGTCCGCCGATCACCCGATACGGCATCCCGATGGTCAGAAAACGGTCCTCAAAAGCGCGCATCTGGTGCGAGGCGCGCACAAGAATCGCCATATCGTCGAGCGATTTTGGCCCAATTCCGCGTGTGCCACGCTGCAAAGCCTCAGCCTCCTCGCCAATCCAGCGCGCCTCTTCCTCGCCGTCCCAATGGCCGATCAGACGAACTTTCTCGCCCTCCTCGACTTCGGTCCAAAGTTCCTTGCCAAGCCGGTTCTCATTGCCAGCAATCACACCTGCCGCCGCCGCCAAAATATGCGGTGTCGAGCGATAGTTCTGCTCCAGACGCACCACGGCTGCGCCGGGAAAGTCTTTCTCAAAGCGCAAGATATTGCCCACTTCCGCACCCCGCCAGCCATAGATCGACTGGTCATCATCGCCCACGCAGCAGATGTTTTTGTGCCCACCCGCAAGCAAACGCAGCCAAAGATACTGCGCTACGTTGGTGTCCTGATACTCGTCCACCAGCACATATTTAAACCAGCGCTGATAGAGCGCGAGCACATCGTCATGCTTTTGAAAAATACTCACCACATGCAAAAGCAAATCGCCAAAATCCGCTGCATTCAACTCTCGCAGGCGGGTCTGATACTGCGCATAAAGCTGCGGCCCCATCCCGTCATATGCACTGCCTTCCGCCGCGGGCAGGTTTTCAGGAAGCCATGCACGGTTTTTCCAGCCGTCAATGATACCCACCAGCATCCGCGCGGGCCACCGCTTGTCATCAATCCCTGCCGCCTGCACAAGTTGCTTAAGAAGGCGCAGCTGGTCATCGGTGTCCAGAATGGTGAAATTGCTCTTGAGGCCCACAAGCTCGGCATGACGGCGCAGAATTTTCACACAAATCGAGTGAAACGTCCCAAGCCAAGGCATCCCCTCCACAGATTGCCCAAGCAAGCGTGCAACCCGCTCTTTCATTTCTCGCGCAGCCTTATTGGTAAAGGTCACAGCCAATATCTCGTTGGGTTGCGCACGCCCCGTATTGAGCAGATGCACAATCCGCGCGGTCAGAGCCTTGGTCTTGCCCGTGCCCGCTCCCGCCAACATCAGAACAGGCCCGTCCAACTGCTCCACAGCCGCACGCTGCGCAGGGTTGAGGTCGTTCAAATACGGCGCGCCCCGTGCCATCAGGGCTTTTTCAGAGAGAGATACCACAGGTTTGCCCCTTCTTTGTTGGCTCGGTTCAGGCCCCACCCCTACCAAATCTGCCCCCCAAGTCAAAGAGATGTTCGCCTTGTGTTCTGCAACCGCCCTAAAATTCTGTTTTTTCTTTCCCTAAATATCCTTGGGGGCCCGAGGGACTGGTTCCCCGGCTTTATGTCGGGTCTGGGGGCTACTCACTCAGACGCGCCAGCGCGCAGTCGGTGCAATCCCTCTGGACAAGATGCACCCCCATGCGCTCAATACGGCCATGGACCTACACTCAAAATACCCCGGCCTTGAAGATCTTCGCAAACGCGCTCAAAAGCGTATCCCCCATTTTGTTTTTGAATACCTCGACAGCGGTACAGGCCGTGAAGTCACCACCGCGCGCAACCGCACAGCGCTCGATGCCATTAAATTTACGCCCTCCGTGCTTCACGGCCCCCAGACGCCCGATCTGGCCCGTCGCTTTCTCGGCGCCGACTATACTGTGCCTTTTGGTGTTGCTCCCGTGGGCATGTCCGGCCTTATCTGGCCCGATGCCGAGCGCCTCCTCGCCGCCGAGGCGGCACGCGCAGGTCTGCCCTATTGCCTCTCGACCGTGGCGGCCCAAACGCCAGAGCATGTTGCCCCGGTCCTTGACGACAAAGCATGGTTCCAGCTTTACCCGCCCAAAGACGAAGCGGTGCTGAAAGACATTATCACCCGCGTCAAAACCGCAGGCTTTCGTACCTTGGTGCTCACTCTTGATGTTCCTGTCGCCTCGCGCCGCGAGCGTCAGACCCGCTCAGGCCTGACCCAGCCGCCCAAATTCGGCCCCCGCCTTTTGTGGCAGACCGCCCAGCGCCCCGCATGGGCCCTCGGCATGCTCCAAAACGGCGCGCCGCGAATGCGTACGCTCGACGCCTACATTAAAGATGATCGCAACCTGCCGCCCACCGCTCATATCGGCTACCTCTTGCGCACATCTCCTGACATCAGCTACCTCAAGCGCGTGCGTGCCCTCTGGGATGGTCCGCTGATCGTCAAAGGCATCATGGACCCCGCCTCCGTGCAGACACTGCAAACCGAAGGCGTCGATGCGCTCTGGGTGTCAAACCACGCAGGGCGCCAGTTTGACGGTGCGCTTGCAAGCATCGAAGTCCTGCCCCATATCCGCGCCGCCACAAGCCTGCCCATCGTCTTTGACAGCGGCATTGGCGGTGGTCTTGATATCCTGCGCGCGCTGGCGCACGGGGCAGATTTTGTCATGCTCGGCCGCGCATGGCACTATGCCCTCGCGGCCCTCGGTGCCCGGGGCCCGCAGCATCTCACAGAAATGCTCACGCAAGATCTCATCGCCAATTTGGGGCAGATCGGCGTGGACAATCTGGGCGATCTGCCCGCCCGCCTCTCTCCTACTGCTTGAGAGAGAGGCCCGTGAAGCTGTTCAAGAAACTGCTCACAAGGCGGCGCACATCGGGAACAGTCGCGCTCAAAGATCCGCTTTCGCTATAGATGTCATAAAGGGAGAGCGCCGCCGCGCGCGCCTCCTCACCAAGCTCTTCTGGCCGTGCAAACCCCATTCGCCAAGCAGGAAAAGCCCGCGCAGGAACTTGCCGCTCAATCATGCGAATGATGCGGCCATGACGGGCATCTGCCTCAATACGGTCAAAACACTCCGCAACAACCTGCGCTGGCCCTTCCAGAACCTGAAAAAAAGCACCCTCGTGATAGATCAAAAGACCCGTAATGCCATCGGCCCCGTTATTGCGCACAGAGCTCTTCAAGATCTGTTTCAAATCATCTGCAGCCAAATGCCCCGTCGCGGAGCTTAGATAAATCAACTGTGTGATTGCGTTTTCTTGCAAAGCGCTCTCCTCACCCTGACATCTTCAAGGTGTCAAACGAGGCCAAAAAATCGCGTACCCGCGTCCGCACAGACGCCACATCGCCACGTTCGTCACTGTCTGGCGGAATCATGTCATATATAGAGAAGACTGCGTGGCGCATATCTTTGGGCATTGACTGGGCGTCCTGATACGCCATCCGCCATTGCCCAAAAGAGCGCTCCTCCACTTGCCCAGTCTCAATCATCACAAGATCGTCGTGACGCCCGTCTCGCATGATGCGGTTAAAGCAGCGCATCACAGCGTCCATCTCGCCCTCAATGATTTGAAAGAAACGCCCCTCATGAAACACCATCAACCCTGACAGCCCGTCACGTTCGTTGTTGCGTCGTGACACCTTCAATATCTCAAGCAGTTCCTCCTCTCGGAAAAACGCAGATGCATTGCTGACATATACAAGCCGATTCAGCATGAAACTCTCCCTAGCCCTGCGCCAGAGAATAGAACCAGCATCAATAATAATGCGTTAAAACACACATTTTTAGCGAAAAAATGGCCCAAACTGCGCCAGCAACCACACCGTCGCAACCGCAAGCATGCGAGTCGCATACAAACACTGCAGTTTCGCTAAACGGCTCTAAACAAGTTACAAAAGACAGTTGAAAAATTGGTAAAATAAGTTTACCAAAATGGAAATGCCGCATTGCGGCGTTACAATTAAGAGCGTCGCGCCGCGCACAAGCCTGAGGGGAAACTCAACAATGCCTGATTTCAAGAAAATCCTGATTGCCAACCGTGGCGAAATCGCAATCCGCATCATGCGCGCGGCCAATGAAATGGGCAAAAAGACGGTCGCCGTCTATGCTGAGGAAGACAAGCTCGGCCTGCACCGCTTCAAGGCCGACGAGGCCTACCGCATAGGCGAAGGCATGGGCCCCGTTGCTGCTTACCTCAGCATTGAAGAAATCATTCGCGTCGCCAAACTCTCAGGCGCCGACGCCATTCACCCAGGCTATGGCCTGCTCTCTGAAAACCCCGATTTCGTTGACGCCTGCGACGCAGCAGGCATCACATTCATCGGCCCCAAAGCCGCCACCATGCGCGCTCTGGGCGACAAAGCCAGCGCCCGCCGCGTCGCCGTTGAGGCAGGCGTCCCCGTCATCCCGGCTACAGAAGTTCTGGGCGATGATATGGCCGCCATCATTGCAGAGGCCAAAGAGGTCGGCTTCCCCTTGATGCTCAAAGCAAGCTGGGGCGGCGGCGGTCGTGGCATGCGCCCCATTCTCAATGAAAAAGAGCTCCCAGAAAAAGTCATGGAAGGCCGCCGCGAGGCCGAAGCCGCCTTTGGCAACGGCGAGGGTTACCTTGAGAAAATGATCATCCGCGCCCGCCACGTCGAGGTGCAAATCTTGGGCGACACTCACGGTGACATTTATCACCTCTGGGAGCGCGACTGCTCGGTGCAACGCCGCAACCAGAAAGTCGTCGAGCGCGCCCCAGCGCCCTACCTCTCCGAGGAGCAGCGCGCCGAAATTTGTGAGCTGGGCCGCAAAATCTGCGCGCATGTAAACTATGAATGCGCCGGCACGGTCGAATTCCTCATGGATATGGACAGCGGCAAGTTCTACTTCATCGAAGTAAACCCGCGCGTGCAGGTCGAGCATACGGTGACCGAAGAGGTGACAGGCATCGACATCGTCCAGGCCCAAATCAAAATAGCCGAGGGCAAAACGCTCGCAGAGGCCACAGGAAAGCCCTCACAAGACGACGTGCGACTTAACGGCCACGCGCTTCAGACGCGGATCACAACAGAAGACCCGCAAAACAACTTCATCCCCGACTATGGCCGCATCACCGCCTTTCGCGAAGCCACGGGCATGGGCATCCGCCTTGACGGCGGCACAGCCTACACAGGCGGCGTCATCACGCGCTACTACGACAGCCTGCTCGTCAAGGTCACAGCCCACGCCCAGACGCCCGAAGCGGCGATTGCCCGCATGGACCGCGCCCTGCGCGAGTTCCGTATCCGCGGCGTGAGCACCAACATCGCCTTTGTCGAAAACCTGCTCAAGCACCCGACGTTCCTCAGCAATGAATACACCACCAAGTTTATTGACGAGACGCCTGATCTTTTCTCCTTCAAAAAGCGCCGTGACCGCGGCACCAAAGTGCTAACATACATCGCCGACATCACAGTCAACGGCCACCCAGAGACAACGGGCCGCCCAAAGCCCCCTGCCGATCTGAAAGACCCGCGTCCGCCCGCCCTGCTCACAACAGAGCCTGCACAAGGCACGCGCAATCTGCTCGAAGCCGAAGGCCCCAAGGCCGTTGCCGACTGGATGCTCGCGCAAAAGCAACTGCTCCTGACCGACACAACAATGCGAGACGGCCATCAGTCGCTCCTTGCGACACGGATGCGCTCTATCGACATGATCAAAGTCGCGCCCGCCTATGCGGCCAACCTGCCCGAGCTCTTCTCTGTCGAGTGCTGGGGCGGCGCAACCTTTGATGTCGCCTACCGCTTCTTGCAGGAATGCCCATGGCAGCGCCTGCGCGATCTGCGCCGCGCGATGCCCAACGTGATGTCCCAAATGCTGCTGCGCGCCTCAAACGGCGTCGGATACACGAACTACCCTGACAATGTGGTGAAGAGCTTTGTCGCACAGGCCGCCAAATCAGGGGTTGATGTCTTCCGCGTCTTTGACAGCCTCAACTGGGTTGAAAACATGCGCGTGGCTATGGACGCTGTACAAGACAGCGGCAAGCTCTGCGAAGCCACGATCTGCTACACAGGCGATATTCTCGATCCCGCCCGCGCCAAATATGACCTGAAGTATTACGTCAACATGGCCAAAGAGCTCGAAGCCGCAGGTGCACATATTCTCGGCCTGAAAGACATGGCAGGCTTGCTCAAGCCCGCCTCCGCCGAAATTCTTGTAAAAACGCTCAAAGAAGAGGTCGGCATCCCGATCCACTTCCACACCCATGACACCTCGGGCATTGCTGGCGCAACCATCCTCGCCGCCGCCCGCGCAGGCGTCGACGCTGTCGATGCCGCGATGGATGCCTTCTCTGGCGGTACATCTCAGCCCTGCCTTGGCTCTATTGTGGAAGCCCTGCGCCACACCGACCGCGACACGCAACTCAGCCCCACCGCCGTGCGCGACATCTCGGACTACTGGGAGCAAGTCCGCGCCCAATATGTGGCCTTTGAATCAGGCCTCGCCGCCCCAGCCTCAGAAGTCTACCTACACGAAATGCCCGGCGGCCAGTTTACCAACCTCAAGGCTCAGGCCCGCTCGCTCGGTCTTGAAGAGCGCTGGCACGAAGTCGCCAAGACCTATGCAGATGTGAACCAGATGTTTGGCGATATCGTCAAAGTCACACCAAGCTCCAAAGTTGTGGGCGACATGGCGCTGATGATGGTCTCCCAAGGCCTGACACGCAATGATGTGGAAAACCCTGACAAAGACGTCGCCTTCCCTGATAGCGTCATCGACATGATGCGCGGCAATCTCGGCCAGCCTCCTGGCGGCTTCCCCGCGCAGATCGTCAAGAAAGTCCTCAAAGACGAGACTCCAGACATCACCCGCCCGGGCGCCCACCTGCCCCCTGTTGATATCGAGGCCACCCGCGCCGACGTCATCGCTGAGCTCGAAGGCCTGCCAATTGATGACGAAGATCTCAACGGCTACCTCATGTATCCCAAGGTCTTCATGGACTACATGGGCCGTCACCGCGCCTATGGCCCCGTACGCACCCTGCCCACCAAAACATTCTTCTACGGCATGGAACCCTCCGAGGAGATCACCGCCGAGATCGACCCTGGCAAAACGCTCGAAATCCGCCTCTCAGCAGTCGGCGAAACCACAGATGATGGCGAGGTCAAAGTCTTCTTCGAGCTCAACGGCCAGCCGCGCACCATCCGCGTGCCCAACCGCCTCGTAAAGTCCCAAACCGCCCAGCGCCCCAAAGCCGAGCAAGGCAATCCAGACCACATCGGTGCGCCGATGCCAGGGGTTGTCGCCTCCGTCGCGGTCAGCGTCGGCCAAGCGGTCAAGGAAGGCGATATGCTCCTCACCATCGAGGCCATGAAAATGGAAACAGGCATCCACGCCGAACGCGACGCCACAGTGAAGGCCGTTCACGTCCACGCCGGCGGCCAGATCGACGCCAAAGACCTGATGATCGAGCTGGAATAACGCAAGACCAAAGCACGCGCCCACAAACGGCGCGCATTCTAATGGCCCGCCCGTGCAAACAGGCGGGCCATGCCTTATGCGCACGTTTTCCGGCTCTACACTCCACCACACTCTCGCCCAAGCAACGGCCCCAACAGGTGCCTCAGATCTGGGCCCGACACATATCAAGAAAAGCGGTGATCAGTTCAGTTTGCTGTAGCCTGCGCCCCATTGCGAGGACGACCTCGAACTGGCCAATCTCTTGAGCAAGGGGGCGCGTAACAACAATATCGCCCTCAATCGTCAGGTTGCGGCTCGGCGGGAAGCCAACAAGCGTAAAGCCCAACCCCTTTCCAACGTAAGCTTGCACCATTTCTCGTGATTGCGAGGTCAGCGGCACCTCGGGGTCAAGTCCGGCAGCCCGCAACAAGTCAAGATAGCTGGGGCCGGGACCAGCGCGGGACACGGCTATATAAGGAATGTTGGACAGATCCTGAAGCTGAATACTTTCTGCCATTGCCAAAGGGTGCGTTGCGGGTAGCAACACCAAGGGCGGCAGCACCTTCAGGGTTTCGACGTCAAATCGCTCAGCATCAAATCCCTGATTGAAAACAACAAGTGCATCCACCTCTCCCGCATCAAGCGCAGCAACAAGGCTTGGGAAATCTTTTTCAATGACTTCGATACGGACCCGAGGAAAGCGGTCCCTGAATGTCAGAACAGAAGGTAACACAATCTGCTGGGCCATAGCAAAGTGTGTCCCGACACGGATGGTGCCGATTTCCCCCTTGGCCAATTCGAGAGCATGCCGGTCCAGTGCACCTGCTCGCTTCAACAGGTCCTCAGCATCAACGAGGAACTCCTTGCCGGCGCGTGTCAAACGCATACCCCGTGCGGGAAAGCGGTCAAACAGGGTTAGGCCTGTTACGGCTTCGAGTTTGTCGAGCGCCGCGGAGATCGCCGCGGGGGAGATGTTCAGATTCCGTGCCGCAGGTGCGATGCCGCCACAGCGCGCGGTCTCAGAAAGAAAGGTGAGTTGGCGAAGCGAAAACCGTATCATCAATAAAATTGTCCTTTACTGTAAAATTATTCAGTTTTTCTGTTCTTGTGCAATCCCGTAGTCTGACCACGAGCAAATTGGGAGCGAACCGATGGAAATCAGACCTTTGACTGGCGGCTTGGGAGCCGAGATTCTTGGTGCCGATGTAAGAGATCGGGAGCAGTACGAAGAAATCCATGCAGCCTTTGCCAAGCATTCTGTCATTGTGCTGCGCGACCAAGAGATTTCCCCTGAAGACCATTTGGACTTTGCGCGCCGCTTTGGTCCCATCAATATCAACCGCTTTTTTAAGCCCGTCGACGGTCACCCCGAAATCGCGACGGTCCTGAAGGAAAAGGATCAGAAAGAAGCAGTGGGCGAAGGCTGGCACACCGACCATTCCTACGATCAGGTTCCGGCGATGGGGTCGATCCTGCACGCGATTGAAATGCCGCCCTACGGAGGAGATACCCTGTTCGTGTCAATGGGTGCGGCCTATGAGGCGTTGTCGGAACCCATGCGCCGGTTTCTGGATGGGTTGACGGCCATACATTCGTCTCGTCATGTCTTCGGCGTGAGTACCTCGGACAGCGAAGCGGCCAAGAGCGGGCGGCTGAGCAATGCCGATGCGGCAACGCAAGATGCGCACCACCCTGTCGTTATTCGCCATCCGCTCAGCGGGCGCCGTGGAATTTTCGTGAATCCGGTTTTCACGACGCATATCGAAGGTCTAAAGCCAGACGAATCTGCTGCCATCCTCAATATGCTCTATGAGCACTGTAAACAGCCCGAGTTCCAATGCCGCGTCAGATGGCAGGAAGGGGATGTTACCATGTGGGACAACCGGGCCACCTGGCACAAAGCGATCAACGATTACCAGGGGTTTCGCCGCCTCATGCACAGGGTCACCGTGGATGGCGTCGCGCTGTCAAATTTGTAAGCCTACATGAACATGAAGGCTCTACATTGACAGGAGTGCCCCGAGCAGACATTGGGCAAGCAGCAGCACCCGACACTCGGTGCTCAAACCTGCCATTCGCCCCTCCCGCAAACGCTTTCCCTAACATCTCCCAGCACCACCGTGCGCGCTCTTCATATTCGGCCCCTTTTTCCCAAATTCTCAAAACCCGTTTTGCCGGTGCACGGGTTGTGCACGGGGTGTGCACGCTTTTCACCCCCCCCGAATCGCAGGATTTTCAAATCTTAACGCCCGTTTTGCGAGCGCGCCTGACGCGCGTTTTTTCTTGCCTGCGAGCCCGCAGCGCGCCAAGCTTTCCACCTAGAAAGTGAGGCTCACATGCTCAGCATTACCCCCCTTTACGCCGCCCCCATCGGGCTTTTGTTTCTCCTCCTCAGCGTCAATGTGATCCGCCAACGCCTGGCGCTCAAAGTTTCCGTTGGAGATGGCGGCGAGAAAGCCCTGATCAAAGCGATGCGTGCCCAGTCCAACTGCGCCGAATACGCGCCGCTCACGCTTTTACTCATTGCCATGGCCGAGCTTCAGGGCGGGCCCAACTGGCTGATCCATCTGCTCGGCAGTCTTTTGCTCCTTGGGCGGCTCGCACATGCCTATGGCTTCGGACGGACGCCACAAATTATTTCTCTACGCAAATCAGGCGTGTACCTTACATTTACAGGGCTTTTGCTTGCGTCTGTGAGCTGTCTCGCATTGGCTTTCTAAGCGCGTCAGAAAAAAAGATGTGTTTCTGCACTTTTCCTCTTGCGGCTCAGCGCGGCATTTATTAGATCACCCCTACCCAAGGAAGCGGGCGTAGCTCAGGGGTAGAGCATAACCTTGCCAAGGTTAGGGTCGGGCGTTCGAATCGCCTCGCCCGCTCCAATTTCTCTCTCACGAGAGAAACGACAAGGCCACCTTCGGGTGGCCTTTCGTCGTTCTGGGCACCTGTTTTGCATCGCCATGCGAATGCCCCAATCGCCCGCAAAGCCGCCCCTCTCAAATCAGAGAAACAGCCGCTCACGCGCCGCCC
Organism: Lentibacter algarum; assembly: GCF_040580765.1. Lineage (GTDB taxonomy): Bacteria > Pseudomonadota > Alphaproteobacteria > Rhodobacterales > Rhodobacteraceae > Lentibacter > Lentibacter algarum. The sequence goes on along the minus strand of NZ_CP158687.1, from coordinate 863,464 downwards.
GAAAATATTTTTTGAAATATTAGAACGCTTTGAAGGTCAACGTGGTCAAAGACCGCTCAATCCCAACCACATCCAACAACCGCTCATTCACAAACTTCCCCACGTCCTCTCCCTTCGGGACATAGACTTTCAAAAGGAGATCCCATTCGCCACTTGTTGAATAGAGCTCCGAATGCAACTCTTTCAAGAGAAGCGCTTCGGCGACCTTGTAGGTCGTGCCGGGTTTGCATCTGAGTTGAACAAACACACAATCTGACATGGCGCTTTCCTTTTCGCATTGCAGCCTGACACTGCCACGCGTCTGCAACAGGCGCAACGTCTCTTCTCAAGCCATTTGATCTCAGGGCTTTTCCCTCGCGTATCCTCGCCTTATAAGCACCCCAGAACAAAGGAAAACCCGATGCGCCAAGCTACCGTCTCTCGCCACACAAGCGAAACCAAAATTACTGTCGAGCTAACGCTTGATGGTACAGGCCGCTATGACAACCAGACAGGCGTTGGGTTCTTTGATCACATGCTAGATCAGCTTGCCCGCCACGCGATGATGGATATGAATGTACTTTGCGAAGGCGATCTGCACATTGATGATCACCACAGTGTAGAAGATGTAGGCATCGCCTTGGGCCAAGCGCTTGCAATAGCCGTCGGCAACAAAGCTGGAATAAACCGCTACGGCTCCTGCCTTTTACCGATGGATGACGCGCTTGTGCGCGCAGCCCTCGATATTTCAGGCCGTCCTTTCCTGGTTTGGAATGTTGATATGCCAACTGCTAAAATCGGCACATTCGATACAGAGCTTGTGCGAGAATTCTTCCAAGCCTTTAGCACGCATGCAGGTCTCACCCTGCATGTCGATGCTCTGCACGGCTTCAACTCTCATCACATCGCTGAAGCTGCGTTCAAAGCCGTTGCGCGCGCCTTACGTGTTGCTCTCGAGGCTGACTTGCGCGCTGCGGGGTCCATCCCTTCGACAAAAGGCACACTCTGAGCCATGCTAACAGCCATCGTTGACTATGACAGCGGAAATTTACACTCCGCTCACAAGGCTTTTGAGCGCATGGCTCACGAGATGGGGGCTGGCGATGTGATCGTAACGTCCGACCCTGAAACAGTTCTTAAGGCTGACCGGGTGGTCCTACCGGGCGACGGCGCTTTCCCCGCCTGCCACAAAGCTCTTTTTGATCACAAAGGCATCTTCGAAGCGTTGCAAGAGGTGGTTATTCATCGCGCCCGCCCCTTCATGGGCATTTGCATAGGCATGCAAATGCTGGCGACGCGCGGGCTTGAGTATGAAGAGACAATGGGCTTTGACTGGATCAAAGGCGAAGTGCGCAAAATAATCCCATCGGACCCCACATTGCGCGTCCCTCACATGGGCTGGAATGCGCTAGATATCGAGCACGATCATCCGCTCTTTTCCGGCGTAACTGGAGGAAAGCACTGCTATTTCGTGCATTCTTACCACTTCGTCGTCGACGACGCTGCCGAACGACTTGCCAGCACAGAGCATGGCGGAAAAATCACGGCTGTCGTCGGTCGGGACAATCTTGTTGGAGTGCAGTTTCACCCCGAAAAAAGTCAGGAAACAGGCCTCAGAATGATTGGCAATTTCCTGACATGGCAGCCGTGATCTCGATCAGATTCAGTTGATTTTGGTCCATTTCTGACTGGCACAAAGCAATCCGCCAGCGACACAGCCTTTCAGCGTCAGTTTTTTTCCACCAACCTGCATTTTGCCAAAATAAATTTTGTCATTTGACGGACGCCAGACCTTGCCCTCATAAGCACCTTCTCCCTTTGGGCTCATTGCACGGACAATTTGTTTGCCTTTATTTGGTGAGTTGTACTCACCACTGTCATTGAACGTTTGGACAATGGTACCGCATACATTCGCACCGCAAGGGCTAATCTCTACATGTGCATAGGCGCCGTCGTCTACTTCGGTTTTCCAAAGCCCAAGCGCAGGATCAGCCATTGCTGCGCCCGTATAAAACAGACTTGCCAGCGACAAAATAAGTATTCTTTTCATGATAAGACCTCCCAATCTTCAACTATCTTGAGCGTGCAGAGCGATTCCACGCAAGCATGACTTGAGGTCACATTGCATTTCGTGCGCTCGCGTGCATAAAGCTCCCAACATCTTTTTCACAGGACTTTAGCATGATCCTCTACCCGGCAATTGACCTTAAAGACGGCCGCGCCGTGCGCCTTGTTCATGGCGAAATGGACCAAGAAACTGTATTCAACGAGAACCCGGCTGCGCAAGCCTTGGAGTTCGTTGCAGCGGGCTGCGAATGGCTCCACCTTGTTGATCTCAATGGTGCTTTTGCAGGTGAGCCTGTCAACGCAGCACCTGTCGAAGAAATCCTCAAACAAACAAATGTCCCCGCCCAACTTGGTGGTGGAATCCGTGATATGGCTACAATCGAACGCTGGATCAGCCGCGGTCTTGCTCGGGTGATCCTTGGCACTGTGGCAGTTGAAAACCCACAACTCGTACGTGACGCTGCTCGCGAGTTCCCCGGCAAAGTTGCCGTTGGCATAGATGCCCGCAAAGGTATGGTGGCAACAAAAGGCTGGGCAGAAGAGACCAATGTCAATGCTACAGACCTCGCCAAATCTTTTGAAGACGCAGGCGTTGCAGCGATCATTTATACGGACATCAATCGGGACGGCGCGATGAAAGGGCCCAACGTGGAAGAAACAGCGGCGCTCGGAAATGCCGTTAGTATCCCCATCATTGCGTCTGGAGGCGTTTCATCGCTTGCAGACCTTCAGGCACTCAAGACATGCGGCGCCCCTCTCAACGGCGCGATATCGGGCCGCGCACTCTATGATGGAGCTATCGATTTAAAAGAAGCGCTCGCGCTTATGAAGGGCTGAAGCATGCTGAAAACCCGTATCATTCCTTGCCTTGATGTCGCTGACGGACGCGTCGTCAAAGGGGTGAACTTTGTCGGCCTGCGCGATGCGGGCGACCCAGTTGATGCTGCCAAAGCCTATGACGCCGCTGGCGCTGATGAGCTTTGTTTCCTCGATATTCATGCAACCCACGAGAACCGTGGAACCATGTTTGACATGGTCACCCGCACAGCTGAGCAATGCTATATCCCCCTCACTGTCGGCGGCGGTGTGCGCACGGTTCAGGACGTGCGCGACTTGCTTCTTGCAGGTGCTGATAAGGTCAGCTTCAACTCTGCTGCCGTCGCTAACCCAGATGTGGTCGGCGAGGCATCAGCACATTTTGGCTCGCAATGTATCGTTGTGGCAATTGACGCAAAAACGGTAAGCTCAGGCAAATGGGAGATTTTCACCCATGGGGGTCGTAAATCCACAGGCATTGACGCCGTCGAGTTTGCCAAACTGGTGACAAAAAACGGCGCTGGCGAAATTCTCTTGACCTCAATGGACCGCGACGGAACCAAAGCAGGCTATAATCTTCCCCTCACCCGTGCGATCTCCGATGCTGTTAGCGTACCAGTGATCGCATCTGGTGGCGTTGGTAATTTAGAGCATCTGGTTGAAGGCGTGAAAGAAGGTCACGCAAGCGCCGTCTTAGCCGCGTCGATCTTTCACTTCGGCACATATTCCATAAAAGAGGCCAAAGAGTACATGCAGGCCGCGGGCATTCCCATGAGGATCGAAGAATGACACTAGACGAGCTTGAAGCCATCATCGCCACTCGTGCAAAAGCCTCTCCGGAGGACAGCTGGACAGCCAAGCTCCTAGCCCAAGGGCGCGACAAAGTTGCAGAGAAGCTGGGAGAGGAAGCAATCGAGACGGTGATTGAGGCCGTTAAAGGCAACAAAGCAGGCCTCACATCCGAGGCAGCCGATCTCCTTTTCCACCTCCTCGTTGTGCTCTATGCCAATGAAGTAAGTATCTCTGATGTCATGGCCGAACTTGAGCGCCGTCAGTCCCGCTCCGGCATCGCTGAAAAAGCCTCACGCCAGAATTAGAACGTTATCTCTGAGCAAAAACGAGGGATCCTGTGGCAACGCCCAGCTGCTTAACGCGACGAAACACGTTCAGAGCTTGGAACTGATCACACCGGTGTTGAACCCACCACGCCGCAACTCACCGAAGAGACGCTGATATTCAATCTTGGGACAGCGGCCCATGACGACGTCCACGCCACGTTCACGAGCGTGCGCGGCCGCCTCTTCATTGATGACGCCGATCTGCATCCAGATTGTTTGGAGTTTGGGCAAGCGCTCCAAAGCCTCTTCCACAATTGGCAAAACATCTTCGGAACGACGAAAAATATCCAAAAAATCAGTGTCTAGAGGAAGCTCTGCGAGGCTGCCAACATAAGGAGCACCCAAAAAGTCTTTCCCGACATAGGCAGGGTTCACAGGGAAAATTTCATACCCTCGCAACTTCAGATAGCGCCCCACAAAAAAGCTGGGGCGTGTTTCTTTACTGGACAGTCCAACAATCGCGACCTTCTTTGCGCGCGACATCACATCCTTCAGAAAACGGTCGGTATAGATCTCGCTCATTTATATCTCCCTCATATCCTATTGATCAAAAAAAAGCGCCCAAGTCGAGCTTGAGCGCAGTTACGGAACGAGGGACAGTGTTTCCAAAGCAGGTGTTCCATCCTGCTTCTGGATTAGATGTAGGAACGATTTCCAACTTATAAAGAGGATGTAAAAAACCTGTGAACAAAGCGTTAATTCAGGCTGATTTTTGCCGAGTGGCGGCATAAAGCGACACGGCAGCAGCATTTGAAACATTCAAAGACCCAAAGTCCCCCGCAAAATCGATCTTCGCCAAAACGTCACATTGTTCTTTTGTCTTTTCGCGAAGCCCTGGCCCCTCTGCGCCCAAAACCAAGGCAACGGGACGGTCTTGATAGCCTTCCAGCTCGGCGTCAAGCGTGGTCTCTGCATCTCCATCAAGACCAATTAGAAAATACCCGTAGCCTTTAAGCTCGTCCATCGCACGCGAGAGATTCGTGACACGCAGGTAAGGCTGACGTTCCAACGCACCACTTGCTGTCTTGGCCAAAGCGCCTGTTTCTGGCGCAGCATGGCGCTTTGTTCCGATCACGGCGCGCGCGCCAAATACTTCAGCCGAGCGCAGAATAGCCCCCACATTGTGCGGGTCTGACACCCGATCAAGCAACAAAACGCGTGCAGGCCGCTCATCGCCCCCGCTGACGCAGGCATCCGCCACAGAGCCCCAGTCGAGAGCCTTCACTTCAAGCGCAGCCCCTTGATGCACAGACTGAGGGTCCAAAGGCGCAGAAAATTTACGCGGATCAGAAACCTCCGGCTCCATCCCACTTTGAGCAATCACGTCGGCAAGCTTAGTTTGCGCATTAAGCGTAACGATAAGGCGCAGTTTCTCACGCTTAGGGTTGGCAAGAGCATCGCGAACAGCGTGTAAACCAAAGAGCCACACCGTCTCGGCGGCCTCCAACTTTTTGCCACGTTCTTTTTCCACAACCCACTTTGGCTTTTTCATCGCAAGACCCTGTTTTCAAGCTGAGAGACATTTTCTCTCCTCTGCGCCGCTTATCATGCCAATTTGCTGTTGACGACCCTTAGCGAGGCAAGTAATCCCCTCCCTCAGTGGGCGACAGGCCGCAAGGTGTGGCAGGGGACTGTAACTCCCTCGCGGAGACGCACGCCTGGTTCGATTCCAGGGTCGCCCACCACTTACAAAATCATTTATTTTCCTTACTTTAATGGCCCATCAGGCCATACTTGTAAGTCTTGCCGACACATAAACAGAAAATAAATGCGTCAGCTTCAGTCTCAGTGGTATTCGGCGGATGACGTTTATCTTCAAAAACGCTCGGATCAAAATGCGCGGATCGCATACGTCCAAGGCACTTAGGCAGTCTGGTCTTGCTCATATAATACAAACTGGCGTGTGCCTGATCGCCAACCTGTGGCGTTCATTGATCGTTCAGACCAGTTTTTACCCAGAGTGACCACTTCAACGCATACTGAAAATCCAATTTCAAAAGAGATAAATTGGATCCTGCTTTCCATAGTCGTTTTCAAAATAGGAGCTGGCGTCCAATTCTCTGTCCTCATCCTAATGAAAGTCCCTGCTTGGAAACAGCTTCTTGGCTTGATCACGTGGATGGTACGCGCGACTTGCTGAAGTAGTGTGATGAGCTCGGGGTGTATCGTCTGCATGCGGCAAGGTCTGACCAACGGCCTCTCCCATTGGGTGACCAAGCTCGGACAACCGATGCGACATATCCTGAATATCTTGAGCAATTAGATGCACGACAATGCCTTCACGTTGCAGATATCCAGCTATTTGCAACAACCGCCCCCCCATCACGGCCTTTCGGAATTTCTCATAGACTTTAGGCCAAACAACGATGTTGCTCACACCTGTTTCATCCTCAAGTGTTAAAAAAATAACACCCGAAGCCGTGCCAGGCCGCTGGCGGGTAATAACCAGACCACACACGGCGATACGGCCCAACGGAATGCGCGCCAGTTCAGCATGTGGTGTTACATTATTGAGAGTAGGCCGTATCAATTCAACAGGATGTGCCCGCAGTGACATCCGCATAGAGACATAATCTTCAACGACTTCTTCACCCAAGTTCATCATTGGTAACACCACCTTTGGCTCGGGAATCACTTCGCCATCGATTGGATCATTGAACAGCGGCAAAGGCCTATCAGCCCTGATCGCTTTAACCTGCCAAAGAGCATCACGTCTGGTCAGGCCAACACCCGTAAAGGCGTCGGCCTCGGCCAACCGCTCTAAGGTGCTTGGGGATACCCCTGCACGATGCCATAGGCTTGGAATATCATGGTATCCATTCCCACGGGCGGAAACGATCCACTCTGCATCGTCCCTCTTCATGCCTTTGATTTGCCGAAACCCCAATCGAAGGGCCAAAGTACCGTCTGTTCGCTTTTCTAAGTGGTTGTTCCAGCCCGAGTTATTGACACAGACTGGTCGGGTTTCGATGTTGTGTTCGCGGGCATCCCTTACGATCTGAGCGGGAGCATAGAACCCCATTGGCTGTGAATTCAGAAGCGCACATGCAAAGGCCGCTGGGTGGTGACATTTTAACCATGCTGACACATAGGCTAACATTGCGAATGCCGCAGCGTGACTTTCAGGGAAGCCATATTCACCGAAACCCTCGATTTGAGAAAAGCAACAATCCGCAAAATCGGGATCGTATCCACGTTGCAACATTCCACGGATGAACCGATCACGAAATGTTCCAATGGTTCCCATTTTCCGGAAGGTAGCCAAGGATCGCCGTAGATGATCAGCCTCCTCTGGAGCAAAGCCTGCTGCGACCACAGCGATTTGCATAGCTTGTTCTTGAAACAACGGAACGCCGCATGTTTTACCCAGCACAGCTTCCAATGCCTTGGATGGAAAACTGACCGGTTCCTTGCCTTGTCGCCGGTTGATATAAGGGTGAACCATGCCACCTTGGATCGGGCCAGGACGTACAATAGCGACCTCAATCACTAAATCGTAGAATGTGCGTGGCCGCATGCGGGGTAGGAAATTCATTTGAGCTCGGCTTTCCACTTGGAACACCCCAACCGCATCAGCCTTGCACAGCATATCATAAGTCTTGGTGTCTTCTTGTGGAACGCTTGCAATGTCCAATTTCGAGCCCCCATGCAAGGCAATCAGATCAAAGCACTTGCGGATACAGGTCAACATTCCCAACGACAGGATATCAACCTTCAGGATGCCCAACGTATCAATATCATCCTTGTCCCATTCAATCACCGTGCGGTCATCCATTGCCGCATTTTCAATAGGGCAAAGCTCATCCAGCCGCCCTTGTGTGATGACAAAACCCCCTACATGTTGGGACAGGTGACGGGGGAATCCGATCATCTCACCAATCAAACGTAGCGTTTGAGACAAACGGCGATCACTGAGGTCAAGGCCAAGTTCGCGCACACGGGCTTCATCGACTTGAGCACCCGACATCCCCCAGATTTGACTGCTCAACCCGCTCAGCACGTTCTGTGACAGCCCCATGACCGCACCCACTTCCCTGATCGCGGCACGCGTGCGAAAGTGAATGACCGTGGCGCACAGCCCCGCCCTGTGCCTGCCATATGTCTCGTAGATATACTGGATCACTTCTTCACGGCGCTCATGCTCGAAGTCGATATCAATATCGGGTGGTTCACCACGGTGTTCAGACATAAACCTCTCGAACACCATGGTAATCGTCTCAGGCCCAACATCAGTGATCCCCAGCGCGTAGCACAGGATCGAATTGGCAGCAGACCCACGCCCCTGACACAAAATTCCTTGAGAGCGTGCAAAGGTCACAATGTCATGCACGGTCAGGAAATACGCAGCAAACCCGAGCGTCTTCACCAGTGACAGCTCTTTTTCAACCAAAGCACGCACACGCTCTGTTATGCCATTCGGGTAGCGCCGTTTCAGGCCGCTGGCTGTCAACCGGACCAGTCGGTCATGGGCCGTTTCCCCCTCTGTAACTTCCGTAGGGTATTCATAGGAAAGTTCAGACAGGCAAAAACTACACTTGTCTGCGATCTCTTGCGTCCGTCTAATCACTGCAGGGTGATTGCGAAACAATCGAGCCATATCATCGATGCCCTTGAGCCGACGCTCTGCATTGGGGAGGGCGCGTTTGCCAATATCATCAATACGACACCTTTCACGCAAGCACGTCAGGACATCAGCCAATTGCCGGCGAGATCCGTGGTGTAAAAGCACATCACCTACAGCCACCATCGGCGCAGAGGTTGTATGTGACAAAGACATACATTGATCAAAATAGGCTTGATCGCTGCCATCATATCTTGGCGCACACCCCAGATATACGTTTGAGGGGAATGCTCTGACTATCTCTGCGATGTGCCCAGCAGTCTGTTTGCGGCCCCCCTGAGGAAGGCCAATCAAGATCATGCCCTTGGCTCCGTCCAACACATCATGATGGAATAGATGGCATTCACCTTTTTCGGCACGCATCTTACCGAGTGTTAAAAGGCGAGACAGTGCCTCATAGCCCTGACGATCTTTGGGTAATGCGACCCAATGCACCAAGCTATCCTGCAACACCAATCTTGCCCCTACGATCAGTTTGGGAAATTGGCTCCTAACATCGGGACCGTTTAGCAATGTCCCCCCTGTATCTTGCCGACTGCTGTGATCCATCTGTTTGCTTGATCGTATGATGACGCCCTCTGATGCAGTGCGCTTCAATTCTTTCAGGGCCGCATACGCCCGTACAACACCCGCCAATGAATTATGGTCCGTGATCGCAATGGCAGACAATCCGAGCTCAGCGGCCCGTGTCACGAGCTCTTCGGGGTGAGATGCACCTTTGAGGAAAGTGAAATTACTCGTGGTGCAAAGTTCGGCGTAGCTCATGCGAACATCCCATGCACAAACCAACTTGGGTTTTGAGGCGTATAAAACATCCATAACCGATGACCTTCACGGGTCTCTACTTTCCAATAGTCCCGCACACCGTGTCGCCAGTTTTCATCATCAAACCACCATTCTGGAGCAATGCGCTCTGGTCCCGTTGTGCGCCCAATCTGAAAGGACATACCCCGCCATTTGAATCTCTTGGGCGGAACAGTTGTCGCTGCGGCCACATACTCAGGCTGAAACAATCGAATAGGTCGTGGGTTCCAAGTCACCCATGCACCCGTAGGCTCTGACCAAGCTGCGGGTGCAATCATGAAGCTGCGTTCAGGAATATGGCTGTCAGCGGGCAAAAACCTCTGGATGTTCTCTAGTCCGATACGATTTCCCAGCCGCGTGATCAAATCGTGCAAACCGTCATCATGTCGTGATTTGCCTTGAGTGGCTTGTGTGGTTTGCTCGACGGGTAAAGCTTCCACCTGAACGGCGACCAAACGTAATTGGTCAATGCCAAAGCCAGAATCTATCTCTCCAACCCCCCTTTCGAATAATGGAAGTATTCGAGTTGGATCACGAAGAGGTCGTGCAAGACGCAATTCAACGGTTTGATCACCCCCGTCAATGCGCCGACAAGACAAAGACAGCACCCGCACACCTGACATGTTGTCTGTCAGTTTTTTACACAACGGGTAAAGCAGGCGTTCTACACCCGCCATCACATCCTTCGCTAAGCCAATGGGCTCAGGCAACGTGAGCCGTGTCGAATAGGTTGGCGCATTGGCTTCTGGGGAAATGCTCTCAGCTTGACGGCCTAGCGCTTGATCCAATCGCATCAAAACCGATGCCCCAAACCGTTGACCAACCGTAGCGCGAGGCAGGGCCGCAAGCTGCCCGACCGTCTTGATGCCTAAACGCTGTAAGGTGGTGTCCTCCTTAGTCGTGATTCGAAGGCAAGCGATGGGTAGCCTCTGGATCGCGCTCAGGGTGTCGCTAGTGTCAGCACAGCCCTGACCGAAATGTGCCAAAGCCCATGCCGCGCCCAATGTGTCACCTATGCCAACACAGACCGTCAGTTTAGATCGGGCCAGTCGCATTCGAATGTCGCTCAGTAACGCCACCTCCCCCCCCAGCAGGTGGGCCGAACCAGTGATATCAAGAATTAATCCATCGACGCCATCCTTCCCAACCCACGGACAATAGCGTTTGGCCCATCTGAGAAGGCGGTCTTGAAATAACTGATCCGCCTGAGCGTTGTGCAATTCTGTTTTTAGCTGCGGACAAAATGAACGGGCATCAGCCAAACCCATACCACGCCTCAACCCACGTTCTTGAGCCATCTCATTCAGGCAAATAAGACGATCCGCATTCTTGATCTGTGCGATAACAGCGAAGGGACCCTCAATATGCTTTGTACGCAGAATGCGCTCGCTGGGCAGGTTCGGAAACCACAGAGATACGATGCGCTTCATCATTCCAGCAGACCTTCCAATCTCCACATGTTCCCGATTTGTTCTTATTAAGCTCCCATTGCATTTGTGTCGAGTCATCTGGTGAATAGGCAGGTGAAATAGACCAACGGGTTTGCGTTGCATTACTCCCCATGCCCTCACGCACAATCATCAATCCCGTAGACGAACCCGCTTCTGCTGCGAGTTGCAATCTACGCCCAGCTATCAAAGTCAGCGGCTTAGTAAGTTCGGCGACGACCAGTGACACAGAACCCGATCTCAAAGCTTCTTCTGTTGCGGCTAATATATCATGGGCACCAGCACATTTCCCGATCAAGACACGATGTGGATCACAATAGGTTTGCAACCCGTGAGGATTGAGCACCTCAGGCACCCAGCCTTCGACAAACCAAATGGCCTTACCTGATGTGACACCACAGCAAATGGCAGCAAAGCTATACGAGCCTGCACCTGTTACCTCGTGGTACCGGCAGGCTTTGAGCGGAAACACATCTGAGAATCTGACACGCATCAGGCTTTATGTTCACTAAATGTTCCAAATCTCAAGCCGTGAGATATTTTTTTTACAATCCTGGGTCAAAAGTAGATGCCTTGAACAAAAACGAATTGAACCTTCTCAGCCACGCGACGATGTACCCTTAGTGAAGATCGAAACTGCCTGCCACACGACCCAAAGGGCAACGCAGTGTCGCTTGGGGCTCTGTGCTATTTTATTGTTTCTAATTCTTCGTAAGCCCCTTGGACGCAGCCGTTGATTGTCTCTATACTCGCAACAAATAACGAGTGCTGAGCGGAGCCTATGGCTGCAAAACCTAAGACAACCGACGATTTTAATGTTTTTGTGATCGGACAGGCTGGGCGCCTGCAATACGAGGCGCTTCTGTTTGCTGCCTCTGTGAGAGAATTCAGCCCTAATTTCAAAGGCCGCCTGATTGTGGCAGAGCCGCAACCCGGCCCCCTTTGGCCGCGTGATCCGCGTATGGACGACACTCTCGTTCTAGAAGCCCTCAATGATCTTGATGTCGAGATTATTCCCTTTGAAAGCAAGGCTTTCGGAAATGCTTATGCTTACGGCAACAAGATCGAAGCACTGACAGCCCTCCCCAAAGGCAAGCCCTTTGTTTTCTTTGACACAGATACGCTCATTACAGACGAACTCACATCTGTTCCCTTCAATTTTAATAAGCCCTCGGCTTCACTCAAGCGTGAAGGCACTTGGCCAACACTTGAGCTCTACGGGCCAGGATATGGCGAGATATGGAAGTCGCTCTATGACAAATTCGGGCTTGATTACAAAAGCTCTCTCGATCAATCTCAGCCTGATGAATATTGGAAACGGTATCTATACTTCAACGCAGGCTTCTTCTTTTATAAATGTCCGCATGAATTTGGTGAAAAATTTCTCGAATACGCTCTGGCCATACGCGACTGCCCCCCACGCGAGCTGGTCTGTCAAACAATGGACCCATGGCTTGATCAGGTGGCCCTGCCGCTGGTTATTCATGCGCTCGGCGGCGGCCGAGATACACTGCCTGACGGCTATCTAGACGGGGCTGTTAGCTGTCATTATAGGTTATTTCCTATGCTTTATGCGCGTGAAGCGGACAATGTTATCGCGGCGCTTGAGCAGGTATGCGCGCCCAACAAGCTCAAAAAAGCTCTGAAAGCTTATAATCCGATCAAGCGCATGGTCTATCAAGGTCGGGGAGAAAAAGTGCGCGCGCTTTTTGATCAGAACGACCTGCCCCGCAAGGAACAGGCCATCCGCAACCGCATCAAGCGCGAAGGCTTCTGGATGCGTTGAGACAGAACAATGTTCTGAGATCCTCGCTATAGAGGGCAGAGCATTCCGCGTTCGGAACAAGTTTTGAACTCCTGTCCCTCTTAGGGCACTCCCAGTTGTGAAGGTCCGTCACTTTGCCTAACATTTGCCCAAACACACACTTGGGAGGCCCAAATGGCTTACGGATTCGACACACTTCAAATTCACGCAGGCGCAGCACCAGACCCTGCCACGGGCGCGCGCCAAACGCCAATTTACCAGACAACAGCCTATGTCTTTCGGGATGCTGACCACGCAGCAGCGCTCTTCAACTTGCAAGAGGTAGGCTATATTTACTCTCGCCTGACAAACCCGACGGTTGCAGTTCTGGCGGAGCGCATTGCCACACTCGAAGGTGGCCAAGGCGCAGTTTGCTGTTCTTCTGGCCATGCAGCCCAGATCATGGCGCTCTTCCCCCTGATGGCACCCGGGCGCAATGTTGTCGCATCCTCGCGCCTGTATGGCGGAACAATCACGCAGTTCTCTCAAACGATAAAACGCTTCGGCTGGTCTGCTAAGTTTGTCGACTTTGATGATCTTGAAGCAGTCAAAGCCGCCATCGACGATGACACCCGCGCAGTTTTTTGTGAATCGATCGCCAACCCCGGCGGCTATATCACCGATCTGGATGCGATTTCAGCGATCTCAGACGCTGCAGGCATTCCGCTTATCGTCGATAACACATCAGCGACACCCTATCTCTGCAACCCGATCGAGCACGGCGCCACGCTTGTTGTGCACTCCACCACAAAATACCTCACAGGCAACGGTACCGTGACAGGGGGCTGCGTTGTAGACTCTGGCAAGTTTGACTGGTCGGCGTCTGACAAATTCCCTTCTCTATCCGAGCCAGAGCCTGCCTATCACGGCCTTAAGTTTCATGAAACATTCGGCGCGCTCGCCTACACGTTTCATGGCATCGCCATTGGTCTGCGCGATCTGGGCATGACGATGAACCCACAGGCAGCGCATTACACTCTCATGGGCATCGAAACACTGAGCCTGCGCATGGAGCGGCATGTGCAGAACGCTGAACAAATTGCGGGCTGGCTGGAAGGCCACGAGGCTGTTGATTACGTCACCTATGCGGGCCTAAAGTCTTCACCTTATAACGCGCGGGTGGCCAATATCTGTCCGAAAGGTGCTGGTGGCTTGTTCACAATTGCGCTCAAAGGTGGCTATGAATCCTGCCTCAAATTCGTGGATAGTCTCGAAATCTTCAGCCATGTTGCAAACCTTGGAGACACGCGCAGCCTTGTGATCCATTCTGCCTCCACAACACACCGCCAGCTTACCCCAGAGCAGCAGGAAGCGGCAGGCGCGGGCCCAAGCGTTGTACGGATTTCAATCGGAATTGAGGACGCAAAGGACCTGATCGCTGACCTCGACCAAGCTCTCGCAAAAGCCAGCGCATAAGCGCACGTTTTTAATGATTGTTAGCAGATGCCGCTTTGAGAAACTCATAGTGGCATCTGATCTGTTTTATTCAGAAGGGTATTGATATAATAAAAGCTTAATAGTGTTGTGACCGGCTTCAAGGCGGCTGTATGAAACCAAATTTTGCGTTAAAATTATCGTTTGAAGGCATTGGCCTTTTGCATCGTTCTACGGCGGGCTGGGACCGCGTTGGCGAAGTACCTCTAGATGTGCCTGATTTGCCAGAAGCCCTGAATTTGCTCAAGAAAACAGCGGCTCAGATCACGCCAGAGCCTCTCACAGTAAAACTACTGCTCCCCTCTGAGCAGATTAAATACCTCCAGTTAACGAAACCTGATGGCCCGACCTCGGAGTATGAGACTGCTGTACTTGCAGCTCTCGACGGCGCGACACCCTACACGCTTGAAGAGCTTGCGTATTGCTGGGCCGAATCTGGCACCGACCTCGTTGTTGCCGCTGTCGCGCGCGAAACCTTGCTGGAAGCAGAAGCTTTTGCCTCCGACAACGGATTTGAACCTATCTATTTCACAGCGCAGCCAAGCGCTGGCAGCTATGTCGGTGAGCCATTTTTTGGCCGCTGTAAGAGTATTGATGCCGATATCGAGCGCGACTTGGAAGCCGTTGTGGTCAGCGGTGTCGCGCGCATTCCTGAAGCAGCAACAGCACCTCCCGAAGACGCCCTTCCTGCAACGTCAGCGCCCAAGCCAGAAGTCCAGCCGCCACAAGCTTCAACTCCCTCGTTTTCAACGCGACGAGAGGCTGAGGGCAAGGAGGCAGTTGCGCCCTCTCTCTCAGGCGTCACACGGCATGAACCAAGCGCCGTTGCACCAAGCATCCCGCTTCTCCCAGAAGACGAAGCGAACGCCGCGCCCCCTCCTCCACAGCCCCTCCCCGACCTCACTGCAGCGGCGCGCGAGGAAATGGCATTTGTCAGCCAACGCAACCCTGATGGCTCTCCAGAACTGAACGCACCCGTCACGCAACCAGCAAGCACAACGCCTGTCGCACCTGCACCTCGCCCTCTGCCTACGCCACCGCCAAACCTTGTTCCTCCAACAGAAAACGAACGCCAACGTTTGACTGTGTTTGGAGCGCGAAAAAAGGAAAAAGTGCCTCAGAAGCAGAAGGTTATGGGGAAGCCGAGGTTCCTCGGTCTGATCTTAACCGCCGTATTACTCGTGTTTTTACTGGGTGTTGCGGCGTGGGCTTCAATCTTTGTTGGTGAGGGTCTGTCACGGTTCCTCGGCAAAGACCCTGAACGCATTGTTCTGGCTCCGTCTGATCTGGATGAAACCGAGATTGAAGGCGACGAGGCGATGGTGCTTGAGCCGCAGCTTGAGCTTGCAGCGCTCGACACGGGTGAGGAAACCCACGCTACCGATCTATCGCGTGTAATGCCTTTGCCGATCCCTGAGATCAGCTTGCAGGAAGCGCAAGAAAAATACGCAGTTACAGGCATTTGGGTCTTGGCACCTGCTGCGCCCACGGTTCCGCCACTGCAGGATTCTGATGATCTTTATATTGCGTCGATCGATCCTGTGATCTCGGCCCAAGATGCGATTGCTTTGCCAGCGCTCACCCTTGAGCAAGCTGACGGCACACTTGGTCGTCAAACCAATCCTGCAGCTCAAGGTCTCAGCTTTGCGCTGGATGCGCGCGGGCTGGTCAGGGCCACAAAAGAGGGTGCTATATCGCCAGACGGGCATCTCGTTTTTGCAGGCAAACCCCCTTATTTTCCTACCGATTTACCTGATAGGAAAGAGGCTCTGGAGGGGGCGGTAGAGGTGCCTGATTTGCGGGCGGCGATGCGGCCGAAAGCACGGCCTGAGGGGCTCGCGGAAGCCAATGAACGGGCCAATCTGGGCGGTTTTAGCCGAACAGAGCTGGCCTCGATTCGCCCCAAAATGCGCCCGCCTTCAGCACGCGAAATAGCCGCCGCAGAGCCACAACCCACGCCAACACCAAACGCCAGCGCCGCCCTTGAACAGGCGATTGAAGAGGCGGTTGCGCAGGCCGTTCCCCCAACGCCTGGAGCCGTGGTGATCAAGCTTCCTGAAGCCAATGCCCGCGACCTCGACCCGAACGCCACTCCGCAGGCAGTGGCGCGTTCTGTGAAGCCCAAGGACCGCCCCAATAACTTTGATCGCATCGTAAAACGTGCTGAAAAAAATCAGCAACAAGAAGAGGTTACGCAAGTTGCAGCGGTTGCTCCACGCACTGTTGCGCCAAGTATCCCCTCGCGTGCCTCCGTTGCAAAACAAGCCACTGTGCGAAATGCGATTAACCTAAAGCGGGTCAATCTGATCGGCGTCTATGGTAAGCCAGCCAGCCGCCGCGCGCTCGTCCGCCTGTCCAACGGGCGCTACAAAAAAGTGGCCGTCGGCGACCGCATTGATGGTGGGCGTGTTTCTGCGATTGGCGAGACAGAATTGATTTATCAAAAGAACGGTCGCGGTGTGACTTTGAAAATGCCAAAAGGCTGACTTGAAAATTCAGTAAACGGTACGTTTTCATCTCTTCATACATTTTGCAGGAACCAAAATCAGGGGGGTGAAAAGCGTGCACAACCCGTGCACAAAGCGTGCACCGCCTGAAACGTGTTTTTGTTCAGACAAAATTAGACAATACGGCGCGCGCAGGCTTTACTGTTTGGGCGTACATTCAAGACTATCAATGCCCTCTGAGAGCGAAACAACATGACCGACCTCGCTGTCTATGGCGGCCTTTTTCTTTCGGCCTTTGTCGCAGCCTCACTGCTGCCAGCACAGTCCGAACTCGTGCTGGCGGGGCTGCTGGCCTCCCAAGAATGGTCTGCCTTTTGGCTCCTCTTTGTGGTGAGCTTTGGCAATATTCTTGGCGCACTGTTCAACTATGCTCTCGGGCGCGGGGCGAATGCGCTCCAACACAAGCGCTGGTTTCCGTTTTCAGGCGATACGCTGGCGCGTGCCGAAGGCTGGTATCGGCGCTACGGGCGCTATTCGCTTCTGCTCAGCTGGGCGCCTCTTGTGGGCGATCCACTGACTTTGGCAGCGGGCGTGTTGCGCGAAAACATCTGGATCTTTCTCGCGCTCGTCACCTTGGCAAAAACAGGGCGCTATCTGGTGGTTGCAGGATTGGTCTGGGGCTGGCTCTAGGCGAAATAATGCATATTTCTTCGCATATCTTTGGCTACAGCTGGCGAAATTATCGCATCTTTGAGATTTAAATCGTAATTTGAGAGCATGAAAGACCAGATTGATTCTAAACTCATCACGGCTTTGCAGCAGAACGCGCAAGCCACGGCCCAAGAGCTGGCTGATATGCTTGGCCTCTCGCCAAGTCAGGCCGCGCGGCGACGTCAGCGGCTGGAAGCCAGCGGTGTCATTCTTGGATATCGCGCGCAGCTTGATGCGGGGGCGCTTGGCCTTGGTGTGCAGGCCTTTGTACAGGTCCAGCTTCTCAACCATGACCCTACCCTTTCCAAGAGCTTCAACAAATTGATCGGTTCACAACCAGAGATCATTTCAGCCTGGGCTATGACGGGCGATGCAGATTTGTTGCTGAGGATTTATTCCAAGGATCTGGCCTCGCTAAACACGCTGATCCATGACATCCTTCTGGCGCATGGGGCAGTTAGCCGTGTGCATAGCCAAATTGTGATGAACCAGATTAAACAAGACGCACCGTTGCCAGCCTAATGCACTCTTTATTGTTCCTTCCTACGATTTATTTGTTGGCCGCTGTCATTGCTGTGCCCCTCGCGTCCCGCTTGGGGCTTGGGTCTGTTTTGGGATATCTCAGCGCTGGTATGATCATCGGGATCATGCCTGGCCTTGGCGAAGAAACCCGCGCGCTTCAGCATTTTGCCGAATTTGGCGTCGTAATGATGCTTTTCATCGTCGGGCTTGAGCTGACCCCTGGGGCACTTTGGGCGATGCGCCAAAGGCTTGTCGGCCTTGGCGGTGTTCAGGTTGTGCTGACCTGTATGGTCTTTTTTGTGGCTTCGTCATTGTTCGGGCTGGCGTGGCAGACGAGCCTTGCGATTGGTCTCGTCTTGTCCTTGAGCTCAACCGCAATTGTGCTTCAGACCCTTACAGAAAAAGGCCTTGTGCAGACATCCGGCGGCCGCTCTGTCTTTGCGGTCTTGTTGACGCAGGATATTGCTGTGATCCCGTTTCTGGCGCTGATACCGCTCTTGAGCATTTCTGCGCCTGTCGTCTTTGGGCCAGATGGCTCGATCGTGCTGCAGACAGAGGACGGTGCGCATCATGCGACGTTGTTTGAAAGCCTGCCCTCTTGGGGCGTGGCGCTGGCGACACTGGCAACCATTGCGGTTGTGATCGCTGCGGGGGTCTTTCTGACCAAGCCGATCTTTCGATATATTCACGCCACGCGACTGCGAGAGATGTTTACGGCGCTTGCCCTGCTCATTGTTATTGGCAACGCCTATGTGATGACGCTCTTGGGGCTGTCGCCCGCTTTGGGCGCTTTTCTGGCTGGGGTTGTTTTGGCAAGCAGTGAGTTCCGTCACGAGCTTGAGAGCGATATCGAGCCGTTTAAGGGCCTCTTGCTGGGACTGTTTTTCATCACCGTGGGGGCCTCGATCAACTTTACCGCTTTGATGGCGGAGCCAGCCCTTATGATTGGCCTCGCCTGCGGGCTGATCCTGCTCAAGGGCGTTGTGCTTTTTGTACTCGGCTTCGGCTTTGGACTTCGGCGGCGCGAACTGTGGCTCTTTACACTGGCCTTGGCACAGGCGGGAGAGTTTGGCTTTGTCTTGATCTCGTTTGCGGGGCAACAGGGTGTTTTTACCGATGCTTTGGGCAACAGGCTTTTGCTGATTATCACCCTGTCGATGCTGATGACGCCGATGCTCTTTTTGGCCTACGACTATTTGCACAAGCGCTTTGAGGGCGCCAAACAGACCAGCGAGCCTGATGAGATTGACCATGCTGGGCCTGTGATAATTGCGGGTGTGGGGCGCTTTGGGCAGATTGTGAACCGGCTTGTGGAGAGCAGCGGATTCAAGACTGTGGTTCTGGATAACAATCTCAAGCGCATCCAGCTGATGCGCAGCTTTGGCTACCGCGCGTTTCTGGGCGATCCCACGCGGCCTGAGCTTTTGCGCGCGGCGGGCTTGCGCGATGCGCGGGTGCTTGTTGTGTCGCTGGACGACACCGAAGCGGGACTGCGGCTTGTGCGGCACGCGCGCAAGGAACGGCCCGACATCCATATCATTGCACGAGCCCGTGACCGCGGCCATGTGTTTGCGCTCTATGAGGCGGGCGCCAATGACATTGTGCGCGAGCTGTTTGACAGCTCCTTGCGGGCGGGACGCTATGTGCTCGAGAACGTCGGGATGACCGAATATGAAGCCGCCGAGGCGGAACAAGCGTTTTACGCCCATGACCGAATGGCCCTGAAAGAACTGGCGCAGCTTTGGAAGCCTGATCAGGATATGGCCAGCAACGAAGCTTACCGCAAGCGCGTGCGCGAGCTTGAGAAAGAGCTCGAGTTAAGTTTGCAGGCTTTGGCAGAGAAGAAAGACAGCGCCTAGGCGATAGACAGGGCAGCAAGGTCCGCGAGCTTGGGACGCGGCAAGTCTTGGAAGACCTTTAGCGTGAGCCTGCGCGCGGCATCGCCTGACCAGTCTTCTCCCAGCAAGATTTCAGGCGCTTCGGGCTGGCGCAGGACAATGCGCCGCCAATAGTGCAGCACCAGAAAGCGCAGCGCGGCGCGGGCCTCCTCTGTCAGGCTCTCTGAGGCGAGCGCGGGGGAAAGGCCTTCAAGGGCTGCGACATACCCAGAGAATTCAGCCAGCGCCGCCTCAGACACAAGAGCAGTGCGCATCCATTCGGGCACATCCACCGCCGCCAAGCAGAGCGGTGCGCCTGTGGCAGGCGCAGGCGAGACGAGGATATTGGCCCCAATCAGTGCGGATTTGGCGCGCCCTGATGCCGCAGCATCTTCCAGAAGCTCGATTTGCCAATCCGCCCCCTGCCCGCTTTGGACATCGCGATAGATCCGAGCGTAGGCTTTGCGCGTGAGCGCCTCGCCTGTCTCGGAAAGGTGATAGGACGAACGGCGACCCGTTTTGACAGCCTCAAGCCAGCCATCCTTGCGCAAACGGTGCAGCGCGACACGCAGAGCCTCGGGCTTCACGCCAAAGGGCGCGGTGAGCGCGGCCAAGAGCTGACTGTCGATCTGGTCTTCTTTGGCGGGGGCGATATCGCCAAAGATTGTGACAATGAGCGACCAAGTCTTTAGCGGGCCCTGCGCTTGCAGAGCCGTAAAGGTGGTTTCAAAGAGATGTGATGCGCCCATATTCATGGGCGCACCTTAGCGAGAGTGGATCGCGCGTTAAAGAGCGTTCATTGTGAGAAGCTCATAGGTTGCGCAAAGCTCGTCATCCTGATTGGTGAGCGACACATGCCAGCGCACCTCGCCGTATTCTTCGTTGCGCGTCGTTTTGCGCTTCACGGTCAGCGCCACTTTAATCGCGTCACCCGCCACAACAGGCTTCATAAACCGCAGGCTATCTAGGCCCGTGTTGGCCAGAACGGGCCCTTCGTTTGGCTCCACAAACAGTCCTGCCGCGAAGCTGAGCAAAAGGTATCCATGCGCCACCCGGCCCGGGAAAAACGGGTTTCGCGCGGCGGCTGCCTCATCCATATGAGCGTAAAACGTATCACCTGTGAAATGAGCAAACGTCTCAATATCCTCAAGGGTGATGGTACGGCTTGCTGTGTGGAGGGTCTCACCCAGCAAAAGCTCTGAGAAGCGGCGCGTAAACGGGTGTGCGGGGCCAGTGATCTGATCCGCGCCTGGCACCCACTTTTGGCCAATGGCGGTGAGCATATCGGGGCTACCCTGAATGGCGGTGCGTTGCATGTAGTGCATGACACCTCGGATGCCGCCCATCTCTTCGCCGCCGCCTGCGCGGCCTGGGCCGCCGTGAACCATATGAGGGAGCGGCGAACCGTGGCCTGTGCTCTCCTTCATAGAGTGGCGGTTGTTGATATAGATGCGCCCATTCCACGGTGCGGCCTCCGCGACAAAGGCGGTCGCGATGGCAGGGTCAGCTGTGATCAACGAGGTGACTAGGCTGCCCTCGCCCTTGGCAACGAGCGCCGCAGCATGGGCAAGATCGCGGTAGCCCATCACGGTGCTCACAGGGCCAAAGGCCTCTGTCGCGTGGACCTCTGTTGCGGTGTCGGGGCTTTCACAGTGCAAGAGCACGGGCGAAACAAACGCGCCTGTTGTGGGCACGCGGGCTTCGTCCCGCCAGACGATCTTGCTTTCGGTGGCGAGCGTATCGACCATGGCGAGCACATCACGCTTCTGGCTCGCACTCACGAGCGCGCCCATGCGGGTGCTTTCCTCGCGCGGATCGCCGATTGTGAGGGCGTCCAGCTTGGCGCTGATCGCTTTTATGACGGCCTGAACTTGCGCATCAGGAACCATGATACGGCGGATCGCCGTACATTTCTGGCCTGCCTTGGCTGTCATTTCGCGCATGACTTCCTTGATGAAGAGGTCGAACTCCTCAGAGCCTTCTGCGGCATCAGGGCCAAGGACAGAGGCGTTGAGGCTGTCTTGCTCGGCGATGAAGCGTGTCGAGTTTTGCGCAATGCTCGGGTGACTGCGCAGCATGAGCGCGGTCTGGGCAGAGCCTGTGAAGCTGACCACATCTTGGGGGCCGAGGCCGTCAAAGAGATCCCCCACGCCGCCAGAAATCAGCTGGAGAGCGCCTTCGGGGAGAAGCCCGCTATCAAGCATGATTTTGACAGCGAGTTCAGTGACATAGGCGGTGGAACTCGCGGGCTTCACAATGGCGGGGACGCCTGCGAGCAGGGTTGGCGCAAGTTTTTCGAGCATCCCCCAGACAGGGAAGTTGAAGGCGTTGATATGGACACCGACGCCGCGCAGAGGCGTGCAGATGTGCTGGCCCATGAAACTTCTATGGCGCGAGAGTTGCTCCAGTTCACCATCAACATAGACATGCGCTTCGGGAAGCTCGCGGCGGCCCTTGGAGGCGAAGACAAACATCGTTCCGATGCCACCGTCGATGTCGATCATGTGATCTTTTTGCGTGGCACCTGTGTGAAAGCTCAGATCATAGAGCGCTTGCTTGTGCTCGCCGAGCGCCATCGCCAGCGCCTTAACCATCTTGGCGCGCTCGTGGAAGTTCATCGCGCGCAAGGCAGGACCGCCAACCTCGCGGGCGTGGATCAGCATGGCCTTTGTATCAAGCGTACCGTTGCCAATCCGTGCAAAGGGCGCACCTGTGATGGCGCAGTCTACGCTGCGGGCGGCTGCGTCTGGGGCAACCCACTGCCCCATGGCATAGCTTGCAATCTCTTTCATGGCGCTCTCCTTTTTGGCTTTGGATAATTTATTGACCAACCGTTCGGTTTATGCAAGCTTTGTCTTGTAAGCTTGAGGGAGAGAGCAATGTCTGAGACAATTTTAGTGACACGCCACGACACATGGCACGAGATCATGCTCAACCGTCCTGACAAGCTGAACTCATTTAACGAAGAGATGCATCTTGCGTTGCGCGCAGCCCTTGAAGCGGCGCGAGACGAGGGTGCGCGGGCGGTTTTGCTCACAGGTGCTGGACGTGGCTTTTGCGCGGGGCAGGATTTGGGCGACCGTGACCCTTCCAAAATGGAGGGGCCACCCGACTTGGGCGAGACGGTACGCAGGTTTTATGGCCCGCTTGTGAACCTCATTCGCGCCCTGCCCTTTCCTGTGGTTTGCGCCGTCAACGGCGTTGCGGCGGGGGCTGGTGCAAACCTTGCCTTGGCCTGTGACATGGTGCTCGCCTCGGACAAGGCGAAGTTCATTCAATCCTTTAGCAAGGTTGGGCTTATTCCCGATACGGGTGGCAGCTTTCACTTGCCGCGCCTTCTGGGTGAGGCGCGCGCCAAGGGGCTGGCCTTTACCGCAGAGCCGATGAGTGCGCAGCAGGCCGAGGATTGGGGCCTCATTTGGAAATGTATTGAGGATGGGCAACTGACCTATGAGGCGCATGCACTTGTGGAAAAGCTTGCAAACGGACCAACACTGGGCCTTGCCCTGACGAAAGCGGCCATTCAGGCCTCGGCTGTAAACACGCTGTCAGAGCAACTTGAGCTTGAGGCGGGATACATGAAGACCTGCGGCGAATCTGCGGATTATGCTGAGGGCGTGAGCGCGTTTCTGAATAAGCGCGCGCCTCAATTTAAGGGGGAATGAGCATGACACCGAAAGAGCGCGCAGAGCGATCCGCCGCCGCGATGTGGGCGGGCGACAAGGCCTCCGAGTGGGTCGGAATGGAGCTTGTCAGTGTCGATGAAGGCGAGGCTGTCTTGGAGATGACTGTGCAAGCGCATCACACCAACGGCCACGGGACATGTCACGGAGGCATCTCCTTTTTGCTCGCCGACAGCGCCTTTGCCTTTGCGTGTAATTCGCGCAACCAGAACACTGTCGGGCAGCACACTTTTATGAGCTATCTCGCCCCCGGATTTGAGGGTGACCGCCTGCGCGCCACGGCGCGCGAAGTCAGCCTCACAGGGCGCAGCGGGATTTATGATGTGGTTGTAAGCAACCAGAACGGCAAAACACTCTGCGAGTTTCGCGGCATTTCGCGTGCCATCGCGGGCACACATTTTGACGAAGGCGGGGAGGCCTAAGACATGAAAGATCTGACACCAAATAAGAGCGACTTGGACCCCATCGAGATTGCCTCACGCGACGAGATTATGGCGCTGCAACTGACGCGGATGAAGACCACGCTGAAGCACGCTTACGACAATGTGCCAATGTATAAAGACCGCTTTGATGCGGCTGGGGTGCACCCTGACGATCTGACGTGCCTGAGCGATCTAGCGAAATTCCCCTTCACATATAAAGACGATCTGCGTGCCAACTATCCCTTTGGCCTTTCTGCCGTACCACGCGAAGAGCTGGTGCGCATTCATGCCTCCTCCGGTACAACCGGCAAGCCCACGGTCGTGGTCTATACCCAAAACGATATTGATGTCTGGGCAGAAGTCGTCGCCCGCTCTCTGCGCGCCTCTGGCCTCAAGCGTGGCGATACAGTGCACAACGCTTATGGCTACGGCCTTTTCACCGGTGGGCTCGGCGCGCATTACGGGATCGAGCGGCTTGGCGCGACAGTGGTTCCCATGGGGGGCGGGCAAACCGAAAAGCAGGTGGGCCTCATCACAGATTTCAAGCCACAAGGGATCATGGTGACTCCATCCTATATGCTCAACATCCTCGAGGGCTTCCACAAAGCGGGGATTGATCCGCGCACAAGCAGCCTTGATGTCGGCGTTTTTGGGGCCGAGCCTTGGACAAATGCGATGCGGCTTGAAGTCGAAGAGGCATTCGACATGCATGCCGTGGATATTTACGGTCTTTCGGAGATTATCGGACCAGGCGTGGCAAACGAATGCGTCGAGAGCAAAGACGGCCTCCACATTTGGGAGGATCACTTTTACCCTGAGGTGATCAACCCGGTCACAGGCGAGGTGGTCCCTGAAGGAGAAGAAGGGGAGCTTGTCTTTACCACACTCACCAAAACAGGCATGCCAATGATCCGGTACCGCACACGCGACCTAACCCGCCTCATGGCGGGCACGGCGCGCTCAATGCGGCGGATGCAGAAAATCACAGGGCGCTCTGACGACATGATTATTCTGCGCGGTGTGAATGTCTTCCCCACCCAGATCGAAGAACAGGTCATGGCGACAGGTGGTCTTGCGCCTTACTTCCAGATCGAGCTCTACAAATCAGGTCGGATGGATGCGATGCGGGTGTTTGTAGAGGCGGCAGCTGATGCGGCAGACAATCTCTCCCGCACAGCGGCGCAGCGGATGTTGACCAAACATATCAAGGATATGGTAGGTGTTAGCACCGAGGTCATCGTAGGCGATCCTGGCTCCGTGGCACGCTCGCAAGGTAAGGCCGTGCGCGTGATCGACAATCGCGACAAGGGCTGAGGACATGGCAAGAACACAAGCCAAGGACCACGGTGCCAAGCGCGAAGCCATCTTGGAAGCAGCGGCACGGGTCTTTGCCAGCGAGGGATTTGACCGCGCAAGCATGGCAGCGCTTGCGCAGGATGCGGGCATCTCGAAGGCCAACATCTACCACTACTATGACAGCAAGGATGCGCTCTTGTTTGACTTGCTCGACAGTCATCTCAAAGAGCTGCGCGACAGGCTCGCCGAGGTGAACCTCGACGGGCTGACCCCCGCAGAAAAGCTCCATGCGCTCTGCGCCGAAGTGCTTTTGGCCTATCAGGGCGCAGACAATGCGCACCGTGTTCAAAGCGCAGGGATGGATCACCTGCCCCCAGAGCAACGCCAAATTCTTGTTGGATATCAGCGCGATATGGTCAAGCAACTCTCAGGCGTGATTGCTGAAAATGCGCCTGACGTGTTTGAGCGCGATCCAGCCAAGCTGCGCAGCGTCACGATGTCGGTGTTTGGCATGCTCAACTGGCATTATATGTGGAATGCCAGCGCTGATGAACACGCGCGTCGCGCTTATGGCGCAGAAGTGGCCAAGCTTGCACTGGGCGGCCTCAAAGCTCTCTGAGGCTCTTTTTCTTTCTTCAAATATTCTCACGGGGTGAATGCCAGAGGCAAAGGAGGCGCGAGCGCCCCCTTCTTTTACGTTTTGGCGCAGCCAAAGTGCGATCCCTATTCGTGTAGGTCTATTGGTCGTAATCCACTTTGACGACCGCGCTCACTGGGAAGCTCTGGCAGGACAGGATGTAGCCTTTTTCGACCTCATAATCTTCAAGCGCATGATTGGCGCGCATATCGACTTCGCCTTCTATGACGCGGCAGCGGCATGTCGAGCAGACCCCTGCTTTACAGGCGTAGGGTGCATCCAGATTGCCTGCACGCGCGAGATCAAGAATGCTGCTGTCAGGATCGGCGTCCATTGTCTGGGTCGCACCATCAAGGGTCACCGAAAGTTTGATCTGTGCAGCAGCCCCTGCGACGCGCGAGGCGGCAGGTTTGGCCAAGCGGCCTTGTTGGGCGGAGGCGAAGAGCTCAAATTTAATCTGCTCGTCTTCTAGCCCATGCTCCTTCAGCGCCTTGGCGATGCCGAGCATCATAGGTTCGGGACCACAGATAAAGGCAGTGTCGACGCTCTTGATATCAATCCAGCTTTCGAAAAGCTTGGCGCATTTCTCTTCCGTAACGAGTCCCGAGAAGAGCTCAATATCCTGTGCGTCTTGCTCAAGGATATGGATCACATTGAAGCGGCCCATGTAGATGTTCTTGAGATCTTCCAGTTCCTCGCGGAACATGATCGTGCTGATGCCCTTATTGGCATAGACCAGCGTAAACTCGGCCTTTGGCTCGGCCTCAAGTGTGGTTTTGATCAGCGACAAAACCGGCGTGATCCCTGAACCACCTGCAAAGGCGAGGTAAGATTTCTCTGTGCTGGCATCCAGCGGTGTAAAGAAGCGGCCCATCGGCGGCATAGCCTCGATGCGCGCGCCAATGGCGAGCTCTTCGTTGGCCCAAGTCGAGAAGGCCCCGCCATCGACACGCTTGATGCCAACTTGCAGGATGCCCTCGCCCTTGCCTGCGCAAATCGAGTAGCTGCGGCGAATTTCCTCGCCGTCAAAATCGCGGCGAAAGGTGAGATATTGGCCTTGGGTAAAGTCAAATTCACTGGCTGCGCCATTGACGGGCTTCAGCGTCACAACAACAGCGTCGCGGATAGTTTTGCGTAGGCCTGTGACTTCGAGTTCATGAAAACGGGGCATGTGTCACCTCAAATACATTTGAAATAGTCGAAAGGCTCAAGGCAGCTTTTACAGCGCCATTGGGCCTTGCAAGGGGTGGAGCCAAACTGGGAAAGGCGTTCCAGATCATGGCTTTGGCAGCGTGGGCACTGTGCAGGGCCACCTGCGGGCTGGGGCGGTGCGATGCCGTACTCCTCAAGCTTTTTGCGACCCTTTTCAGTCAACCAATCCGTTGTCCATGGCGGGCTAAGCTGGCGCTTGAGCGCAAGCTTCTCGATACCGTGGCCGCGCAGAGCGGTTTCGATATCAAGGTTAATGATGGTCGTCGCAGGGCAGCCTGAATAAGTGGGCGTGACGGTGACTTCGAGTGTGTCCCCCGCCCACTCCACATGGCGGATGATGCCCAAATCCATCAGAGAGATCACAGGGATCTCTGGATCAGGCACATCATCGAGCCATGTATAGACCTGATCAACGCTCGGCTGCATCACCAGCTTGCTCCTGGATAGGCGCGCTGAAGCCACTGCATTTGAGTGAGGATATGGCCGAGATGCTCGGTGTGCATCTTGCCTGTCCGTCCACCTTTGTGGCCAAAGCGGCTATCGGGCAGCGTGAGTGTGGCCTCTGCCATGGTGTCAGCCACGGCTGCGTCATATGAAGCGCGCAAGCTGGCCAAGTCGGGGGCAATGCCTTCTTGCGTGGCGGCCTCATCGACGGCATCGGGCGTGAACAGCTCACCCACGTAGGGATAAAGATACTCAAGCGCGTCTTGCATGCGCTTATGGCTTTCAGGTGTACCATCGCCAAGGCCAATCACCGTGTCGCGCGAGCGCTCGACGTGGTAGCTCACTTCTTTCACAGCCTTGTCGGCGATGTCGGAGACACGCTTTTCACTTGAGCCTTGAAGGGCTTGCAGCATGAGCAAGTGCCATTGGTCAAAGAGATACTGTCGCATCAAGGTACGACCAAAGTCGCCATTGGGCAGCTCACAGAGGAGCGCGTTGCGAAAATCCCAAGCGTCGCGCAGAAAGGCAAGATCATCGGCTGTTTTGCCAGTGCCCTCTTCTTCGGCGGCGAGGCCGAGCCAGAGCTGGGTCTGGCCGATGAGGTCCAAAGCCGTGTTGGCCAACGCGATGTCTTCTTCCAGAACAGGCGCGTGACCACACCATTCTGAGACGCGATGGCCAAGGATAAGCGTGCTGTCGCCCATGCGCAGCGCGAAGTCATACAGAGTGCTCATGTTACATGGCCCCCACGTCTTCGGGGATGTCAAAGAACGTCGGGTGGCGGTAGACCTTGCTTTCGCTTGGCTCGTAAAGCGGGCCTTTGTCAGAGGGGCTTGAGGCCGAGATATGCGCGGCCTCCACAACCCAGATTGACTGGCCTTCGTTGCGGCGCGTGTAAACATCGCGGGCATTTTTGATCGCCATTTCGGCATCAGGCGCATGAAGCGAGCCAACATGACGGTGTGACAGGCCATGCTGGCCGCGGACGAAGATTTCCCAGAGGGGCCATTCTTTAGACATATGTATGCTCCTTATTCCGCAGCTGTTTTGAGGGCCGCACGTTTGGCGGCGTGGGCCATGAGGCCGTCACGCACCCATGCGCCCTCGTCCCAAGCTTTGTTGCGCTTTTCCATGCGGTCGACGTTGCAAGGGCCATTGCCGCGCAAGACATCAAAGAACTCCTCCCAGTCCGGCTGCGAAAAGTCATAGCCGCCCTTCTCTTCGTTCCATTTGAGGTTTTCGTCAGGCACAGTAAGACCAAGGTATTCGGCCTGCGGCACGGTCTGGTCGACAAATTTCTGGCGCAGCTCGTCGTTGCTGTCCATTTTGATTTTCCAAGACATGGATTGCGCCGAGTGCACTGAGTCTGCATCAGACGGGCCGAACATCATGAGAGATGGATACCAGAGGCGATTGAGCGCATCTTGGGCCATGGCCTTTTGAGCTGCCGTGCCTTGCGCCATCTTCATCATGATGTCGTAGCCTTGGCGCTGGTGAAAGCTCTCTTCCTTGCAAATACGGATCATTGCACGGCTATAAGGGCCATAAGATGTGCGCTGGAGCGGCACCTGATTCATAATGGCCGCACCATCGACAAGCCAGCCAACCGCGCCCATATCGGCCCAGTTGAGTGTGGGATAGTTGAAAATCGAAGAGTATTTCATGCGCCCGTCGAGAAGCTGTTCTGTCAGCTCGTCACGGCTCACGCCCAGCGTTTCGGCAGCGGCGTAGAGATAGAGGCCGTGGCCTGCCTCGTCCTGCACCTTGGCGAGGAGGATCGCCTTGCGCTCAAGTGTGGGCGCGCGGGTGATCCAGTTGCCTTCGGGGAGCTGACCGACGATTTCGGAGTGGGCATGCTGGCCGATCTGGCGGATCAGCGTTTTGCGGTAGCCCGCTGGCATCCAGTCTTTTGGTTCGATCTTGATATCTTGGTCGATGCGGTCCTGAAAGGCCGCCTCTTCGGGGGACATTTCATCGCGGGTTTTAACGCCCTCGCCCGTTGATTTTACCATCTGTGCATACATGATATTTCTCCTCAGACCCGTTCAATGATAATCGCTGCGCCTTGGCCGACGCCAACGCACATGGTGCAAAGTGCATACCGCCCACCGCGGCGCTTGAGCTCATATGCCGCCGTCATGACAAGGCGCGCACCTGACATACCAAGCGGGTGACCCAGCGCGATGGCGCCACCGTTTGGATTGACGTGCTCCGCATCATCCGCAACGCCAAGCGCGCGCACTGTAGCAAGGCCTTGGCTGGCAAACGCTTCGTTAAGTTCGATCACGTCCATGTCTTCAATGCTCAGACCCGCGCGGGCGAGTACTTTTTGGCTCGCAGGGACAGGGCCGATGCCCATGATACGCGGCGCAACGCCTGCCACCGACATGCCGACAACGCGGGCGAGCGGCGCAAGGCCTTGAGCTGTGGCACTGGCTTCTGACGCCATGAGCAGCGCAGCGGCGCCATCATTGACGCCAGAGGCATTGCCGGCTGTGACGGTCTTACCCTCACCGTTGATGGCGCGCAGTTTAGCAAGGCTCTCTGGCGTTGTGCCAGCCCGGGGGTGTTCGTCCGTGGTAAACACTATCGGATCGCCCTTGCGCTGCGGAATTTCGACAGGCGTGATCTCATCAGAGAACTTACCCGCGGCTTGCGCGGCCTCAAAGCGGGCTTGGGAGCGCGCCGCAAATGCGTCTTGGTCAGCACGGCTGATGCCGTAGTCCTCAGCCACATTGTCAGCGGTTTCGGGCATAGAGTCTGTACCGTAGGCGGCTTTCATCTTGGGGTTCACAAAGCGCCAGCCGATAGTTGTATCATAGACCGTATTGGCGCGTGAGAAGGCTGTTTCAGCCTTGGGCATCACGAAGGGGGCGCGGCTCATACTCTCAACACCGCCTGCGATCGCCATGTCATAATCGCCTGCCTTGATGGCACGGGCAGCCATACCGACAGCATCCATGCCAGACGCACAAAGGCGGTTGAGCGTTGTGCCCGGAACTTCGATCGGCAGGCCCGCCAGAAGCGCGGCCATGCGCGCGACATTGCGGTTGTCCTCACCAGCTTGGTTGGCTGAGCCATAAATCACATCGTCAATCGCGGCCCAATCCATATTTGGATTGCGGGCCTTCAAAGCGGCGATGGGCAAAGCGGCAAGATCATCGGCGCGCACAGATGACAGCGCCCCGCCGTAGCGGCCGATGGGTGTTCGGGTTGCATCACAAATAAAGGCCTGAGCCAAGGCAGCGTCTCCTGAGTGGTGGTCCTGTTGCTTGTTTATTGTGCACGGCGGCACGATTCGACGCAAGCAATATGTTACACTCAACGTGCATCTTTTTAAAATTTAGTAACGCATTGACGGATTTTTGAAATTTGCACAAAAAATTGCCGCATTGCTGATATAGCTCGTCAGATAACGAGGAAGCCTAAGTTAATTTGAGCGTATGAGTCCTAAAGAACACCCTTACCGTCCAGAGATCGACGGTCTGCGCATGATCGCGGTTGTCGCTGTCGTGCTCTATCACTTCGGGATGCCCGGCCTTAGCGGCGGGTTTGCTGGAGTTGATGTTTTTTTTGTCATCTCAGGGTATCTCATTGGCGGCATACTGTGGCGCGAGACGCGCGCGACAGGGCGCATCTCCTTTGCACGGTTTTATATCCGACGTGTGAAGCGGCTCGCGCCTGCCTTCTTTGCAATGGCGCTGGCTGCGAGTGTGACCGCATGGTTCGTTTTGCTACCCTTCGAATTTCGTGAGTTTGGCAAATCATTGATCGCTGCGACGGTCTATTTGAGCAATGTGCTGTTTTTCCGAGGGGCCGGATACTTTGATACGGCGGCAGAGAGCAAAGTATTGCTCCATACATGGTCCTTATCCGTAGAAGAACAGTTCTACATCTTTTTGCCGCTCGCACTTCTTTTGCTGGCACGTTGGCCACGGGTCTTTATCGGCACGCTTTGGCTATGTTTTACCGTCTCGCTGGCGGCCTCGGTTTGGTTCACACCAAGTCACCAGACCGCGACGTTCTATCTCTTCCCGTTTCGCGCATGGGAGCTTTTGGCGGGTGTTTTATTGGCGATCTGGAGCTATGGGCGCGCCCCGTTTAGAGCGGGTGCATGGATAAGCTGGCTCGGGCTTGGGCTGGTCATAGCGAGCCTTATTTTCATTGATGCCGCACGCGGATTTCCGGGCTGGCAGGTTATTTTCCCTGTGCTTGGCACGGTGCTTTTGCTGCTCAACGGGCAAGCGGGGAATATGGTAAACGGGGTATTGTCGATGCGTGGCCCCGTCTTTTTGGGTAAGATATCATATTCGCTTTATCTCTGGCATTGGCCTGTGTTTGTACTCTCATATTACTGGCGCGGGAGTTATGCGGGCTGGTGGGAAGCCTTGGTCTGGATCTGTGTCAGCGTGGTTTTGGCGTGGTGGTCTTGGCGCTATGTCGAGACGCCGTTTCGCCGTATGGAACCGCGCGGTTGGGCTGTGCTCGGCGCGCTGGCCCTGCCTTCGGCCACCGCTTTGGGCTTTGGCGCACTGGCCTATGTAAAAGACGGGCTTCCGACGCGGTTTGACCTCAAGACGCAGTCACATATTCAGGCAAGCGGTGACTTTTTACAGGACTTCTCGCGCTGCTATGTGCCGCATGAAGGGGCGTTTGGAGGGGTGGAGCTTTGCCCCATCGGCCCTGAAGGCGCGCCGCAGGTTTTGATCTGGGGGGACAGCCATGTGCGCGCCTTCAAGGAAGGGCTGGAGCAAGCCGCATGGGAAGCGGCAACCCCTGCGCTGATTATCTGGCACGCGGGTTGCGCGCCGCTCTTTGGCGTGAGCAAGACCGAGAGCTATGCCACCCCCGCGCAGGATGCGGCCTGCACAAGCGACAAGGCTGTAATTGCGCGTGACATAGCCACGCTTGAAGCGGTCCGCGACGTCCTACTTGTTGGGCGCTGGAGCTATTATGCGAGCGGGCGTGGCGTGGGGTTAGACGCCGAGAACACCATTACACTTGAAGGCTATGGCAAAAGCGACAATGCGGCTGCGCTGCGAGCGGGGATGGCGGCGAGTTTGCCGATGCTTCAGGCGCAGTTTGGACGTGTGCATGTGCTGGAGCAGATGCCAGAGCTGCCACACTATGACAGCCGCGAAGCCGCGCGACTTCTGGCACACGGGCGCGCCAGTGAAGACGACATTGCGGCGCGTTCTACCGTGCCCCGTGCCAAGGCTGAGGCGCGCTATGCGCAAGCGCGCGAAGCTATGGATGCTGCCCCCGTCATCAAAATGTGGGATGCCGTTTGCACAAGTGAAACCTGCAGCGCGCTTCAAGGCACGGCGAGCTGGTATTTTGACAACAACCACATCACCAATACGGCGGCAAAGGCGATGGCGGCGCGGTTTTCCCCCTTGTTTGAAGGGCGTTTGAGCAATGAGTGAGCTTCTGCGGGCCTCTTGGGATGTGGTGGTGATCGGCACGGGCATGGGCGGCGGCACCTTGGGCCGCGCGCTTGCAGAAGCGGGCCGGAAAGTCTTGTTTATTGAGAAAGGGCCAGCGGGCCACCGCCGCGAAGAGACGCCTCTGTCTCATGATATATTTGTCCCCGAAGCGCGGCTGGCGCGGGGGCTTTGGCCTGCGCCGATGCGCGCGCGCGTGGACGGTATTGAGCAAAGCTTTTACGGGCCGATTGGCGCAGGGGTTGGCGGCAGCTCGGTCTTTTATGCGGCGACCTTGGAGCGCCCTGCTCCGCAGGACTTGGACCACACGAACGCGCGGCCCCATCCAACAGGCGGCTGGCCTGTATCCTATGCAGAATTTGAGCCATATCTGGTGCGTGCGGAAGAAATGTATCACGTGCACGGCACGGCGGATCCGCTCAGCCCTGCCCCCTCACGCGCCCTGCCCAAGCCAGGAGCGATGAGCGAGGTGGACCGCGTGATTGCAGGGCGTTTGGCGGCAAACGGGCTACACCCTTATCATCTGCATACGGCTGTGAAAAATATCGAGGGCTGTAAAAACTGTCTTGGCTTCAAATGCCCGATGAGGTGCAAGATGGATGCGCGCTCGGCGGGGGTTGAGCCTGCGCTGGCCACGGGCAATGCAGCGCTTTTGCACTCTGCAGAAGTCACAAAACTCGTGGGCGACGGGCAGAGCATCAAGCATATCGAAATTCGCTTGGACGGGGAACCGCATCTGCTGCGCGCACCTGTGTTTGTGTTAGCGAGTGGTACTTTTGGTAGCCCACGGCTCTGCCTTGGCTCTGCCTCCGAGGCCTTCCCTGAGGGCGTGGCAAACGCAAGCGGGCGTGTCGGGCGGGGTCTGATGTTTCATCTCAACGAGATGTTCGCCGTATGGCCCAGAATAACGGGAAGTGGACCGTCCAAATCTGTCGGGTTTCGTGACTTGCTCTGGCATGAAGGTGAGCGCCTTGGGATGGTGCAAGCCATGGGAATTGATGCCTCATATGGCGAGATTTTACATTATCTGCGACTGAGGCTTGCGCGAAATGAGATCGGGAAAAAGCGGCTAGTGCAGGAGGCTGCGCGGCTGCCTGCGGCGCTTGCGGCGAGGGTTCTGGGAAACGCCAAAGTCTTTGTCGGGCTGATGGAAGACCTCGCCTATGAGCACAACCGCGTCTTGCCGCCAGTGGGCGATGAAATTGCGTTTGAGTATCGCTTGAGTGAGGAACTTCTGGCGCGCCGAAAGCTCTTTCGCCGCGCGATAAAGGGCGCCTTTAAAGGCCAGCAGAAAATGTTTCTAAACAATACACCAGAGCTCAATTACGGCCACCCCAGCGGCACAATGCGCTTTGGCGCTGATGCCAAGCACTCTGTTTTGAACGGCGCAGGGCGCGTCCATGAGCTGAGCAATCTTTATGTTGCCGATGCGAGCTTTATGCCAAGTTCTATGGGCGTAAACCCATCACTGGCAATTGCGGCGCAGGCTTTACGTACGGCCGAGGCGATCATCGAGAGGGGCAAGCATGACTGACGCAAATGAGCGGCTATTGAAGAGCGTGGCGATTGTCACGGGCGCAGGCTCGGGCCTTGGGCGAGCTTTGGCGCGAGGCTTGGCGGCGCGCGGGGTGCGCGTGGCCGCATTTGGGCGCAGACTTGAGCCACTTCAGGAGACAGCTGCGGGGCATGCGGGCATTCTGCCAATCGCTTGCGATGTGTCGGATCCGCTTGCGCTCACGAAGGCTTTTGCACAAGTGCGCGCCGAGCTTGGGCCTGTACTTTTGCTCATCAACAACGCGGCGGTCTATCCGCGGCGCGACGTATTTGAAGACAGCCAGGCAAGCTTTATGGCGACGGTGGCAACCAATCTGGGCGGCACGTTTGGCGCAACGCGTCTTGCGCTTGAGGATATGGCGGATGCGGGCTTTGGACGGATCGTCAATGTGACGAGTTTTGCTGATATTGCACCCCTGCCCGCCTCTGGCGCTTATTCGGTTTCCAAAGGGGCGCAGCGGATTTTGACGCGCGTGCTTCTGGCAGATCTGAGCGATCGGCTGCCCGATATTGTGATCAGTGACTGGCTGCCTGGGATGCTCGCAACCGAGATGGGCATTCCGGACGGGCTTGCTCCCGAAGTTGCGGCGCAGTGGGGCGTGAGGCTGGCGCTTTGGCATGAGCGCAGCTTGAATGGAACACTATTTGAAATGATGCGCGAATTGCCACCGGCGCGAAGCCTGAAGGCACGATTGAAAGACAAGCTGTTGATGCGGCCCGTGACCAAGCCGAGGCAGCTTTAGCGCAAGGAGAACGCGTTAAAAAGGAGCCGCGGCAAGATCGCGAAACAGTGCAGATAACGCGGTACAAGCCGTTTGGGGGCCTGAGCGGCGCGCCACGCCCATTCCATCGCGATGGCTTGCACCCATTTGGGTGCGCGGTGCTGCGCGCCTGAGAGAAAGTCGAGCCCCGCCCCGATCGAGGCAAAGCCAAGGCTTGGTACAAGTGTGCGGCCGCGTGCGGCGAAGGCTTCCTGCTTGGGCGCACCAAGGGCAAGAAAGACAAGGCCCGCCCCTGAGGCCTCCAGCTCTGTGAGCATATCGGCGGCGGCGTCACTCTCTGGGTCAAACCCCATTGGTGGAGCGATTTGGCAGGATATTTCAAGTTCTGGCACCTTATCCTGAAGAGCTTGGGCCGAGGCTGCGAGACTTTCATTGGTGGAGCCAAAGAGCGCAACTTTGATGTGCTTTTCGGCGGCGAGTTCGGCCAGTGGCAGCACCATCTCAGAGCCCGGCACGAGCGACACAGGACGGCGCGCAAGCCGCGACAGCCAAACAATTGGATTGCCATCGGCGACGACGATATCTTGCGCTGAATAGGCGCGAGCGAAATCCTCACAGGCGTCCAGCTTCACGAGATGATCCAGATTGATTGTGGCAATTGCGAAACCTTGCCCTTGCGCGAATCTCTCGCTGACAGCCGACAAAAGCGCCGCTTTGGTGGGCGTATTCACCACAATCTCATGCCCATTGGCCTTAAAAATCAAAATCGTACCCTCTACACACTACGGATATAGCCGATAAACGGCTTTTGCGGCCTGTCATAGCGAGAAAAATTGCCAAAAATTTGACATATGCCCCAGTCTTGACACTTTTGAAGGCCAAATTACGCAAATATTGGTGATCTGAAAGAGCCGACCGAAGCTATACTGGCTTTGAGTGCGGTTCCAAAGCTATGTGAGTTAAGTGATGAAAAGAGTGGCAATTGTTGGATGTGGCTTTGTGGCTGATCTCTACATGCGCTCTTTTGCGGCTCATCCCGAGATCGAAGTTGTGAGCTGTTATGATCGCGACGAGGCGCGGCTTGAGGCCTTTTCCAAATATTGGAATGTGACGGCTGCAGCCGATCTTGAAACCGTGTTTACCGAAATTGCCGACACGGGCCTTATTTTGAACCTCACAAATCCACGTTCGCATTATGACGTGAACAAAGGTGCGCTTGAGGCGGGTTGTCATGTGTTTTGCGAAAAACCGTTGGCGATGTCTTATGAAGATGCTCAAAGCTTGCATGCGATGGCGCGTGCACGCGGTTTGCAACTGGGCTCGGCACCTTCCTCTGTGCTTGGAGAGGCGGCGCAAACGCTGGCAAAGGCGGTGCGCAGCGGAGACTATGGCACGCCACGGCTTGTCTATGCAGAACTTGATGACGGGTTTATCCCGCAGGCCCCACTGGAAGACTGGAAAAGCGAAAGCGGCGCGCCTTGGCCCTATGTTGACGAATTCCAGATCGGCTGCACTTTGGAACATGCAGGCTATTACCTTAGCTGGTTGATTGCGATGTTTGGTGCGGTGACGCGCGTGAACGCTGTCTCAGCGGACATTTTGCCAGACAAACGCGATGTGGCAGACGCAGCACCTGACTTTTCTGTAGCGGTACTTGAATTTCAAGACGGACCGCTCGTGCGGCTGAGCTGCTCGATTGCAGCGCCGCATGATCACCGTATGCGCGTTGTAACGGACAGGGGCGTTTTGGCTGTCAAAAAGGCATGGGACAACGCAGCACCCGTGAAATTTTACAAGCGTATGCGCCTACGCCGGAGGCTATTAGAAAGCCCTCTGGCAAAGCGTATCCGCCTCACAGCCAAAGAAACGCACCCCAAGCTGCCCCGCAAGGGCGCAGCCGCAATGAACTTTGCGCTTGGACCCGCAGAAATGCTGGAAGCAATTGGCACGAACCAAGACAGCCGTATTGGCGGCGATTTTGCGTTGCATCTGACAGAGGTGACGCTGGCGATTCAGAATGCGGGGCTTGGCGGGGGTGCTTATCTGCCCAAGAGCACATGTGCAAAGATGGAGCCAATGCCATGGGCGCATTGAAGCTTTTGATAACAGGGGCGAACGGCTTTTTGGGGCGCGCCTGCGTCAGTGCGGCTTTGACGCGGGGGCATTCTGTACGCGCTCTGGTGCGCAGCGCGGCCGTATTTCCTGAGGGCGTTCAGGTTGTGCAGGGCGATTTGGCGGTAGGCTGCGACGCAGCTTGGCTCACAGGTATTGATGCGGTGATCCATACGGCAGCTTCAGTGAGCAACGCGCCCGACGCATTGGCGCGCGATACGCTGCAGGCAACTGAAAAGTTGATTGGGGCCGCCGTAGCCGCCGAACAGCCGCCCCTCATGGTATTGGCGAGCTCGATTGCGGTTTATGATGCGGATGTGAGCGGCGCGGTTGATGAAGGCTCTCCCATTGAGACGCTTATCAGAGAACGCGAGCCCTATGTGGGGGCAAAACTCGCGCAAGAAGAGGCGCTCCGTGCCTCATCTTTGCGGGGCTGGTGCCTACGAATTGGTGCGCTCTACGGGCAGGACGAACGGCGCTGGAACGCCCATATCGGCTTTAAAAAGGGAGCCATCTTGGTCAGCCTAGAGCGTGCAGGCGACGTGCCTCTTGTGGATGTCGCGGATGCTGGCACCGCGATGATCTGCGCCGCAGAAACGGCTCCCAACGATGCTTGCGAAGCGCTCAATATTGTTGAAAGCGCCCTGCCGAGCCGCGCGGCTTTCGTGGCTTCAGAACATAGCGGTCTGCATGTGCCTCTGCATTGGCGGCTTTTGTTGCCTTTTGCGTTCCTTACAGAAGCCATGATTGGCGCGCGTGCGCCAGGGCTTTTGAGGCCACGGATCTTGAGAGCCCGGATGCAACCGCTGAGTTACCCCAACGCGCGCGCTATCACACGGCTGGGCTGGACCCCCCAAAAGCAGTTTCTGGGGAGAGACCTATGAAAATAGCTTATCTCACGGGAGAATACCCGCGCGCGACCGATACATTTATCCAGCGTGAAGTGGCAGGCTTGCGCGCAGCGGGGCTGAGTGTGGAGACGGCAAGTATACGGCGAACAGGTGCGGAGCATCACGTCGGCCAAGAGCAACGTGAAGAAGCGGCGCGGAGCTTTCACGTACTGGAGGCCGCAAAAAACCCGATACGGCTTTTGAAATCGCATGGCGCGTTGATCGTGACACACCCAAGGCGCTGGCTGTCAGCTTTGGCTTTGGCATGGCGGACCGCGCCAAAGGGGCTGCGTGGGCGCGCCTATCAGATGATCTATTTCGCGGAGGCGGGTGTGCTTGCGCGCCATATGCAGGCCGCGAGGGTGCAGCACTTGCACAACCACATTGCCAAATCGTCTTGCACTGTTGCGATGCTGGCGTCTGAGCTTACAAATATCCCTTATTCGTTTACATTGCATGGCCCTGACATCTTCTTTGAGCCGCATCACTGGCGGCTGGACGAGAAGATCGCGAGGGCCAAATTTGTGAGCTGTATCAGTCACTTTTGCCGCTCTCAGGCGATGGCTTTTTCTGAACCTAAACATTGGGGCAAGCTTCACATTGTGCATTGCGGCGTCGAGCCTTTGCGCTATCACGGCACGCCCCAAGGCGAGGCCCTGCTATTTGTCGGGCGGCTTGCAGCGGTAAAGGGGTTGCCTGTTTTGCTGCGCGCCTTGGCACATGTACCAGAGGCAACTCTTACGATTGTTGGAGATGGACCGCAGCGGGGAGATATCGAAGCATTGATTGATGCACTCAACCTTCATGAGCGCGTTCAGCTCATGGGATACCGCAGTCAGGACGAGGTAGCAGAGCTGTTGAGCCAGAGCCGTGCGCTTGTGTTGCCGAGCTTTGCCGAGGGGCTGCCTGTTGTTTTGATGGAAGCAATGGCAGCAGGTTTGCCTGTCATCACGACCCAAATCGCTGGCGTTCCTGAACTTGTGAAAGACCGCGAAAACGGCTGGCTTGTGGCCGCAGGCGACGAGGACGGCTTGCGCGGCGCGATTGAAGCTCTGTTGGCGGCGCCCGAGCGCGCCCATGAGATGGGCAGAGCGGGGCGTGCGACCGTGATGGCAGAGTTTGACGCGGGTGTTGAGGCCCGCCGCTTGGCACGGCTTTTCAAAGCCTACAGTGCAGGAAAGAAAGCTGTTTTGCGCCCAGAACCGTTGGAGGAGCAACTATGAGCGCGCTCCTGCCTTCCCTACCCCGTATCGGTGCTGTTGTGATTGGACGCAACGAAGGCCAGCGGCTTGTGAATTGTCTAACCTCAATGGAAGGCGAGGTGGATTTGCTGATCTATGTTGATAGTGGGTCAACCGACGGCTCTTTGAGCGCCGCAGAACGGCTTGGGGCGGAAACTGTGCTTTTGAGCCGCGATGTTCCGTTTACAGCGGCGCGAGCACGCAATGCAGGCTTTGAGAAGATAATGGCGCGGCCAGATGCGCCCGAATTTGTGCAATTTGTGGACGGGGATTGCACTCTCGAAGCAGGCTATTTGACCCATGCCGCAGAGGCGCTTGCCGCAGATGCAAGCCTTGGGCTTGTAACAGGGTGGCGCGCAGAAATTCAGCCTGAAGCCAGCATTTACAACGAGATGTGCCACTTTGAGTGGCACAGACCAGCGGGCGAAATACTGGCCTGCGGCGGCGACATGATGGTGCGGGCAAGTGCTTTTGAGGACATCGGCGGCTTTAACCCCGAGGTGATCGCCGCTGAGGACGACGAGTTTTGCACTCGGCTAAGGAAGGCGGGACATCGGCTGATGCGCCTGCCGATACCGATGACGCATCATGACGCGAATATGACCGCATTTTCACAGTGGTGGAGCCGTGCCACCCGCACAGGCCACGGCTTTGAGCAGGTGAACGATCTCCACGCCGATTATTTTGTGCGCGAGCGGCGTCGGATGTGGGTTTTTGGCGGCGTTCTGCCTTTGCTCGCCATTTTCGGCGCGGTTCTGTTCTGGCCGCTCTTTGCGCTGATTGTGGCGCTCTATGCCGTCTCATATCTGCGCACAGTGCGCGGGCTTGTGAAGGGCGGCTTGGTGCGCAATCGAGCAGAAAAGCATGCTGTTTATCTGTTTTTATCCAAATTCCCCAACATCATCGGCGCAGCACGGTATCGCAAACGCAAACGGCTTGGCAGTGCGATGGAAATTATTGAGTATAAGTGAGACTGGTATGGTCAAAGTGACAAAAGTTGGCATCATCGGCGCAGGCTACATTGCGGATTGGCATGCAGACGCCATTGCCGCCACGGTGGGCGCGGAGCTGTGCTGTGTGGTCGATCCAAACGCCGCCGCTGCCAAGGCCTTTGCTGCCGCACGTGGGGTTGAGGCTTATGGCTCTGTCGCCGAGATGCTGGCCGCTGGGGCCTGCGACGCCGTTCATATTCTGACACCTCCTGACCATCACCGCTCTGTGGCAGAGGAGTGTATCGCGGGGGGGGTGCATGTTTTGGTGGAAAAGCCTGTGGCGCTCTCGGGCGAGGACGTGGCAGCAATCCGCACTGCAGCTGAGGCCAAGGGCGTTCAGTTTGCGGCCGGGCACAATTTTTTGGGTCTGCCGAGCTATACGCGCCTAAAAGCGCAGCTTGCAGCGGGTGAACTGGGGCGCATTTCCACAGCCGAGATCAATTGGTGTTTCCCGCTTGGCCCCCTACGGGCCGGGCCATATGGCATCTGGCTGATGCGTGACACGCACAATTTGCTGCTTGAGCTGGGTCCACATCTGTTTGCGTTTTGTCAAAACCTTTTCGGCACACCCGAAATTTTGCATCTGGAACTGTCGAACTATGTCGATTTGCCAGGCGGTGGGACGCGCCCCCAGAACTGGCGTATTCTGGCGCGTGCTGGTGGCGTTGATGTGACCTTCAACATCGCGCTGGTCGAGACCTATGATGACCGCTCCATCACCCTGCGCGGCTCTTCCGCCATGGCGCGGCTTGACTATGCCAACGATACGCTGGTTGTGACGGGCGTGAACACTTCTGATCTGGTGCTAAACCCGCTGCGCAACGCTTTGAGCCAGTCTTTCGCCCATCTGCGCGAGGGGTTTGTGAACGCAACCCGCCAGCTCACATCGCTTAATCAGCGCTCGCCTTATGGGCTGAGCTTTCGCGGTATGTGTGGCGAGGTTTACGGCGCGATCAATGCTGGCCGCGCACTGGATGCGCGCTTTAGTGGAGAAAGCGCGGAGGCCGTGATGGCCGCAATTGATGCTGTGCTCACGCGCCTGCCCGCTGAGACAGCCGTTGCCAAACCGACGGGAAAACCAAAGCCTACAGCGCTCGTAATCGGGGGAACGGGCTTTATTGGCCGCGCTCTAACCCGGCGGCTGGCGGAAGGCGGAACACATGTGCGCGTACTCTCACGTGGCAAGACGGGGCCGTTTGAGGACATTGCCGACAAGGTCGAAACTGTCGCCGTGAGCCTGTGCGATGAGGATGCCTTAACCGAGGCGATGAAGGGCATTGATGAGGTCTATAACCTTGCGAAATCGGACGACAAGACATGGGAGGCAGCGCTTGAAAACGATGTCGCAGTCACCGAGCGGATCGCACGCGCGGCGCAGGCGGCGGGTGTTGCTCGGCTTATTTATACGGGCACGATTGCCTCATATGATATGTCCGATCCTGACCGCAGGATCACAGAAGAGACAGGTTTTGGCGAGGATACGGAGGCGCGCAATATTTATGCCCGCTCCAAGGCGGAATGCGAGCGCCGATTGATGACGATGCATGCGAAGACAGGCCTGCCTGTCACGATTGCCCGCCCCGGTATTGTTGTGGGCGCAGGTGGGCCGCTCCAACACTGGGGGATTGGCCGCTGGCATGGCGCGGGGGCTGTCAAAATCTGGGGCAACGGGAAGAACACTTTGCCCTTTGTGCTGATTGAGGATGTTGCCGAGGGGCTCATTCTGATGGCGCGCACCCCTGCCGCTGTTGGCGAGAGTTTCAACCTGATTGGGGAGCCTATGCTGACGGCACGAGGCTATTTTGCAGCCATCCGCGACACACTGGGCGCGCGCATCCGCATCAGCAACGGGCCGATCTGGGCGTTTTATGGCGCGGATGCTATGAAGTTTTTCCTTAAAACCAAGGTTTTGCGGCGCAAGGGACTGGCGCGACCATCTTATGCCGACTGGAAGAGCCGCGCGCATCTTTCGCCTTTTGACAACACCAAACCAAAGCGCGTTCTGGGTTGGCAGCCTGAGGCGGACAAGAGCGCCTTTGTAAAGAAAGCCATAACAGAAGCAGGGCTTTTCGGCTTTTGAAGAGAGATTAATGAGAATTCGGCTTATTTTTGACAGATTTGTTTGATGAAACGCATGTGAGCCTTATGTCTTAAGGTGACACCAAAGCGAAGGACATGACCCGCGTGAAGCTTGAGCGAGCCCGTTTTTGCCCGACCAGCCCCCTGACGCAGCCCTGCGAGGCGCGCCATGGGTGAACGTCGTTCATTTTCGCGCACGCCGCGCAAGGCCTTGAGCCGTGAAGCTCGTCAGCAGCTGATTTCGGATATGCTTGATGAAGAGTTCGGGACGAGCACTGTCGAGGTAACTGAAATTGGGGAGCCTGCGCGTGCAGCGCCTGCTCCCGTGGCGCGCGACACGCTGGCAGACAGTTTTGATGCTCTGGACGCGCTTGACGCTCAGCCTCTCGCGCTTGAAGATGAGTTACGCTCACCTGAGCGCGACGAAACGGAGCACGACACTCAAGATCATCAGCCCGAGCTGCAAGACGAAGATGACGCCGCCTTTGACGCTTTGCTGGCGGAGTTTGAAGCCTCCGATGATCACGACGACGATGATCTGGACGAAACCGTTGCTTTGACACCGCCCTATGAGCTTGAAGCCTCTGAAGCGCTTGCACTTGAGGAAAGCTATCGAGCGCCGTCTGAGCCTGCGCAGCAGGCTGCGCCTGTGAGTGAACCTGAGCCTGAGCCTGAGCTGCCACCTGCGCGCAGTGACGCCGAGAAAGCGCGCCAAGAACGGCTGCGGGCCGCCTATCAGGCCTCAGCCCCTGCCCTTCATATTGAGCCAGCTGACCGCTGGAACGCTTTGGATGTTATGCCTGTGGATGTTGAGCATCTGGAGCAAAACCTTGTGATCACCGCAAGCCGAAACGAGCCTGCGCATGGCGCGTTTGACGTTTTACGCACACGGCTTGTTCAGACACTTCTGGAGCACAATTGGAAGCGCGTCGCAGTCACCTCTCCGACCCGAAACTGCGGCAAGACATTTACCTCTGTGAACCTTGCAATCTCGCTCTCGCGCTATGAAGCCACACGGACCATCTTGATGGACTTTGATATGCGCAACCCTTCCGTTGCAGGTGTGATTGGCGATACACAACCTGGAAAGATGGGTGACTTTTTGCGCGGGACGATCTCAGCCGAGGAGCTTCTGGTCAGATTTGACCAAAACACGCTCAATATTGGCGCGGGGCTTGCTATTGGCACGAATAATGTGATCGAGCCATATGCTTCAGAGCTTGCACATGAGCCCTCAACGCGCGCCAGCCTTGATCGGATGATGGAAGAAATGTCGCCTGATATCGTTCTGTTTGACATGCCACCTGCTCTTGCGTTTGACGATGTGATCGCCTTTCGCCAGCATTTTGACGGCGTGCTGATGGTTGTCGGCGGTGGCGAGACAAGCCCTGAAGAGGTGCGTGAAGTGATGCGCCGCATGGGCGAAGAGACACCGCTTTTGGGCGTTGT
The DNA here is from genome assembly GCF_040580765.1 of Lentibacter algarum. Classification (GTDB taxonomy): domain Bacteria; phylum Pseudomonadota; class Alphaproteobacteria; order Rhodobacterales; family Rhodobacteraceae; genus Lentibacter; species Lentibacter algarum. Next base: position 819,639 of record NZ_CP158687.1, on the reverse strand, counting down.
TCTCAATCAGGCCGAGGGCGAAGACGGCAGTGATTATAGCTACGGTTACTAAAACCTGCCGCGCAACTTAACGATTTTGGGAAAACACGACGCCCTATCAGGGCGCCGTACGCCGTTGCAACAGGCCGATCAGCCCACCGATGCCGTCGCGCAGAACCCCATAGAGCAGCCCTGCCACTGCAAGTAGGCCGACAAGCAAAGCCGCGCGTGCGATCTTTTTCTTGCGCTTTCCACGCGGCGCCTCGATGCGCGGGATTGCCACAACAGCTTTCACATTGAGCTGGCGCTCAAGATGCTCGCGAGTGCGAATGACAGGGCGCCAAAGCTCAAGGGCAAAGGCCAGGCCAAGACCGAGCAGACCAGAGGCCAAGAAGCCCATGAGCACTTTTTTCTTGCGGCTGCCTGAAATCGGATTTTCGGGCACAAGCGCTGTCTCAAGCACTTCAATACGCTCAAATTGGTTCTGTGTTTCAAGGGCTTGGCTCATCTCGGCGCTGGTTGCACGCTGAGTGATAGCTGTGAACTGGCTCTTGAGCTGTTCTTGTTCGCGCTCCAGCAGATTGAACTGGCGCTCCACTTCTGGGGCACGCGCGAGCGCCTCTTCGATCTCGCCGATGCGCGAGCGGATCAAGTCTTGTTGTTCGTTGATCAGGCCACGTTGACGCTGAATCACGGACGCGCGCTGGCGGGTGCCACTGGCTTCCAGCTCGATCAGGCTTTGGTCGAGCGTGAGAAGCGTGCTGCGCAGCTCGATCAGCTCTTCGCGCTGCGCGGCGATGCCAGCGGGCAAATATAGTCCGTTTCGCTCTTTAAAATCAGCGATAAGGACTTCAAGAGCCGCAATATCCGTCTCGACTTGTTGCTGTTCAGCGCGGAAGAACGAGAGTTGTTCCGACGCTGCCAAAGATTGGCGGCGGTTGTTCATATCCAGCAGGCTTTGAAGGAATTCATTGGCCAGCAAAGCCGCCATCTCGGGGTCCGTGTCTGAGACGGTAATGAGCATACCTGTGGGTGTGCGCTGCGTGCCCCACCCTGCGTTGGGGTCCGTAATCTGCACAAGACGAGCAGAATTGCGCAGAGTATTGACCTTCTGGCTTTGGGACAGGGGCGTACCAGAATAGAGACCGAATTTCTTGATAATACTGGCAAGGTTATCCCGCGCCATGAGCTGCTGCTCGAGCAGACGCAAACGCTGCTCAATCGAGTTGCTCGCGCCAGCGCGTGTCCCTGCATCAACGATAGTGGGCGCTTCAATCTGAGCGACGGCGGTGGCTTCATAGATTTTCTTTTGGCCCAAGGCCCAATAGACTGAGCCAAGTGTGCCAACCAGTACAACAAAAGAAATGAGCCAAAAGCGCCTATGCACCATGCTCACAAAATCACCAAGCGACTGGATCTGGCCCATAGCCTTACTCCGATACCACGCGCCACTCCCTGCCCCCGCAGGAATATTGCTGAAAAACCTGCGCAGCCATCCACCCCAGAGTGAGCAAGCGCGCGTGTAGTGAACATAGGTTATTTGCCCGATTTTTGCCAGTTTTTTCGCAAGATTTCTTGAAACTCAACGTTTCCGATCATGCAACAAATGAAATGTGAATAACTCTTTAAATAAGGGCTTTGCAGCCTTTTACACCAAGATCATGATGTGAATAACGTGGCTTTCAAAATTGTCGGACAGCAGTAGAAATTGTGTTCCTGTCTCAAAGGCGCCAGCGGGCACCATCAGCTGAGCAAAATAACCGCCCTCCCGATGAGGCACGATCATCAGGTCGTGAAATCCCAACATTTTCTGGGTCAGCGGGTATAGCGCTTTATAGGTGGCTTCCTTTGCGGAGAATATATCTATCGGCGCAGCGCTTTCGGCAGTGGCCAGCCACGCGCGTTCTTCTGCGTTTGTCACCATATCAAGGACTCCTGCAGGCAAAGGAGCGCGCTCTTCGATATCTACGCCAAGGGCGCGGAAGGCCTCCCCGTGAGCACAAACTGCGATGCAAAGATCGTTGCAATGGCTGATTGAGCCGACGATGCCTTGCGGCCAGATCGGAGCACGACTTTTTGCGGCGAGCAGCGGCGCCGGCCCCTGCCCGAGCTTGGCAAAAGCCGCACGCGCAGCGCGCCGCCCTGCGGCAAACTCTCGCTGACGTTTGGGTACGGCGCGGGCTACATGCGCGACCTCTTCTGGATAAAGCCCCGTGGCGGCAGCGCGCGGGTCTTCGACAGCGAACATAACCCCCTCTGGCAAAAGCCTTGCGAGCGTCGCTTCAACCCCAGACAAACTCAAGACGCGCGAGCCATTTCGCGGCGTGCGCGCATTTGTCGACGGCGCGACATTGTTTCATCAACCGAAACTTCGGGCATGGGCGCGGTCTTTGGCTTTGGAGCTTGAGCCGTTTTGCCACTCACGCTTGCGCCAAGCTCACGGACTCGGGCGGCAAGCGCACCAAGCGTCGGGAACCGAAAAACATCCGTGATCGACAGACGCGGCACAGTGCAAAGCTCACGAATTTCTCGGTGCGCTTGAACCGCAAGCAATGAGTGACCGCCAAGGTCAAAAAAACTGTCATGGGACGCAATGCGCGCAACGCCGAGCACCTTTGTCCAAATGTCAGCGATTTCGGCTTCAATGGCGTCGTCCGACACCGACTGCTCTGGCGTTTCTGTCACGATAGACTTGGCCTGCGCTGACGGCGCAGGCAGCGCGTTGCGATCCACCTTTTTATTTGGTGTGAGCGGGAATTCGTCCATGTGAACAAAATGTTGCGGGATCATAAACTCGGGCAAGTCACGCCCAAGGGCTGCGCGTAAGGCGCTTTCATCAGGTGCTTTACCGGCGAGTAGATAGGCAACAAGACGCATATCTCCGGGGGTATCCTCGCGCGCCATGACCACGGCTTGTCGGATACCAGCTTGCTCATGCAGCCGCGCCTCTATTTCGCCAAGCTCGATACGGTAACCGCGCAGTTTAACTTGATTGTCGGCGCGTCCAATATAGCCAAGCTTCCCGTCGGCCTGCCAGCGCACCAGATCACCTGTGCGGTACATACGCCCTGCATGAAAGGGGTTAGGCAGAAAGCGTTCGGCGGTCAGATCTTCGCGCTTGAAGTACCCACGTGTGACCCCTGCGCCACCAATGTACAGCTCGCCTGCAATCCCAACGGGGCAAGGCTGCATTTCCTCATCAAGAACATAAACTTGGGTGTTCGCAATGGGCCTACCGATATTAACGGTATCCTCCCCGCCAAGGGCCGTTTCGGTTGTGGACCAGATAGTTGTTTCTGTCGGGCCATACATGTTTTCGATGTTGGCGGAGGTGAGACTTTGCAGCTCGGCCACAAGATTTCCAGGGAGCGCCTCACCACCGATCATCAAATGCTTGATACGGCTCAAGGCCATACGACTTTCTTCATTGAGCGTGAGCATCCGCGCAAGAGAGGGGGTGCACTGAAGATGCGTCGCATCGTGGCGTACGATCTGAGCGGCGAGCGAATAATCGCCCTCGGCCACGCTCCGCGCCTCGTTGGTGCGCCGATGCACTTCGGCAAGAGGCTTGAGGCCTTCAAGCACAACCTCTGGATCAATACCGTAGTCGATCAAGCAGCCGATCTCGTCTACGCCAATGCGCTTGAGTTGTTCGACACGGTCAAGGCAGTCTTCCACAGTGCCGAAGAGGCCGCTCTCCTCAAAGTAACGCTCAAAGGCAAACTCAAGGATCGCGTCAAGTTCTTCAGGCGCGAGGATTTCCAGATCAAGCTGGAACGGATTGTCGACACCTTTGGGCTTTTTGAACGCGGGAAAGGCCCAAGCGTATTGCTTGATGAGACCTGCCGCTGCGTTGAGATAATCTTTCATAGGTTGACGCGATATTTCGCGAGCATGTTCGCGTGTATCTGAAACAAAGGTATGCAGCATCAACGTCACGTTGAAATTATCTGGATTATACCCAGCCTTTTCAAGCGCTTCACGGTATATCTTGATCTTGCCGCCCACCTCGTCGATCGACTGGCCAAGCAGGTGCGTGAGCACATTCGCGCCGATCTCGCCTGCTTCGCGCCATGTCTCGGGGTTGCCCGCTGTGGTGACCCAAATCGGCAGTTCAGCAGACACAGGACGCGGCTGAGTGACAACAGCGACGTCCTTGCCCGACCCATTGGGGAAGCTCACAGGCTCGCCTCGCCAGAGTTTGCGCAGATGTTCGATGCTCTCATACATCGCGGGCTTATTGGCGGGAGGGGCATTTTCGGGGCGCAGCACAAAATCATCGGGCTGCCATCCTGCGGCAATAGCCAGACCTGCGCGGCCCTCAGTGAGATTGTCAATCACTGCCCATTCCTCAGCGATGCGCAAAGGGTGATGCAGGGGCGCAACGCAAGATCCTGATCTAACGGCGATATTCTTGGTCACGGCGGCCACGGCAGCGCCTGTGACAGAAGGGTTTGGATAGGGTCCGCCAAAGGCGTGAAAGTGACGCTCGGGTGTCCAAATGGCGCTAAAGCCGTGGGTATCGGCGAATTTTGCGCCCTCCAGCAGCAGATGATATTTTTTCTTCCCAGGACCATCATCATTGCCCCAATAGAAGAGGCCGAAATCCATACCCTTTTCAGTCATCGAGATGCGCCCGTTTGAGACAAGGCTTTTGCTTTCATCCCCCATAAGCACAAGCTTGAAGCCACGTGCGAGCGTATAAAATAGCTCAAGCACCGATATATCAAAAGACAGCGAAGTCACGGCCAGCCAAACGCCCGCCTCCTCAGAGGCGACACGCGCATCCATGCCTGTAAAGAAATTAGCGACATTGCGATGCTCGACCATGACGCCCTTGGGGCGCCCTGTGGAGCCGGAGGTATAAATCAAATAGGCAAGATCCTCTGGGCCTGCACCGTCTGATAAATTTGCGCTGGCGGCTGAGGCGATACGCGGATCACGATCAAGCACCAGCTCCTTGGCATGGCCTTTGGGCAAACCGTCAGACAGAGCGGCCTCAGTCACAATCACAGGCGCTTCGCTATCAGAAATATAGAGAGCGATGCGATCCGCGGGGTATGCGGGGTCAATCGGGACATATGCACCGCCGGCCTTGAGAATGGCCAGAGCGCCGATCAGAAGCTGGGGGCCACGGTGCACACAAAGCCCGACGAGTGTGCCTGCGCTGACACCCATCTCGCGCAGGACATTGGCGGCTTGGTTGGCGCGGGCGTTGAGCGTGGCATAACTGAGCGCTTCGTCTTCAAACACGAGCGCTGTCGCCTCTGGAGTGCGCGCCACTTGCTCCTCAAAAAGACGATGGATCGGCGTATCGGGGAACACAAGATTGGTGTCGTTCCATGTGCTCAAGCAGTCTGCTCGCTCAAGCTCAGGAACAAGCGGCCAATGGGCGGGATTACCGCCGAGATCTGTGGCGTTTGCAATCTGCTCGATCCGCCTGACCCAAAGATCCATCTGCGCACTTGAGAGCCGATCTTCATCAAAGTATATTGAATTTTTACAAATGGTTAAAGTGCTTAATTGAAGTGGCGCATCACGTTCACTCACTGCAAACTCTGGCTGCCTGATGGGCTGAAGATCAGGGTCACGCAATGGCAGATCGAGAGCGAAGCCTCCGTTGTCTTTTGCCTTTTTCAGGGCCTCATCAAACAGTGCATCAAAGCGCAAGGGTACCCAGTCACTCACATGCTCTGGCGCATCATTTTTACGATCAGGCACATAGGCGATATCCGCCTCGCCATTCTCGCTCAGCCCGTGACAAAGCCCCGCAAAGCGGCGCAGCGCCTCTTCGGGCTGAAGGCCGTCTGGTAGAGAGAGTGGACGCTTTTCATAGCGCGGCGCAATCTCTGAGGGCGGAAGGCCAAGGGTTACAGGATGTGCGTTACTCAGAGCTTGGCGCCAGAAAGCATCGCCGCGCGCAGCACTCTCTTGTGCCAAAGAGAGGCGGTCTTTTTCGGCCTGCGCAAGCCCACTAACATGATCACCCTTGGTGAAAACATCGGAAGGTTTGATCGGATGACCGTCAAGCGACCTTAGGTCTTTTAGGACAATGGGCGCGGAGCTTGTTGCCACGACGACCGAGCGCTCAGACACCTCGATGATGCTGCCCGCAGGCAGGATCGAAGCGGGCAAACCAGAGGCGAGCGCTGTTTTGACTGCGATGACGCGCCCCGCATGCTTCAACCGCGGCGTCACAAGCGGATTCCAGTATGACCCGTGATCAAGCCCCTGAACCAGTGCAATAAGCGCGTCTGCCTCAGCTTCAAAGTCAAGCATACCAAAGGCCTCTGGGCGCGTGTACTTGCCAAAATAGCTGCGCAAGGCCGTGTCTTGCGGCTGTCGTGGCAGCTCTGGTGCGGCGAGGCGCTGCATGAGCGTATCAAAGCTTGAAAACGCCGCTTCATAGGCCTTTGTGTTAAGTGTCAACGCTGTGTCATGCGGTGTGATTTCAAACTCAACCTGTAGAACGATGTCACCCGTGTCCGCCCCAGCGGCAATACAGTGCCAAGTGATCCCGTGGCGTGTTTCCCCGTTGAGGCGAGCCCAGACTGGCGCGTTGAGGCCTGCATAACGAGGCAATGGTCCGTCATGAAAATTCACCGCGCCACGCGCTGGCAGAGCGAGCACATCTTCTGGCAGCATCTCAAGATTGGCGATCGACAAGAGCCACTCCGCCTGAACGCCTGTCAACCGTGCGGCAAGACCAGTGCCAGGCGCAACAACAGCAATATCGTGCGCCTCAGCCCAAACTGCGAGGTCGGCATTATGGGTGACAACATGGGTGAAAACATGCCCTGCTGCGAGCCACTTCTCAGCGCAGCTCTGCGTCAGGCTTTCGTTTCCAATCAGGATTGCTGACAGGCTCATAGGGTGTCTCCTTCTGTCACAGGACCAATGCCAAGCTTGGGCACGTTCTGATGGGCTTTTCGCGCAAAAAGGGAGCGGACCGCATGACTGCATAAGTGTCGTAAGAACTTCGGCGAAACCGTTTGCGGTTTGCGTTCGATCAAGCAACGCAAGCTGTGAAACACGCCTCCCTTCAGATGCAGGAGCGTGGCAAAGGCGGCATAAACCAACCCATGATTTTTGACAAAATAGTGCCAGCGACTGTCAAACCAATAGTCGGGCACGCGGCCCCAGTCTTTCATGCCCGTGGAGGCCGAGCCGATATGAGTGACTTCACTTTCGCGCACATAGACCGTCGGCCAACCAGCAAGCGAGGCGCGGCGGCAAAGATCGGTTTCTTCAAAGTAGAGGAAGAAAGTTTCATCAAAAAGTCCAATTTCCGCAAGCGTTTGTGCGCGCATCATTATGCTCGCACCGGCAAGCCAATCCACCATTACAGTCTCGGTTGGGACGGGCAATGGCACGATTGCATCACGCAAAATACGGCTAACGGGACCAAATCGCATCGCCCCCTCAAGCTCGCCCAATGCTGAGGGAAAACGGAAGGCCGTTTGATGGGCATCACCTGCGGGACCATGGATGTAACTGCCTGCAAAGCCAACATTGGCATGGGTGACAAGATAGTCTCGCAAAGCCCGAATGCTCCCAGCATCAGGAAAGGCATCAGAATTGAGAATATAATAAAAATCAGGATCTTGGCCTGTGGAAAGTCCCGCGCGCATGCCGAAGTTATTGCCGGCCCCAAAGCCCCCATTGTGCCCAGACTGCACCACCCGAACAGGCCATTGGCGCGCGATGACTTCCGCTTGAATGGCTTCGAAGGAGCCATCACCACTGTTGTTGTCTACGATAACCAATTCGCCGTTCAGCCCCTCAAGCTCGCGGAGCGCTGACTCAGCCGCTTCAAGAGTCATGTCGGGCGTACGGTAATTGAGGATCACCGCGAGGATCGAGGGAGCCTTCATCTAGCTGGCCTCCTTTATTTTATTTGGCAAAGCGGCAACACGGGCGGCGCGAGCAGCTGGATTTTCAGCATCCTCAATACAGCGACGCAACCGAGCCGCGAGAACACGCACATTTGGCTCAAGCACCATCGAGTCATGATCACCGGGCACTTCGAAGACCTCAACCAAGGGTGCATGGGCACTCCAGTCGTTGTCGTTGGTGACATAGGTGCGCTCGGAATTTACTATCGCGCCGCCAGACACCGCCCACTTGCCAACAAGCGGTGGACGGAAGAGTGCAAGCGGGCCTTGCCATAGACTAAGTTGATAGGATGAAACAGCTTCAAGGAAGGCCGCTTCGATCTCGGAATTATGAAATGAAACTGATTTATTATCAGATACTTGTTCAATATTTTTAAAGCGACGTTTGAACTCCCAAGCCACGCGGCGCACGAGCCATTTGGCAGGGTAAAGCACGCCCCCCGCCTTGAGCTCAGCAAGCTGGATCATCATGCGATCAGCAAGCTCTAGCGGGCGGCGCTGCGGCAGTGGAGTATCGAGCATCACAAGCATCATGACCTCTTCGCCCGCGGCTTCAAGCTGTTGAGCAATCTCAAGTGCGATGATGCCACCGCCCGAGAAGCCGCCAAGCATATAAGGCCCTCGCGCCTGCACGGCCTTGATCTCTTTGAGATAGTCTTGAGCGGCCTCAGGAATTGAGCGGTGCGGCTCCTGATCACCGTAAAGGCCGCGGGCTTGCATGCCATAAAACGGACGGTCTGTGCCCAGTAGGTGCGCAAGGTGGCGCAGGTTGAGCACGTTGCCAAACATCCCCGCGACGAGGAAGAACGGCCGGCGCAATCCGCCCTCACCTTGATGCATCGGCACAAGATGGGTGAAGCGGCGCTCGGGTGTTTTGACTTTCCCAGCCTCTTCAGGCGCACCCTCGTCAGAGGGGCTTACACCTTCGGCAGCAATCATGGCGGCACACTTGCGAATTGTGGGGGCCTCGAACAGAACCGAGATCGGAAACTCAACATCAAAAGCTTTTTTGACCTGCGCAAAGAGGCGCACAGCGATGAGCGAGTGACCGCCAAGCTCAAAAAAGTCATCTTCAGCGCCGATCTGACTGACGCCAAGCAATCCACTCCAAACCTCGGCGAGCTTGAGCTCGATGGCACCTTCGGGCGCACTGTACGCGCTGTCCAGATCAGGGCGTTCGAAAGTCTGGGCCTCGCGTGTGGGCTGTAGGGTGCTGGCCTCTGCTTGGGCAAGCAGTCCCGCGAGATCGAGCGATGAAACAACAACTTGCGGCGCAGATGTCCCAAGTGCGCGGCGGAACGCATCAGCCCCCTCAGCAGGCGTAATGCCAAGACGGATATTGTCGCGCAGCCGCTCTTCGGCAGACGACAACGGGCGCGTTTCGACACGGTCGGGAAAATCAAGATCGCGAGCCGCGGCAGAGGCAAGAGCAAAGCCATCAGCTTCCTCTAAGCGACGGATCGAGAAGCCGCGCACTTCGGCACAAACTTCGCCCGAGGTATCGCAAAGCACAATGTCAAAGCTGGCAGCCCCTGTTTCGGCACGATTTTCACCCGCATTCTGCACCCACGAGATGAGCTCTTCAGGCAAAGCACGATACACGCGCAACGCGCCATAAGAGACGGGAACCCAAAGATGACTTGGCGTGTAGCCATCAATGAGCGACATCGCCCAGCCTGTCGCGAGGTCCATGAGACCTGGATGGAGCACACAGCCGTCATGGGTGGCGGCTGTTGGAAGTTTGAGGCGCGCAAGCCCTTCGCCCTGCCCCAGAGTTGTTTCCTTAATTGTGCGCCAGCGCGGCCCAAAGTTAAGGTGTTCTTCTTGCGGCGACCGCAGGGTGCGGCCCTCTTCCGCAAGGGTATGTACGGTGCAACGCGCTGAAATCGCTTCGATATCAAGTGCTGGCGGTTGTCGCATATCCATCAAGACGATCTCGCCTGTGGCGTTGGTTTCAAAGCCTTTGCGCCCCTCAACGTCGCGGGATGATTGGACCTTGAAGTCATAACCTGTTTCCGTGCGCGCCAGCGTTACGCGCAGGTCTCGGCTGGCGGTATCGGCCACATCAAGCGCACGCAGAAAGTAAAGATCGCGCAGCTCAAATGCGGTGCCTTCGCCCTGTGCTGCGAGGGCTTCAGCGGCGAGTTCAAGATACCCTGTTCCTGGAAATAGAGCATGGTTTTGTTTCGTGCGATGTTCGTTGAGCGCCCAGTGTTTTGTGCTCAAATCTGCCTTGAAAAGGCGATTGCCACGCGCGTCAAACGTGGCGCGCGCGAGGATTGCGGCGTCTACTGACGTCTCTGTCCTGTCAGGTGCATCGCCCGTCAGCCCGAGCGCTTCAGCCGCCATGCCGACCTCGGCCCAGATCCCCCAGTTGAGCGCGAGCACTCGGGTTTTTCCGCCGTCGTGTGCTTTGGCGTAAGCATTGAGGAATTCGTTGGCAGCAACATAATCGACTTGACCAACAGGGGCTGTGACCGTCGAGCTTGAGGCGAAGAGCACAAGAAAATCGAGTGCGCCATCAGGAAAGAGCTGGTGGAGAACTTCGGTCCCGTGCAGCTTGGGCGTGAAGACATCTTCGATTTCAGCGGGTGTTTTGGCCAAAAGCGGCGCGTCTTTGATCGTCCCAGCAGCATGTATGACGCCGTGGACTGCGCCAAAACGCATCTGCACTTTTTCAAGCGCGCCGCGCATATCCTCGACATTTGAGACATCGCCTGCGGCGACCATGACCTGCCCACCGAGGCTTTCGAGGCGTTCCACAGCGGCAATACGGCGCGAAACTGCATCATGGCTTCCATGGCGCAGCTTGTACCCGTCCCATGCCTCTCGGGGAGGTAGAGCCGTACGCGCGACAAGCACGATTTTGGCCTTATGACGGCGCACCAGATCTTCGGCAAGGGTGAGCCCGATGCCACCGAAGCCACCAGTGATGAGGTAGGTTCCACCATCTCGGATCGGCAAATCTGTATGCTTTTCAAGCGTTTCGGAGCGGAAGACCTGCGCATATCTGCGTTCACCGCGCCATGCGGCGACTGTATTGGTCGGGTTGGCCAAAAGCTCTTCGAGAAGTAGTGGCACGAGTGCGTCGAACTTGCCGTGCGCAGGCAGCTCAACATCCACCATCGTGGCGGTGACACCTGCCATCTCGCGCGGGATGACTTTGACAGGGCCTCGCAGGGTGGCTTTTTCGGGATAAGCGAGCCGCTCCCCCTTCACGCTTGCCGCGCCCGTTGTGAAAGCGACTATGGCCACGGGTGGCCAATCTGCAGCGGCCATAGCCTGGGCTAAAAAGAGAAGCGAGTAAAAGCCCTGCTCTTGATTGCGGTGAAAGAAGCTTGAGCCAGCGCGGTGGCTTTCATTGGCTGTGACAAGCCAGAAATGCGCAATACGTGTCGGGGCGATCTCGCGGGTGGCAAGGTCTTCAACCAAAAGGTCATAGCCTTCGCGGCCCCGCTCGGGCGAGAGGATGTAGCCCCCCTCTCCATCACGGCCAAAGGCGTCGCCCGTGCGAACGCATGTCACTTCATGGCCAGCCTTGGTGAGCTTTTCGGCTAGGGCGCGGCCAAGGCCAGCTTCGTCCATAAACACAAGCCAGCTTTCTGGAGTTTTGCCAAGGTCACGCGCGATATCAATATTACAATCGGCGGCCATGGGCTTCCATGCAGGGACAAAGCCCCAGTCTGAAACATCGCCAAGGCGCGCAAGATGGATTGGCGCAGCTTTGGCCTCGGCTTTGCGCGCCTCTATAAAATAGGGTTTACGCTGGAACTGGTAACTCGGCAGCGGCAGGCGCAAGCGGCGCGCTTCGCCCCAGATTTGGGACCAGTCAAAACTGCCGCCCATGGCCCAGATGCGCCCGAGTTGCGCAAGGAACCATTTGTCATCCGCGATGTCGTCTTCGGGATGACGCAGCGCCGAGATCACCTGATCGCGACGAATATTCGGGTTTTGCTGGGTCAGCGAGGAAAGCGCGCGGCCTGGCCCCATTTCGATATAGATGCGCTCTTCGCGTGCGCTCAGTGTGTCGATACAGGCGGCAAAAAGCACCGTGCCGCGCAGGTGTGCGACCCAATAGTCAGGGTCCATGGCTTGCTCATCTGTCAGCAAAGCGCCTGAACGGTTGGAGACAATCGGAATCTGGGGAGGCGCAAGCTTGATGGAGCGCAGATAGTCGCCAAAACCCTGTAGGATGGGCTCAAGCATCCGCGAATGCGCAGCGATGTCGATGGCAACGCGCTGGCAATCGATATCATCGGCGAGAAGGCGCTGTTGCAGATCGGCCAGCGCGGCATCAGGGCCAGAGGCAACCGAGAGGCTCGGTGCGTTGACTGATGCCAAATCAAGCATGTCGCCAAGGTAGGGCTTGAGCGCGTCGGCAGGCAGCGAAACCGAGAGCATCCCTCCGGCGGGGACAGTGTCAAACAGCCGCCCGCGCAGGTGCACGAGACCGATACAGTCTTCAAAGCTCATGACACCCGCAAGGCAAGCGGCGGTGTTTTCGCCCATCGAGTGGCCCACGAGCAAGTCAGGCGCAACGCCCCAGCTCTGCCAGAGTTTGGCGAGCGCATATTCGACGATCATGATGAGCGGGAGCTGCACCGAGGGCTTTTTAAGCGTCTCTTCTGCGGCGGCACGGTCTTCGGCCGCTGGCAACCAGAGTGCGCGCAGATCGTAATCAAGCCGTGGTGTGAGGATATCAAGCCCACGGTCCATCCATTCCGCAAAGACAGGCTCGGTTTCGTAAAGATCATGCGCCATGCTGGTGTATTGTGCCCCGCCGCCTGGGAACATGAAGACCGTTTCAGGCTTGTTCATGGCCTGGTGGGTAAAGGCGCGGCGCGGATCATTCTCGCGCCAGAGGTCGGCGGCTTCCTCATGGCTTTCGGCCACAATAACGCGGCGGCGCTCAAAGGCGCGGCGGCCTTCCTTGAGGGTAAACGCTATGTCTGCAAGGTCTTGTTCGGGGTGTGCGCTCACATGTTCCGCCATGGCGGCGGCATTGTCTTCGAGCGCCGCCTTGGAGCGGGCAGAGACGCACAGAATTTGGAAGGGCCACTCGCTCGCCTCACCCGCCACACGCGCGGGCGCTTCTTCCAGAACCACATGGGCATTGGTCCCGCCTACACCGAGCGAGTTGACCCCTGCACGGCGCGGACCTTTATGACTTTGCCATGTGAGCAGGCTGTCATTGACGACAAAGGGCGAGTTCTCAAAATCTATCGTCGGGTTGGGTTTCTCAAAGCCGAGCGAGGGCGGCATCTGGCCCTCCTTTATGGCGAGAGTCGCTTTGATCAGGCTGGCAACACCTGCGGCTGTGTCGAGGTGACCGATGTTTGTCTTGACCGAGCCGATGCGGCAAAAGCCCTCTTCATCAGTGGTTTTGCGGAACGCTTCTGTGAGGGCGGCCACTTCGATGGGGTCGCCCAGATAGGTCCCTGTGCCGTGGCACTCAATGTAATCAATCGTATCGGCAGGGGTGCCTGCAATGGCTTGTGCTTCCTTGATTGCGGCGGCTTGGCCATCAACTGAGGGGGCCAGATAGCCCGCTTTCGCTGCGCCATCATTGTTCACAGCGCTCCCTTTGATGACGGCCCAGATGTGGTCATTGTCGCGCAGGGCATCTGCCATGCGCTTGAGCACAACCACCCCCGCGCCAGAGCCAAAAACCGTGCCTTGGGCGCGGTGATCAAAGGCGTGGCAATGGCCATCAGGCGAAAGGATTTCTCCCTCCTTATAGACATAGCCGTGGCCATGGGGCAGCTCGATTGTCACACCGCCTGCGAGTGCCATATCGCATTCGCCCGTCAGAAGCGCTTGGGCGGCATAATGCGTGGCGACAAGGGACGTGGAACAGGCAGTCTGAAGCGTGAGGCTCGGCCCCTTAAGGTCAAAGACATGGCTGGCGCGGGTGCTCAGAAAGTCCTTGTCGTTGCCCGTATGGCGCAGAAGGAACATGCCCACATCATCCACCAGATCGGGGTTGGAGCAGATGTTGAAGTAGAAATAACTGCCCATGCCGCAGCCCGCGAAGACCCCGATAGGGCCTGCGACTGTTTCAGGCGGATGACCGGCGCTTTCAAACGCTTCCCAAGCCACTTCGAGGAACTGGCGGTGCTGTGGATCAAGGATTGCGCTTTCTTTTGGGGAAAACCCGAAAAAATCCCCATCAAAATACTCAAATTTGTCCAAGATCGCGGCGTGAGGCACATAATCAGGCCGTGCGCGCAACGCTTCAGGGACACCTGCTTTGGCGAGATCTTCGTCGGAAAGTTTGCGGATCGATCGCACGCCATCACGCAGATTGGCCCAATATTGCTCGATCGTGGAGGATCCCGGCAAATGGGCTGCCATACCAACGATGGCAATATCATTTTCGCCTGTGACGGGCGTTTTACTCGTATCGGACATTAAACTTCATCCCCAAGGCCTTGGCGCGCCTTTGATGTGTCACATAAAAATACGGTCAAATTTAGGCGACCGCCGCACTCAGGCGCCAGTTTAGCCGTTTTTTTCTAAGAAAAACATATTGTTTCTATTTAGGAACCAATTGCTATCAAAGCATCGATGGCGTCGCGGTTGACCATGTAACAGAGCGCCACCAACAAGAGCCCCAAGACCGCGAGAACGCCGTCATGGAGCGCATCCCATGCACCTGTCTGCTTGGAGAGCCAGACCACCACAGGATAGGCTAAAACCATTGCAGCCCCCTGCCCTATGATTGCGCCGGATAGGCCATCCAACTGAAGGCCAATGGAGAGGCAAAGCACCATGAGAACAGCCTTTGACCCTGCGAGCACAAAGAAGCGTTTGCTGTCGCCTGCGGCAAGGGCGGCCTGATCATAGGTCAATGCAATCAGCGCAGGCAGCTGCATGAGTGCGACCATCACAGTGATCGCACCCGCTTGCCCATAGCGCGGATCATAGAGCAGATCGACAAGCCAGACTCCTGTAAGGCCGATCACTGCGACAAGGACAAACAGCGCTAGCGAAACCATGAAACGCATTTTGCGCAGGTAAGCAAAATTTGCAGCACTGTCCTTCGGCGGCCACTCTCGATAGATCGGGATAAGCATCCGATTGACCAGAACCATCCCCAAAAGCAGCGGGAAAGAAGCGAGAAAATATCCGATGTTATAGATGCCAAACTGATCAAGCGGGAGATATTTGCCAAGTATCAGCTTGCTGGATTGGTTGATGACAAAGCCTGCAACGGTGGCAAGGAATATCCATTTACCAAAGTTGATCAGCTCGCTGGCAGCCGGTTTTTCCCAACGGAAGCGGTTGCGCTCCCCTGGGAGAAACGCGCCATAAATCAAAAGCTCCGCGATTGCGCCAATGATGCCTGAAAGGATCAGCGCCCAGACAGAGTGCAGTGCATAGGCAAGAACAATTGCTGTAAGCACGCCAATCAGCTGGCTGATCATATCGATGACGGTGATCCGCCCCATCCTCAAGTGCCTGTTGGCCTCATGATACCGGGTCGGGTTGAACCCCGCGATGACAAGGGTTAGCGCTGCGACAGGCAGCATATAAAGCAGGTCAGGCACCCCATAAAACAGCGAGATTGGCCAAGCCAGCGCACAGGCGGTAAGCCACAGCAAAACGCCACGGGCGACTTGAATGGTCCAAGCTGTGTCTAGAAAATCGCGTTCATCGCCGCGCTTTGACTGAAGGATCGCAGGCGCAACGCCAACATCCGAGAACATATTGAGCCCCATGAGGAAAACCGTGATCAACGCCATGAGACCAAAGGCTTCGGGGAAGAGAAGCCGTGTGAGAACAAGGTTGGACAAGAGCCGCATGGCCTGTGACCAGCCAAAGCCAAAGACCGTCAGCCCAGCTCCGCGCAAAATCCGCGCGACCAGAGCTTCGCCTGTGAGAAGGCGCGCCAGAAGGCTCATCGGCCGCGACTCCAGTCTTTCGGATCAGGTCCAAAACGGGTCAACAGCGCGACAGCGCCATAGACGGCAAAGCCAACAGGATCACGCAGCGCCAAGCTGCCGATTTTGGCAAGGCCGAGGCGCGGCTTGTCATCATTACGGGCCAAATCAGGAAAGAGGGCGGCGATTTCGGCAACCCCTGCATTCTGACGTTTGCGCACGCGCACAAGATTGCTAAAGCCCTCCACAAGTGGCCAGACATAGGCGCTGCGCAGCTTGAGCCGCTCTGAGGGTGCAAAGCTGAGCCGCACGAAGGTATCATCCGAAATAATATCAGGGAATTGCCCCCAGCGTCTGCGGCCTGCTGCGCTGACACCAAAGAGCCCACACCCCGGAACACCCATTGTCATAAAGGGCACGCGGGCATAGAGGCGCGCATAAGAGCGCGTCGCAAAGCTCTCAGGTGGCGCAATGAGACAGTCACCACTGGCGTAAACAGGCTTGTCAGTTTGCAAAACCCGCGCAAGCTGGTCCAATAGTGGCTTGCCAATGCGCACGTCAGCGTCGAGATAGGCGCGTGCGCGGTGGTGTGCGACTGCATCGCCTGCGTTGAGCGCAGACATCTTACCGCCATGAGGCAAATCCAGAACCTGAAAATCCCAGCCCATCCCCTTGAACGCGGGCGCATAGCTGCGCGCTATGTCGGCTGTGCTGTCCGAGCAGCCATTGGCCACAACGATCACCTCGATCGGCATCGGAACTGGAATAGAGCCAGAGCCGTATCCAGGCTTCGGTGAGGAGCCGAGTAGCGCCTCAAGGCAAGCGCCGATCTCATCGGCTTCATTGCTCGCGGGCAATATCACAGAAAGCCCTGCCATCACAAAACGCCTCTAAAGATGAAGGCATTTGAAGGGTTGCGGCCAAGGCGCACCACGGTGCAAACTCGTGTGAGTATTTTAGGCGCAATCGCGCTGAACCCTGTTCTGATTCTGCTGACGAGAAAGCGGCGCATTTTGCAAAACATCTCACAAGTTCCTGAAAAAATTGGCATCCTCATACCCCAGTTTCCGGGTCAAACCCATATTTTCTTTTGGCGTGAGATCCTTGAACTACAAAATATGGGCGTGAATGTGACGCTTTTCAGTACCTTGCCGCCGCCGAGAGGGCTGATCTCGCACCGCTGGTCTGAGGAGGCGATGGCGCGCACCGAGTATCTTGTCGACAAAGATCCTATAAATGCCGCGCTTGCGCTTTTGCGTTTTCCGTGGGGCACCTTACGGCACGACCTTGGACAAGAGCCGCGCGAATTTTTGAAAGATATTTTGCTCAGCCTCCCTGCTGCGCGCCGCCTTGCGCGCGCTTGCAAGCACGCAGGCATCACCCATGTGCACGCGCACTCCGCGCGCCGCGCCGCCACCATCTGCGCTTTGGCCAAAGTGATCTGGGGGCTGGAGTATTCGCTCACACTTCATGGCCCAATGTCGGACTATGGCCCAGGGCAGGGATTCAAGTGGCGCCATGCGCGCTTTGGGACAGTCATCACCCAGAAACTGCGGCGCGAGCTAGAAGCCACAATTGGACACGACCTGCCCGAGCAGGTTTATTTGCAGCCTATGGGCGTTGACACCAACGAAATGTCGCGTGCTGAGCCCTATTCGCCCCCTGCCGTGGGCGGACCCCTGAAACTTTTCTCCTGTGGGCGGCTCAATATTGTCAAGGGTCATCAAGACCTTATGGACGCCGTGAAGCTTCTGCGGGATCGTGGAATAGACGCCAAGCTTGAGATTGCAGGACAGGACGACGCAGGTGGCAGCGGGTATTTTGGCGAGCTTTGCCGCAAGCGCGACGCGCTCGGGCTACAAGAGCACGTAACCCTACTTGGCGCGATTGATGCGGCGGCAGTGCAGCAAAAACTTCTGGAAACGCATATATTTGTCCTCGCCAGCTGGCACGAGCCTTTGGGTGTGGCCTATATGGAAGCTATGAGCTGTGCTGTGCCCACCATCGGCACAGACGCTGGGGGCGTGCCCGAGCTGATCACCCACAATCACGACGGCATCCTTGTGCCGCCCAAAGCACCAGAGGCGCTCGCCGAAGCCATTGAGGCCCTCGCTGCGGACCCCCAAAAACTCATGGCACTCTCGGATGCGGGACGCGCGACAATTGTGAAAAGCTTCTCGTCAAAGCGCGGTGCAGACACACTGCTTGAGGGAATGAGGAATTAAATTCACTGTATCGCAAGTGTGAATTTTCTCGTCGGCTCTCCCGCAAAATAAAGCGTTTCAATGTCACGCAGATAGCTCACATCCGGCCCACGCTGCGCGTAGACAAGCCCGCCTTTGGCAAAAATCTGATACTCTTCCGAACGCCCCGGAAGCTCAACAATGTCACGGCCTGCACCACCATTGAAGTGGTCCGCACCGCCCCCCGAAACCATAAAGTCATCTCCCGGCCCCCCAACGAGCGCGTCTTCTTCGGGTGTGCCGATCAACCTATCAGGCCCCTGCCCCCCATATAGCATGACCCTGTTGAGAAAGCTGCCCGCGGCGCGCTGCGGCAACTCTGGCTGGATCGCGTTGGCTGCCATAAGAGCGTCCCAACGCGGATTGTCGTCCTGCAAATGGCGCAGAGCACCCCAGCTGCCGTATTTCGTTGCTGGCGCGACATCCACAAACGCGTTGAAAAGCTGTCCGCCCACATTGCGCCAGCGGCGCAGAAGCTCGTCATAGAGCTTGCCGACTTCGTCATCGTAATTGAACGAGGTAAAAAATGCGACGAGCTCTTCATCATTGAGCGCCTCGCCATGTGGCGTCACATGTGTGCCCCCTTCATACATCACCAACTGCATCCCCAGTTTGCTCGCAAGCTCGGCATGATACGGCCAGAAGACCTCGGTCAGCTCCTTGAACGACCCGTTCCAGAGAAGCTCTGCCACCTCAGGATATGCCAGATCAAATTTTATAGGTTCAATCTCGGCCTCAAGCGCTTTGCGCTGCAAGCCCTTCTTGCGGCCGACTTCCTCAGCCTTGGCGATGGATTTTGCCACAATCTGACGCACTTGCGGCAGACCCTCTTCTTCTAATCCAAGATCAAAGCCGAAATAGCCAGAGACGGCATAGGCATCAAAGCTCTCTTTCGGCGCGGCCAACCCCTCGGCCACAGCCAAGGGTGCTTCCAGAAATGGCTCTTCAAGACCTGCCCAGCCCGTGTGAACACCCATAACACGCACCAAGCGCTCGGAGGCCGAGTTGCCATACACTTCAGACCAAATACCCATAACTTCCGCTGAGCGCAGCCCTGCGTATTGCATCCAAGCATCGCCCTCCACATTCCAGCGCTGGCGCGCCTTATCAACGGCCCATTTGGTTTGAGGAAAAATATGGTTCCAAAGCTCGTTGGAGAATTCGACATAAGCCTTCAAACGCGGATCAAGCGTAGCGCGCGTGAGCTCTGCAAATTGCCGCATGTAGGCGTCATTGGCCGCGTGGGGCATACAAATCCAAGGGTCCGCACCCACAATATTGGATAGGCGGATGATAACTTCTGCAGGGACACCCCGCCAAGCATAAGAAAAATGCGCCTCTCTTGGACGCTCGTCCCAGCTCTCCACAGGAGAGCCGTTGGTTAGCATCCAGTCCATAAACCTGAGTGATCGCGCATTCTCGATGCGCGCGATCCACGCAGGGTTAAAGATCACGCCTGCATCGTAAAGCGGGATATGGTCTTCCCGCACGATCTCGATATCGCGGATATAATTGCCTGTGCCGTTCGGATCAGTGCTCTCTATGCCCACGGCAACAAGCCCCTCACCGGGGCTATAGGACAACCATATTTCGTTTTCACTTTCGCTTGTGCGCGCTGTTTGGCCACGGCCTGATACGGTCAGCTTGCCCTCCCCTTTCCAACGAATGCGATAGCGCGCCGCCATATCTGTTGCCTCTTCGGGCTGATCTGTCAGAACAAAACTCTCAAGCTTGCTCGCCTCGGCGGGAATACGTGTCGGATACCCATGCGCATCCAAAAGGCCACGCTGGGCCAGATCATCCATCTGGATCGCACCCCATTGATCGCCGACATGTCCAACCCACGGGCGCGCTGTCTTCATAATATTCAGAAACGGGTGTTGAGTTGACCAGTCTGAGACACCGTCAAGGCCGAGCGCAAGCGACGGGTTTTCAAGCTGACCTGCGGGCGCATCAAAAGCTGCGGGTTGCATTTTGGGCGCTTGCACGATGGCTGGCGTGATCGCTGCCGCCTCGCGCCCCTCAGCGAGCTCAAAGAGGCGCGCAGAGACCATAGCCAGATTGTCCCGCAAAAGCGGGTGAATGCTCTCAGGTAGCGCCATAGAGCTGGGAGCCGCCTCACCATACAGGGCTGGATAAACGGCCATCGCCGCTAAATAATAGAGCGTCGGCGCACCGTGAGGCGCGTCATCAAGGTAGAGGTCTTCTACGGGAACCCCATTCAGCGGCTCTTCTGACAAGACTTGGCTCAAGAGATGCGCCACAGGCACAAGCCTGACATCCGCATCAGGGCGCGCTGCGCGGGTCTGTTCCGCCAGTTTTACATACCAGTCGTGATAGTCGCCCATATTAAAGGCGTGATACTTCTTCAAATCACGCGCCCGTGGCGGAAACCGTCCGGCAACCCCCGCCATCTCGGCCCAGCCTTCATAAATCAGCAAAGGCCGCGCCCCGACCTTTTCATCCATAAGTTTCAGCAATGTAGACAGAGGAGAAGCGCCATCGGGATTGTCGCCATCATAGGGCACATCCGGCCACTGATATTGAATAAAGTTCGCAGGATTGACCATAACGGCCGTCAACTCCGCCTCAGCAAAGCGGGTTCTGTCACGGTTCCACGCGGGTTTGACCCCCTTGAACGACCAGTTCGAGATCGGCTCTCCTTCGCGAACGAAGTCACGCAAAAAGCCCCATTGCCCGTCTGCGGCAAAGTCATGCCCAGAAGCCTTGGCCATTTGCGCCAACCAGTAGGGCACAGTCGTCTCGTCTCCGCCCTCGAGGTGATTGATCAAGGAATTGCCAAAAATATAGAGCTTTGCGTCTCTCGCCTCTAGCGTGGCAGGCAAAGCCAATAGCGACACCAGCACAACAGCCCAAACTCGTAAAATCATTGAAGTCTCCTCCCTGAAGACGTGTAGTGTTGCGCTCTTAGATAATTCTTGCAAGTCTGCCTTAAAGACAGAAACGGGCAACAGTTTGTCACGCGCGGATAATTTGAGATTAAAATGAGTTCCATTCACCCAGATGACATCAATGTGTCCGCCTCAACCGCAGATTGGAGCCGTGAAACAGTTCAGTCATTCTGGGATCCGGGCCGCAAGCTTTTGCGCGCCATTCGCCGCTATCAATCCCTCAAGGCAAAAGGCAGTGTGCTCGCCAGCCTTTTGGCAAAATACTGGGTCCTTAATCATGGCTTTTGGTCGCTGATCACGCAAAGCGAAATTCACCTTACAACTCAAATCGGCGGCGGCCTGCGCCTCACCCACCCCACAGGGATCATCATTCATCCCGAAGCGAAGGTCGGCCCAAATTGTATGATCTTTCATCAAGTCACACTCGCTGGCGCCGTGACGCTTGGCGGTCATGTCGATGTCGGCGCAGGGGCGAAACTCATTGGTCCCCTCACTGTGGGTGATCATGTGGTGATCGGCGCCAATGCTGTGGTGACAAAAGATATCCCGTCAAACGTCACCGTCGCAGGCATCCCCGCCAAAATTATCTAAAATCTAAATCGGATTCCTCTTTCTCAAAATATCTTGGGGGTCTGGGGGCAAAGCCCCCAGCGGGTCGGATTTGCAAAGCAAATTCGAACCCTCAATACCTCAAGAAAAATTGAAGCGACGCAGGTCTTCCCCTGCAAGGACAGCGCGATACAGCGCCTCGGCGTGCACGCCTTTTTGCGCCCAAGTAAAAGCGCCTTCCGCGTAAGCCTGCCCCCGCAACGCACAGGCCTCCATGTAAGCAGGCTCTGCGACACACCGCTCCAAAGCTGCGGTGAAGCCTTCCACCATTTCCTCCAGCGGAGCGATCGGAACAGCGTCCCCGCGCCCCGCTGCGGCCAGGGCCCCAGGCGCGCCGTAGTCCGCCACAAGGCAATGCATCCCGCAGGCCATGGCCTCGATTACGACCCCCGCGCCAAGCTCGCGGATCGACGGAAAGATAAACCCATCACACTTGCGCATGAGCTCCGCCACCTCGACCTGTGTTTTGCGCCCTTCCAGTGTCACACAGTCGTGCAGCCCGAATTCTGCGATCACAGCGCGCATACGCTCTTCCTCGGGGCCGCTTCCCAGAATGTGCAGATGGTGCCCCCGCAAAGCGGCTGAAGCCGCAAAAGCACGGATCGGCAGTTCGGGCAGCTTGTATGGCACAAGGCGGCCCGCATAGAGAAAATGCATTTTTCTCTCCGTCCCGCGTTGGCCTGCTGGTTTGGTGCCGTCGGCGTGAAAGATAGCAGGGTCAAAGCCGATTTCAGGGACCATAACAATCTGCGCGTCTTCAACACGCGTGAGATCAGCCCGAGTATGCTCAAAGGCTGTCAGAACCGCTGCCGCCCGATCATAGGTCGAGCGCGCAAAAGGAAGAAACTTGTAGAGGTTGCGCAGCCCGCGCAGCTTTTCCTTTTCACGTGCCTGCTCGGCTTGAAAGGCCTTGGGCCAGTCCAAATTGCCGTTGAGCGGACCAATCAAAAAGGGAAGCTTGAGCTTGTGCGCAATATAGCTCGGCAAGGTCGGAGACATCGGCGTGATACGGTGCACGAGATCAAAGTCGCCAGCTTTAAGAGCGGGCTTAAAATGCTTCCAAACCTCCCGCTCAAAGGCGAGATAGGGCAGGTAGTTCATTATCATAGAGGTCGACCAAGCCACCTCCTCACCACCACGGAGCCAGCGCGCCAGTTTGAACATCGGAGCCGCTATATACTCAGTGTCGAGATAGACCACATCAAGCCCATCTGCGGCCTTTTCAATATTCTCGCGGTTGCGCACATGGGTCGCGATGGTCACATCACAGTGCTGGGCAATCTCGCGGGCATATTTATAACCGACAATGGGCAATGACGGCCACTCGGGGTTGCATTCATCCGCTAGGATCAGAACTTTTAAACGCTGGTTCATCGTTACATCACAGTCTTAATTTTCATTTTGGCGCTGCGCACCTGCGGCATATGGGTCTCGATATAGCCCAAGAGCGCCCCACCCATCATCCATGTCAAAGGCGTAATTGTCGCGTTGGGCAAAAGGTCAAAAAGATTGAAGCCAAGGATCAGTGCCAGTGCGCCAAGATATGGCGAGGTATGGGTTTCTTTGGTGAGGACAAAACTACGCGCAAACAAGACAAATAAAGGCCAGCTGAAAAGTAAGAACTCCGCCAAATAACCAACCCATCCAAACACCCCGATGGTGATAATCCAGCGCCCGTCCGTCACCGTGAGCAAAATCCCTGTGATCGGATCGAGAATATGATTGCGCCCCCAGCTGCCCCAGCCAAAAACAGGCTTCAGATACGCGCGGTCAAGAAGCACGCGCTCATTGTCAAAACGGAACTTGAGCGAGCCTGCACGATCTTCATCAAGTGCCGTTACCTTCTCCAAAATTTGCTTTTCAGGAATCCACTCGAGACCTTTCATGATTGGATAGGTCACTGCCAGAAGCGCGAGAAACGCAGCAAGGCGGAACTGCCAGAGCCGGCTCATGAAGAGCACCATCGGCAAGAGCACGGCGGCATAGGCAATAGAGGCCACTGATTTACAGGCGATCATAATAAAGCCGAAGTAAACGCTGATCCCGCCATACCAGACCTTGGCGTTGCCTTTGGAATGACGAAAGAGCGCCACGGCACAGCCGAGCATCATCATCGCAAAGAGCGCGACCCAAAGCCCATGATAAAGAAAGACGATGGGGCGAAAGCCACCAAAGCGGATCAGCTGATCAAAACTGTGTTGATAGTAACCCCAGACCCAAAGATTGAGCTGCGGGCTGAGGCGAATTTCGATCAGCATCAGAAGAGAATATACAAGTCCCAGCGCAACAAAGGCGAAAAGAATGTCGCGCTGATCCTTCTCGCTGCGCAAGAAACTATAGGCCATGACAAACGGCATCAGGATCATGCATTGCTGCACCATCAGCGCGATGGCCTCAACAATGCGCAGACCTGGAAGCCCAACCTGACCAAAGAAGATCGGCTCATCATTGGTGAGCACTGTCGCCAGCGGAGTGATGACAAAGAGCACCATCAAGCCCTTGGCAATATTTGAGCGCGGCAAGTAGATTAGGTCTTTGCCATACATAAAAAAGCAAAAGCCAAAGGCCGCCAAAGCCGCGATGGAATCTTTGGTCAGAGGCGGCACTGCAGGAAAGTCAAACAACGCAGGCGGCGGGGGCAAAAACAGATAGGCCGACAGCAGCGACCAAAGCACAGCACGCCCCACTGGCAACTTGCGAAACAAGACCAGTGAGACAAGCGGCCAGCTTGCCAGCGCAAGTAAAGCGAGTGCGTTTGGCATCTTCTTTTATAGTTTCCTGCTGCGCCCCAACCCAGACATCCAAAGTTTTAGCAATGAAAAGGACGTTTGTCGCTTATTTCTTCTCATTTGCCCCATTATCGCCGACAATCCATCTCATTCTCGCCCACTGGTTCGCATAGCTGATCAAAGCGTGAAAAAGACGGGACTTTGCCTGATGAAAATTGCCTATCTCTGCGACATCAGTCCTGAGCATACCCAGCCTTATTCGGGCGGGAACGCGCGAATCTATCGCGCGTTACAGGATCATGTCGGTGAGGTGGATATTCTGCCGCAGAGTTGGGGCGCGGCCGAGCCTGTACGTCGTGCGATCTATGCGCTGCCTGACGGGATCAATCTGCGCCTGCGCTGGCGGCTTCATTTGCTGCTGTCACAGATCATTTCGCGCTCTGTGACACAGGCTTTGGCAGCCACGAAATATGATGTTGTTTTTGGAGCCTATTCCTTTCAGTCGATGGCGCGTCTCAAAACACCCTACCCTATGCTCAAGGCCTTCACGGCAGATGCCAGCTTTACCGTTTACAAACAGTCCGAGATCGGCGCGAGTTTTGGCTCTTCTTGGCTGTCGCGCAGATTGCTGGATCCACTTACCTTCAGAGCCGAGCGCGCAATCTACCAAAACCTAGACCTCGCGCTTTGGCCCTCAGATTGGCTTAAGGGCGAAGCGGATGCGCTTTATAATCTGAGCGAAAGTCAAAGCGTTGTTGTTCCTTGGGGCGCCAATATTGACACACCCAAAGCCGAAGCAACGCCTTTGGCCCTATCAAAAGATGCACAAGTCAATCTGCTCGTAGTCGGGCGCGACTGGCTTGCTAAGGGCGGTCCAGTTGCATTTGAGACGATGAACATCCTGCGCGAAGCGGGTGTCGATGCGCGGCTGACAGTGGTCGGAACACAGCCCCCTGATGTCCATATCAACCCCTATGTGAAAGTGCACCGTGCACTCAACAAAGCAGTGCCACGCGAGCGGGCGCTCTTTGAAGCAGCGTTCCGAAGCGCCCATTTTTTAGTGCAGCCAAGCTTTGAAAGCTGGGGCTTCGCCTTTTGTGAGGCTGCGGCCTATTCGCTACCCTCGCTTTGTCTCTCTGTTGGCGGTGTGCCCGTTCAAGACGGGATCACGGGCCATGACCTTCCACAAGGCTCGAGCGCAACAGAATTTGCAAAGATTATTCAGGGCTATCTTAAAAATCCCGCGAGCTACGCCGCCTTGCGCCTCAGCTCGCGTGCGGAGTTTGAAGCAAGTCTCAACTGGGACGCTTGGGGGCGCAGAGTACACGATCTGTTTGAGGAACGCTTGGCGTCAGGCATGTTGTCTGAAATGCCTTCACGCACTTGATCAGTATCCAGTGCCTCGGATCACAACCCGCAACGTTCCGAGGATCACTTTAACATCGATCTGAAGCGAGAGTGCCTTATAGTAGGCTGTGTCATACTCAGCACGCTGCGGAAAACTTGTCTCGTTGCGCTCTGAAATCTGCCAGAAACCAGTGATGCCTGGGCGCATCTCGTAATAGGCACGGCCCGGATAGATATCTTCCTGACCGACCATCATCGGGCGTGGACCAACAATCGACATATGGCCCAACAGAACATTCAACAGCTGAGGCAGCTCATCAAGCGAAGTCTTACGCAGCACTTTCCCAAAAAGCGTAATCCGAGGATCGGACTTTAGCTTCTGATTTTCATCCCATTCTGCGCGCGCTTCAGGGTTTCGGGCGAGATAGGCTTCCAGAATTTGATCCGCATCCGCCACCATTGTGCGCAGTTTGAACATGCGAAACAGGCGGCCATTCTGGCCAATGCGTTTTTGCGTGTAGATCGGGGCACGGCCATCCAGAGCAATCAGCCCCATCAGCGGCAGCAAGATCAGCAGTGTAGGAACAATCGCGATCAGCACCATCGCAACATCAAGAGCTCGCTTGCCATGCGCACGGTAGACACCTGAAAGATGAGCCACAGGGTTGGCTTCGAGCAGCCTGCGCAACTCGGCAAGATCCAGTCGGCTAGAGACACGTTCGTTCATCGCTACACCCTTGAGCCCAACGCCAACATGGCAGAGCCCTAACTCATTAAATTTACTGCCGGTCTCTCAGACATTTTGTCAGGTGCGCAGAAGCACTTTGGCTTCTGATGGGCGACCCACCGCAATGTCTTTTGGTCTTTTAAGACGCCAGCTTGGCAGCTTGGCCAGCGTCAAAAACCGTAACGTTGCGCGCTGTCCCCAAGCGCTATCTAGAGGGGCGAAGTCTTTTTTTCGGCTCCATCTAGAGCTCTTCTCTACGCCTCTGCTGGCGTCTGAGTCAATTCCTGATAAATTTTATGAAACTCGTAGTTAACGCCTTGAGCTTCCTTCTTTGACGGCCCGAAACTGACCAATGACACCAGCGAAATACCACGGCGAACAGCTAGGGATATGGACTGTGACTGCCCCCAGCTGTCGCGCCAACTCGTAAAACAACAGCGCAGCAACAGCCCGACTAAAACTCCAAACAGGAAACAGTTGCAGGGGAATTTCATTATAGAGGCGTCAGAACAGACAATTAGCCTATTTTTTCGCCACATTTGACGTTTTATTCATCAACTTCCCCATGCTTCAATTGTGTAAAGCGTCCGCTTTGACACCCCAGCACAGCCTCGCAAACACGTGTCTCCCTTCACAAAGAAGCAAACAGAAACAGGTCTCCAAAAGGGCTCAACTGCCGCCTGTTTAACGAGCTGATTGTCTCCCTTTGGGAAACGATGATTTTCTGATCCACAGTTCATAGACCACCGAGCCATTCGGGGATGACGGAGGTTTGATTCGAGCCTTCAAAGCGATCAACCCTCCCAATGGTCCATCCCGCCCCCGTGCCCTAAGTCCAGTTTGGCCGACCGCTTCAGGCCAGCATCTCCACCAGAATTAGCGATTTCAAGATGTTACCACTGACACCACAGATCATAGCGCTCCATTTCCCTTTGACGTCCTTAGCCTGCTCGGTCATCCTGTCTCAGACAGGGCGGCAAACAGTGCGCCAATAGAAAAACGAAAGAGCCAATGGCCTCATCCAACCAAACCAAGTCCACGGGCAAAGCGCCTGCGCGCCCGTCTCCGCATGTCTCCGACGAGATCCGCAAAACCACTTGCTACATGTGTGCCTGCCGCTGCGGGATTAACGTGCATATGCAGGACGGCAAGGTAAAGTATATCGAGGGCAACAAAGATCACCCTGTAAACAAAGGTGTGCTCTGCGCCAAAGGCTCTGCTGGCATTATGCAGCATTATGCGCCCTCGCGTCTGCGTGCTCCGATGAAACGGGTTGGGCCACGTGGCTCTGGTCAGTTTGAAGAGATCAGTTGGGACGAAGCCTACACGCTTGCCGAAAGCTGGCTGCGCCCCCTGCGAGAAAACGCCCCCGAAAAGCTCGCCTTCTTCACAGGACGTGACCAGTCGCAAAGCTTCACATCGCTCTGGGCGCAGGCCTTCGGCACGCCCAACTATGCAGCACACGGCGGCTTCTGCTCGGTCAACATGGCCGCTGCTGGTATCTATACCATGGGCGGTGCCTTCTGGGAGTTTGGCCAGCCCGACTGGGACCGCACCAAGATGTTTATGATCTTCGGTGTCGCAGAGGACCACGATAGCAACCCCATCAAAATTGGCATCGGCAAGCTCAAGGCCCGTGGTGCGCGCATTGTCGGCGTCAACCCTGTGCGCTCTGGATACAACGCTGTGGCTGACGACTGGGTCGGGATCACCCCGGGCACAGACGGGCTCTTCATCATGGCGCTGATCCACGAGTTACTCAACGCCGGCCAGATCGACCTGAATTATCTCACCCGCTATACCAATGCAGGCTTTCTCGTAAACTGTGCCGAGGCTGGCCCTAACAAAGGCCTCTTCCTGCGCGACGATAATGGCAAAGCACAGGTGATCGACCGTGTTACAGGCAAGCTTTCAGACTATGATGCAAAGGGCGTTCAGCCTAAACTGACGGGCCATCACCGCCATGCAGGCGAAACATATCGCCCTGCGTTTGAGCTTCTGGCCGAGCAATATATGAGCAAGGATTATGCGCCTGACGCAGTGGCAGAACGCTGCGGCATCCCTGCGTCACGGATCAAAGCGCTGGCAGCAGACCTTGCACGCGTGGCCTTTGAAGAAGAGATCGTCATCGACCAGCCATGGACCGATTGGAAAGGCGAGAAACACGCCCAGATGATTGGCCGCCCCGTGAGCTTTCATGCCATGCGCGGAATTTCGGCGCATTCCAATGGCTTCCAGACCTGCCGCGCGCTGCACATCCTGCAGATCCTGCTCGGGTCTGTCGAGGTTCCAGGCGGCTTTCGTTTCAAGCCGCCCTACCCCAAGCCGCCCGAGGCGCACCCGAAGCCACACGCAGGCTACAAGGCAGGCCAGCCGCTTGACGGGCCGCACCTTGGCTATCCGATGGGCCCAGAGCACCTTCTGATAGACGAGGCAGGCAACCCCAAGCGTATCGACAAGGCCTTCAGCTGGGAGAACCCGTTCAGCGCCCATGGCCTGATGCACATGGTGATTTCCAACGCTCATGCAGGCATCCCTTACAAAATCGACACGCTGTTCATGTACATGGCCAACATGGCGTGGAACTCGTCAATGAACACCTCCTCGGTGATCGACATGCTGACAGACACCAATGAGAGCGGCGACTATGTGATCCCGCATATCATCTACTCGGACGCCTATAGCTCTGAAACAGTAGCCTATGCAGACCTGATCCTGCCTGACACAACCTATCTTGAGCGCCACGATTGTATCTCGCTGCTTGATCGCCCGATTTGTGAGGCTGACGCCGCCGCCGACGCCATCCGCTGGCCCGTGGTAGAGCCCGATCGTAACGTAAAGGGCTTCCAATCCGCCCTATGTGATCTCGGCGCGCGGCTCGGCCTGCCCGGCTTTGTGAATGAGGACGGCAGCCAGAAATATGCCGACTATGCGGACTATATTGTCAGCCACGAACGCCGCAAAGGCGTTGGCCCGCTTGCAGGCTTTCGCGGGGAAGACGGGACAAGCGAGGGGCGCGGCGCGCCCAACCCACAACAGCTTGAGAAATACATCGAGAATGGTGGCTTCTGGGCGAGCCACCTGCCCGAGGAAGCGCAGTTCTACAAACCTTGGAACCAAGCCTATCAGGATTGGGCCGTCAAAATCGGCCTCTTTGATGCGCCTGCGCCCTATGTCTTCAACCTCTACCTTGAACCCATGCGCAAGATGCAACTTGCCGCCGAAGGCCATGGCGAGCGCCAGCCGCCAGAGCATTTGCGCGCACGCATGATTGAAACCATGACACCTCTGCCGCATTGGTATGCCCCCTTTGAGCAAAGCCAAGTTGCCGAAGAAGACTACCCGCTTCACGCGCTCACCCAGCGCCCGATGCACATGTATCACTCATGGGGCAGTCAGAACGCATGGCTGCGTCAGATCACAGGTGTGAACAAACTCTTCATTCCAGGCCCGCTTTGGGACGAACATGGCTTTTCCGAGGGAGACTGGGCCTATGTCACATCGCCACACGGTCGCATCAAAGCGCCCGTCGCGAGGATGGATGGCGTCAATGGCAAAACCATCTGGACATGGAACGCAATCGGCAAAAAGCGTGGCGCTTGGGCGCTCTCTGAGGATGCACAGGAGGCAACACAGGGCTTCTTGATGAACCACCTTATAAACGAGCTTCTGCCGCCAAAGGGCGATGGGCTTCGCTGGGCCAACTCTGATCCTGTCACAGGCCAAGCCGCATGGTTCGACTTGCGTGTGCGGATCGAAAAAGCCCCCAAAGGCGGACCATCGGAGCCAGCGCTTGCTGCGCAGGAAAGCCCTGTTGGCACAGGTCCCAAAAACGTAAGCTACGGGGAAGACTTCTGATGCGTGTGCACGCAATCACAGGCGGCGGTGGACTAAAGCTCCATGTCACCGATCAGGGACCAGAGGATGCGCCAGCACTTCTTTTGATACACGGATGGGCGCAGCATTCTGTCGCTTGGACGGCGCAGGCTCCCTTGGCCGAGCGCTTCCGTGTTGTTGCTCTTGATCTGCGCGGCCATGGGAGCTCAGATGCGCCCCAAGAGATAGACGCCTACACCGACACGACGCTCTGGGGCGATGATATTCACGCTGTCATCACTGAACTTGACCTCCAAAAAACTGTACTGGTTGGCTGGTCTTACGGCGCGCGCGTGATCGCTTCCTATATTGCCACCCATGGCCAAGACGCGATTGCAGGCGTTGTCCCCGTTGGTGGGGTGATCGCCATCGGTGATGCGCGAGAACCGTGGATGATGGGCGCAAGCAGCCCGGCACTCAACAAAGACCTCTATACTTCAGATCAAGCTCGCCTGCTTGCAGCGACCGCGCAGTTTGTTGATCAATGCACCTATGCACCCCTTTCCCGCGAAACCTACGGCACACTTGTAGGCGCGAATATGCTGGTCAGCCCCCTGGTGCGCCGTGCACTCTTTGCCGGCACTCTGGACTGCCGCCCCGTCTGGCAAAGCTTCACCAAGCCTGCACTTGTTGTGCACGGTGCTTGCGACAGCATCGTTCTGCCCATCGTCGGGCAAACCGCCGCAGAGACACTGCCAAACAGCTCGCTTTCGCTCTGGGACAAGACGGGCCACGCGCCCTTTGCCGAAGACCCCGCTCGTTTCAATGCAGAACTGGCCGCCTTTGCCGCCAAAGCACATGAGGAGGCCGCATGACCTCTCTGCCCCAAAGTACCGAGAAAAAGCTCGGCCTTGTCATTGATCTTGATACCTGCGTGGGATGTCACGCCTGTGTCGTGTCCTGCAAGGAATGGAACACCTCAAACTACGGCGCGCCTTTGTCAGATATAGACGCCTACGGCGCGGAGCCACACGGCACCTTTCTCAACCGCGTTCACAGCTTTGAAGCGCAACCCGAGAGCGGCTGCTCTCAGACTGTGCATTTCCCCAAATCTTGCTTGCATTGCGAAGACGCACCCTGCGTTACCGTCTGCCCCACAGGCGCAAGCTACAAGCGCGAGGAAGACGGTATCGTGCTTGTAAATGAAGATGATTGCATGGGCTGCGGCCTCTGTGCGTGGTCTTGCCCATATGGTGCGCGCGAGCTTGATGAAATCTTTGGTGTGATGAAAAAATGCACCCTTTGCGTAGACCGGATTTACAACGAAAACATCCCTGAAGAAGACCGAGTCCCCTCCTGTGTGCGCACCTGCCCGTCGGGTGCCCGCCACTTTGGCGACTTGGGCGACCCAGAGAGCGATGTCTCAAAACTCGTCGCAGCGCGCGACGGCTTTGACCTTATGCCCGAGCTTGGAACAAAACCTGTGAACAAATACTTGCCACCGCGCCTCAAGGACAAGCCTTCTGAGGCGGCACTTGAGCCACAACACACTGACGCTAAAGGCCTTTTTGCATGGCTTGATAAAGCGCTGGAGAAACTCTGATGCATCCAGCTCCCTCTGTCATAGCTTTCACCACGCTCTCTGGCCTCGGCTTTGGTCTCTTGGCCTTTCTCGGCCTTGGCTTGCCGCCTGTCACTGGCTGGGTGTCTTTTGTGTTTTTCTTCCTTGCCTATGCTCTTGCCGTCGGCGGATTGCTCGCCTCTGTTGCGCATTTGGCCAATCCGAAGAACGCCATCAAAGCCTTCAGCCAGTGGCGCTCGAGTTGGCTCTCGCGTGAAGGGATCGCCGCTGTCGCCGCGCTTTCCGTTATGGCGGTCTTTGCGATCGCGCTGATCTTCTTTGACACCTATCTGCGCCTTGTCGGCGTGCTCGGCGCCCTCCTCTGTCTGACAACTGTTTTCACGACCTCGATGATTTATACCCAGCTCAAAACCGTGCCACGCTGGAACATGTGGACCACGCCACCAATCTTTATGCTCCACTGCCTTGGCGGCGGAGCTTTGCTTGCAGGCCAACCGCGCATGGCAGCAGTTTTGCTTGCCATCTTGGGCGCGCTGATGGTCTGGGCATGGATCAAGGGCGATGAAAAAGGCCGTGCAGGCTCGACACTGGAAACTGCAACAGGGTTGGGCCGCATTGGCAAGGTCCGCCTGCTCGAGCCGCCGCACTCGGGCGAGAACTATTTGCTCAAGGAAATGGCCTATCAGGTCGGGCGCAAGCACGCACTCAAGCTGCGCATAATTGCATTTGTGTTCGGCATTGCAACGCCTGTGTTGCTTATGCTCTTGCTGTCCGTCACGCACACAACTGCGCTGGTTGCGATCCTTGCGCATCTCGTAGGTATATTTGCAGGCCGCTGGCTCTTTTTTGCCGAGGCCGAACATGTGCAGGCGCTTTACTACGGCAGATAACCGACCGCGCGGTTGACTTTTGGCGCGGAGCGCGACACCTTCGCCCGAAACGGCCCTAAAGGAGCGCTCATATGTCTGTTGTCACCACCACAATGCACGGCGATATCGCCGTGCTCACCATCGACAACCCACCTGTGAACGCCGCATCCCAAGCGGTACGGCAAGGTCTGATGGACGCGCTCATCGCAACAGAAGAGAGCAAGCCTGCCGCCGTTGTACTTACCTGTGCGGGACGCACTTTTGTTGCGGGGGCGGATATTCGCGAGTTTGACAAACCCTTCCTTGAGCCAATGCTGCCCGACCTTCTCAATGCAATCGAGGCCGCAACCCGCCCTTGGATCGCGGCCATTCATGGCACCGCCCTTGGTGGCGGCTTCGAGCTGGCGCTTGCCTGCTCACACCGTATCGGAGCCCCATCTGCGAAGATCGGCCTGCCGGAAGTCAACCTTGGTCTGATCCCTGGCGCAGGCGGCACTGTGCGTCTGCCCCGACTGATCGATCCCATCGAAGCCGCGCGCCTCGCTGTCACAGGAAAACCCATCGGCGCAGAAGAGGCGACACAGCTGGGCCTGTTTGATTCCATCGCAGAAGGGGATTTGCTCGACGCCGCCATCGCCTTGGCCCAAGACGCCGCAAACAAACCCCTGCCTGCAGCGCTGCTCACCCGCCAAGCGCCAGATGTCGAGCGTTCCACATGGGACGACGCAATAGCCAAGCTCACCGCAAAAGCGCGTGGTCAGAACTCGCCGCATGAGGCCGCCGCCGCCGTGCGCGATGCCCTTGATCATAGCGGAACAGACGCTCTGAAGCTTGAGCGCGAGCGCTTCATGCGCCTCAAAGGCTCGCCGCAGTCCGCAGCCCTGCGCTATATCTTCTTTGCAGAGCGTACAGTTGGCAAATCTCCTCGCACCAAAGGCGTAGCGCCCCGTCCGCTCGCCCAGATCGGAGTGATCGGCGGTGGAACCATGGGCGCAGGCATCGCTGCTGCTGCGCTTCTGTCTGGCCTTAAGGTCCAGATGATCGAACGCGACCAAGACGCCGCCAATGCGGGTGCCGCTCGCGTCGAAGGCATCCTCGGCGGCTCATTGAAACGCGGGCTGATTTCTGAGGCAAAGCACACCGCCTTGCTGGCCAGCTTCAACGCCGACAGCAATTACAGCGCGCTGGCCGAGGCCGACCTCGTCATTGAAGCCGTTTTTGAAGACATGGACGTAAAGAAGCAGGTTTTCAAAGCGCTTGAAGCCGCTTGCAAGCCAGAGGCCGTACTTGCCACCAACACATCCTATCTCGACGTAAACGAGATCGCTGCCAGCGTAGCAGACCCCTCCCGCGTCATCGGACTGCACTTCTTCTCACCTGCACATATCATGAAACTCTTGGAGATTGTCGTGCCAAACAATGTGGCCGATGATGTGCTCGCAACGGCCATTCAGCTTGCAAAGGCACTGCGCAAACTGCCCGTTCTTGCAGGGGTTTGCGACGGTTTCATCGCCAATCGCATCATGTCGTCCTATCGCCGCGAAGCGGATTATCTGCTTGAGGATGGCGCCCTCCCCCATGAGGTCGACGCCGCTATGCGCAATTTTGGCATGCCGATGGGCATCTTTGAAATGCAAGACCTTGCAGGGCTTGATATTGGCTGGGCCGCGCGCAAGCGGCGCGCCGCCACGCGCCCTGCCAGCGAGCGCTATGTCGACATCCCTGACTACATTTGCGAGCAAGGCCACTTTGGCCGCAAGACTGGACGCGGCTGGTATCTTTACGGCGAAGACGGCAAGCCCACTCGCAATGCAGAGGTCGAGGCACTGATCCTGGCGGAGTCCGCCCGCAAAGGCATCACACGCCAGAGCTTCTCCGAAGACGCGCTTATGGGCCGTATCCTCGGCTGCATGCAAAGTGAAGGCACCGCCATATTGGCGGAAGGCATCGCCGCCTCACGCGAAGATATCGATGTGACCATGGTCAATGCCTTTGGCTTCCCACGCTGGATGGGCGGACCAATGTTTATGAAAGACGCCTAGGCGCTCAAGGTGTCCACCTCTGTTAGCACCTCAGCGAGCACTGCAAGGATCATATCGACGCCCTCTTCATCAATCGTGAGCGGCGGGCGAATTTTCAGGATATTGTCAAACGGCCCTTCACAGCCGAGCAATATCCTATGTTCGCGCATACGGTTTTTGACATAGTCAGCCGCGTCTGTTGCAGGCGTTCGAGTGACAATGTCGCTCACAAGATCTACGCCAATGAACAGCCCGTAACCACGCACATCGCCGATGACAGGGTGCACAGCCTGCAAATCGCGAAGCCCCGAGAGCAGGCGCGCACCCATCAGATTTGCATTTTCCAACAGCCCCTCATCATCAACAATATCAAGGACTTCAGCGCCAATACGGCATGACAGCGTGGAGCCCCCAAACGTTGAAAAATACTCAGGGCCTTGTGCAAAAGCCTCCGAAATGGCTCTTGTCGTCACCACTGCGCCAATGGGGTGCCCATTGCCGATGGGCTTGCCCAATACCACAATATCAGGCAGAGCACCTTGCTCTTCAAAGCCGAAATAATACGCGCCAAGCCGTCCCAGCCCCGTCTGCACCTCATCTGCAATACAAACACCGCCAGCGGCACGGATATGCTCATACACAGCAGGCAAATACCCTTTCGGCGGGATGATCTGCCCGCCCACGCTTGGAAAGGTCTCGGCAATAAATCCCGCCAGCTTACCCCCCTTGGCCTTGATGCGCTCAACCGCCTCGTTCACCTGCGCCGCATATCTCGCCCCGCGCTCAGGATCGTCACGGCGATAGCGCCCGCGGTAGTCGTCGGCCACATCAACAAGCTGAACCCAGTCAGGCTGTCCCACGCCCCCCTTGGCGTTAAACTTGTAGGCGGAGATATCAATCGCGCCAGTGGTATTGCCGTGATAGCCGTGATCGGGTGTGATCATATCGCGCCCGCCAGTCGCCGCCCGCGCAAGGCGCAGAGCCAATTCATTGGCCTCAGAGCCCGAGTTGACGAAATAACAAACATCGAGCCCTTCGGGCATCTTCTGTGTGATCTTCTCAGCAAAAGCCACCTGCGCAGGGTGCAAATAGCGTGTGTTTGAGTTCATTCGCTTGAGCTGGTCCGCCGCCACCGCCTGAATACGCGGATGCGCATGCCCCACGTGAGGCACATTGTTATAAGCGTCCAAATAGGGTCGGCCCCACTCATCAAACAAGTGATGCTTCCAGCCCCGCAGGAGCATAACCGGCTCGGCATAGCTAAGCTTCAAATTGCGCGCAAAATGCGCGTGGCGCTCAGCCTGCACACCCTTCTTGTCGCGTGTGACATAGCCTGTCTTTTCATCTGGCAGGTTCAAAAGCGCCGCCGGGTTGGGGCAGACCGAGCCCCAGAGATACATCTCGTCAGGGTCCGCAACACCGGGCCAATCGCCGCCCATCCCGTCTGTCGTAAGCGCGAGCTGAAAGTGCACATGCGGCGCCCAACCGCCCGATTGGGTCTTGTCCCCCAGATGCGCCAAAAGCGCGCCCTTTGGGACAATGTCCCCAACGGAGAGCCGCTCGCATATTTCGGGGTTGAGATGGCCATAAAGCGTATAAAACTTGTCGCCCACAGGCGTGGCGTGTTCAAGGATGACGACGCCACCATAGTCGAGGTGTGCCGGTCGGTATTCCACAACATGCACCCTGCCCGCGAGTGGCGCATAAATCTTTGTCTGCGCGGCAGCAAAGCCGTCCACGGCGATATGCACTGTGCGGCGGTTAGAGGCCTTCCAAGGCCCACGGCGAAAGAATGACGCCGTATAAATCAATCGCGGTTCGTTATAGTAGCCAAG
Source organism: Lentibacter algarum (assembly GCF_040580765.1). Lineage (GTDB taxonomy): Bacteria > Pseudomonadota > Alphaproteobacteria > Rhodobacterales > Rhodobacteraceae > Lentibacter > Lentibacter algarum. The sequence continues at coordinate 783,192 of NZ_CP158687.1, read as the reverse complement.
CCAGATTCCGCCTTCGATGTCATACTCTGTGCCCACAACAGCCGCCTCCTCAAGCGGCAGATCAAACGGGTTGATCGGGCTTGCAGAGTTTTCGACCGACAACGAACCCATGGGCGCATCGCTCAGATCCTCGCCAAAGAGTGGCGCAAAATTGCCGCGTTCGCTTTCGATCCACGCCATGACGCGCGGGGCCGCCTCAACCACAGCCAGGCCACAGGCTGCCCGAAGCCGCGCGCGCAAAAGCCCCGCGTCTTCCACCTCGCGCTCCAAAAAGGCCCAAGCAGGCGCTTGAGAAATCACCACATATGGGTCATCAGGCGTTTCTTTCGCCATCAGCGTCGAGTTGACCACGCTCACGGCAAGCCGCATCCGCAAAAGCGGCCAAAGCAAATCAAGTTCATCGCCCGTCAATGGATAGGCCTCATGATAGCCCGCCACAGCCGCCGCAAGCGCCTGTTCGGGCGCATCTTGATCAAGCACCAAATAGGCACAAGCAATCGCAAGGTCGCAAATACGCGGGCTGGCGCACATATCGCCCAGATCAATCAGCCCAGTGACATGCGGCGCAGCTGTGAGAGAGCCACTCACCAAGATATTGTAATCATTGAGATCATTATGAATCGCCACCTGCGGAAGCGCTGTGAGCGCTGGCAACAGCGCATCATATTCAGCCAAAATCTCACCGAGCAAAGCGCGCCGCGCAGGCTGCGCTATGGCGCCAAGCGCGTCTCTGATCCAGCCAGCCTGCATCAGGTTCCACTTGAAATCACGCGCCAAGGCGGGATGTGTAAAATCCGCCAAGGCAAGGTCCATCGCACCAAGCTTCGCGCCCACCTCAGCGACAAGCGCAAGCGTCTTGGGGCGGGCTTCCGCATAGACGCGCCCCTCACATTTCTCCAAAAGCCAGACAAGGCGCATATCTCCCGCCTCGTCTGAAACTTCTATATAATTTTCCCCTGAAGGTGTGGTCACAATATTTGGGACAGGAACCTCAGGTGCGCTCGCAGATATATGGCCAAAAGCCCCACACTGAAGCGCGACAAACTCTGCCTCACAGCCCGGTCGCATGACCTTGAGCACATAAGCCTGCCCGTCTGTCTCAGCGAGGAAGTTGAGATCATACTCACCATCAAGCCGTGTCAGATCCGCCTCAATACCCCAATGGGTCTTCAGCGCCGCCTGCCAATATGTGCTCATGATGTCTCCCCCAACTTAGTGATGGCACGAGCAAACCACAGCCCTGCAGGCAGCGCCAGCCCTCGAGATCAAAGACGTCGGATCGCACTCAACATTTCTATTTGTCTTCTGCGCATTCTGCGGCAAAGCTGCCCACAGAAATGACCTTACCAGCCCCGAAAGACATCCCATGGATCGCGCCGAAATCGTTCACCAAAACTTTCTGACACGCCTCGCGACTGGTGACTTTCCAAGCGGTAAGCCCGCAACGAACGCCCTCTCAAGGGCTGAGGCCGTCGGCCTCTTTCGCACCCAATGCCTCAGCCGTGCACTCGACCGTACAAGCCGTGCCATGCAAAAGGCGGGCCAAGGTTTTTACACGATCGGCTCCTCAGGTCACGAGGGCATGGCTGCCGTCGCAGCAGCCCTACGCCCGAGTGATATGGCCTTTCTACATTACCGCGACGCGGCCTTTCAGCTTGGCCGCGCTGAGCAAGTGCCAGGCCAATCCGCGCTCTGGGATATGCTCCTGTCTTTTGCTTGTTCCTCGGAAGACCCGATCTCAGGCGGGCGTCACAAGGTTCTCGGCTCGCGCGCCCTTATGATACCGCCACAGACCTCGACCATTGCCAGCCACCTGCCCAAAGCGGTCGGCGCGGCCTATAGCGTGGGTCTGGCGCGCCGCCACCCCCCAGAGCATCAGCTTTTGCCCGAGGACGCGATTGTCGCCTGCTCATTTGGCGACGCGTCCGCCAATCATTCCACAGCGCAAGGCGCGTTCAATACAGCGGGCTGGGCCTCTTATCAGTCCAGTCCCCTTCCGCTGCTATTTATCTGTGAAGACAACGGCATAGGCATCTCCACACCAACACCCGACGGCTGGATCGCCGCCAGCTTTCAAAGCCGCCCCGGACTCAAATATTTCCACGGCGACGCGCTCGATATCTATGACACCTATTCCGCAGCCCAGCGCGCCGCCGACTACGTGCGCCGCCGACGCAAGCCTGCTTTCCTGCATCTGCGCACCGTACGCCTCTATGGTCACGCAGGGGCCGATATGCCCACCAGCTATATGTCCAAAAGTGCGGTTGAAGCTGAAGAAGCCAATGATCCGTTGCTTCACTCTGTGCGCCTTCTGACAGACGCAGGCGCACTTACCCCATCAGACGCGCTTGAAATATATACAGAAACTCTGGAACGCGTTGCGCGCGCTGCCGCAGAAGCCGTCCAGCGCCCGCGCCTTGCAACAGCCCGCGAGGTCATGGCCTCAATTGTCCCACCAAAACGTTCCGTAACTCCAAGTAACGGCCCCAGCGCCGAGACCCGCGCTGCAACTTTTGGCAGCGACATAAGCGCAATGGATAAACCGCAGCCCATGTCTCGCCTCATCAATTGGGCGTTGAATGACCTGATGCTCGCCCATGAAGAGATTGTGCTCTGCGGTGAAGATGTCGGGCGCAAAGGCGGCGTCTATGGCGTCACCCAGCGGCTGCAACAGCGCTTTGGCGAAGACCGTGTCATTGATACTTTACTCGATGAGCAATCCATTCTCGGCCTTGCCATCGGAATGGCCCAGAACGGTTTTATCCCTGTCCCCGAAATTCAGTTTCTTGCCTATTTGCATAACGCAGAAGACCAATTGCGCGGCGAAGCGGCCACGCTGCCGTTCTTCTCCAACGGCCAGTTCACGAACCCGATGGTGCTGCGTATCGCTGGGCTTGGCTATCAAAAGGGGTTTGGAGGGCACTTTCACAATGACAACTCGATCGCCGTATTGCGCGATATCCCGGGTGTTATCATAGCCTGCCCCTCCACAGGCGCGGACGCGGCCATGATGCTGCGGGAATGCGTACGCCTTGCGCGCGAAGAGCAGCGCGTGGTTGTGTTTCTTGAACCAATCGCGCTCTACCCTATGCGGGACTTACAAACCGATGGCGATAATGCATGGATGTGCAGCTACCCTTCTCCAGACGAGAGCATCGCCTTCGGGCAGATCGGCCAACACGGCGCAGGAACCGACCTTGCTATCGTGACCTACGGCAACGGTCATTACCTCTCGCGCAAGGCAGAGGCTGATTTGCGCGCCAAGGGCATTGATCTCAGGATCATTGACCTGCGTTGGCTCGCTCCTCTGCCCGAAGAGGCGCTGCTTGCGGCCACCAAAGGCTGCAAAAACGTCCTGATCGTTGACGAATGCCGCCGTACAGGGGGCCAAGCCGAGGCCCTCATGGCGCTCTTTGCAGAGGCGGGCCACAGTCGCCTCGCCCGTGTCACCGCACAAGACAGCTTCATTGCCACAGGCCCCGCCTATGGCGCAACCTTGCCCGATGAAGCCCAAATCATCGCCGCGGCAGAGGCTCTTCTTCTATGAAGCGGGCGGTGGTCATCTGCCCAGGACGCGGAACCTATAACAAGCCCGAGCTGGGAAGCCTGATGCGGCTCAACCCCGACAAGGCCGAACTGTTTGAGAGTTTTGACACGATCCGCCGCACCAACAGTCAAGAAACACTGGCAGCGCTTGACGGGGCGGCTAGCTATTCTATCGCCAAACATACCCGCGGTGACAACGCATCCGCACTAATCTACGCCGCCAGCTACGCCGACTTCCTCTCGCTAACAGACATTGATGTCGTCGCTGTGACAGGGAACTCAATGGGCTGGTACTCCACGCTCGCTTGCGCAGGCGCCTTGAGCGCGGATCAGGGCTTTCGCCTCGTGAACACGATGGGCCAGTTGATGCAGGATAGCCTCATCGGCGGACAGCTTGTCTACCCGATCACAGACGACACATGGCAGCCAGACACCACCCAGCGCGCAGCAGTGATCCAGCTCATGACAGAGATCGCGCAGAAAGCCGGCCATAAGCTCGCGCTCTCGATTGACTTGGGTGGAATGCTTGTCCTCGCTGGCAATGAAGCGGGCCTAGCTGACTTTATGAAGCAGGCTAAACCACAGGGGCAATTCCCACTCCGTCTGCACAACCACGCAGCCTTTCATACGGTGTTGCAAGAGCCCGTTGCGCGCGCGGCCCAAAACCGCTTTGACCCTGCGATGTTTGCACAGCCCAAAATCCCCATGATTGACGGGCGTGGCGCGATCTGGTGGCCCCACGCGACAGACACTAACGCGCTTTATAACTACACCCTAGGCGATCAAATCACCGCGCCCTATAATTTTGCAAAAGCGGTCACAATCGCCGCTCGCGAATTTGCGCCTGATCTCTTCATCGTCTTGGGCCCCGGAACAACCCTCGGCGGCGCCGTGGCTCAGTCGCTTATTGCCGCTGGATGGCAAGGCATGGGCTCAAAATCAGACTTCCAAACCCGTCAAAGCCAAGCCACCCTGCTCACAGCAATGGGACGCACTGACCAACGGCATCAGGTGACAACCTAAAACCGCGGCATCACATGAAATCCAGCCATAAATTAAAAGGTAATGGCGGAGACGAAGGGAGAGATACCCACCTTTCTGCTATAGTCATTATCCTCATTAAGGCCCTGTAAAAAAACAGTTATTGTGTATTTGTGTATCTAAGTGTTGCTTACTGATTCTGTAAATGTCACACCCTTTGTGTATCCGTAGTGTATCCATAGAGGGCATCATGACACTAGCAACAGATCTGGCAATCCGTAAGTGGAAGCCGACGAAGGACGGCGAGGCAATCGGCACAGGTGGCCGCACTGGCCTGTATGTCCGCGGCTGGAAAACTGGGACAAAGGCTTTTTACTTTCGAGCCAAGACTTGGATCAAGCTGGGCGATTATCCTGACACGTCGCTTGCCATGGCGCGTGAGTTGTCAACGGTTGCCAAGCGGCTGGCCCGCGAAGGCTTTGGCGTCGAGGCGCTGAGCCGTGGGTTTGCCAATGCGACCACCGCGACAGAGCTTGAAGCCGTTATCAGGGGCGAGGTGTTGGCCGGTTTTGCTGATGTGGGCGCGACTAACGCCCCGACCTACCATGACCTTTGGAGCGAGTGGTATGAGGGCCGCAAACACAAGCTGCAAGAAGGCCCAAGCCGCCGACGCCCTGAAGCGATCCACTTGCACCATATCAAGCCGGTTTTGGGGGATCGACCGATCACAGAAATCAGGCGGCGTGAGATTTTCAACCTGCTTGAACCGTTGTTCCGTGAAAAGCCTGTCACCGCTGGCCATGCTTTGGGGCACATCCAAGCGGTGTTTGACCGCGCTGCAAACAAAGAATTGATTGAGGCCGACCCAACACCGCGCAAGTCGGCCTTTGCGGATACAATAGCGCGGCGTGAGGTAAAGCACCACGGCACCTTGGCACATGAGCGGATGCCAGAACTTTGGCAGTGGCTGGGCACGACAGATGCAAGTGATGCCGCTAAACTGGCCATCCTAACAGCCATGACGACAGGCCACAGAATCGGTGTGATCGTAAATGCCGAATGGGCGCATATCGATGATGACAGTGGCATTTGGACCGTGCCAGCGCGTACAGACCGCAGCACACAGGGGCGGATGAAGTCTGGTCGGGAATACGCCCTTCGCCTTCCAAAGCCGCTGCTGGAGCGCTTGCAAACCTTGCGCAAAGGATCAGATCAACAACATGTGTTTGGGAGCCCAACAACCAAAGGGCCAATATCGCCAAACGCTATCCGAAAGACGCTGAAGCGTTTCGACGCTGACCTGACGGCGCACGGCTTTCGTAACGCAATCAAAGGATGGTGCAGGACAGCAAAGCCGCCTGTGCCGGATCACATCGCAGATGCGTTTTGTGACCATAGCCTGCGAGGGCTAGACGCCGCCTATCGTCGGGCTGACACTTCCACAGAACGGGCCGATCTGGCCGCGCGTTTGTATGACTTTGTGATGGGGGCCGACTATGCCTGATCGAGACAAAACGGCATTCACAACGGCATGGGGCGACACGACTGAAGCTGCGGCACATCAGGCCAAGATCAAATTTTTGCACTCTAGGTTCAAGCGAACTAAAGACCGAGCCACGCTTGCTGAGTTGGCAGAACTGGACCCCCCTGCTGGTGACAAAGCAGTGGGCAAGGCGATCGCAGATGTGCTGCGATATAAAAAGCCCGACAGTAAGATCGAGAACGACGAAGAATATCGCTGGATTGATCGGGTATTCAATTATTTAAGAGAGGAAGGTCATGGCGTCGATGATAGCTACGCCAAGGTTGCAGAGATGTTTTTCCCTAACGACGAGCGCGATGAGGCAAAGCCGATCGAGTCAATAAGGACGCAACACCGAAGATGGTTGAACAAATTGGGACAAAATTTCTGAATTCCTGTCCCGTTCGCGCTCGTATCCAACGGCCTAAGCAAGTGTCAGAAGCAAACGGAGAGTTTCCATGCCTGACACACAAACCACACAGCGTTGGCTAAATGCCGAGCAAGTAGCCGCACGATATGGATGCGGTCGCGTCACAGTTTACCGGATGGTAAAGCGCGGCCAGATACCGGCCCCTGTCCAATTTTCTGGACGAATGAGCCGCTGGGACGTCGAAGGACTGAACACAGCCGACGAAAAACGCACCGCGCAATAAAAAACGCCACCGGGGGCAACGGCGGCGCTTTTAGGGGTTTTTGCACATTCCATATTTTAGCACGCTTTGCACACCGTTGCCAGTATAAGGCATCGAGTTGATGACACACGATATAAAAGAAGCGGCTTTGGATTATGCCGCGCGGGGATGGCACGTATTCCCGGCGCCACAGGGCGAAAAGAAATCCCATAAGTCTGAAAAACATTCGGGCACAAAATGGGGCGCGACTATCGACCCGGCAGAGATTGGGCGCGATTGGGCAAAATGGCCGCAAGCCAATGTTGGGATCGTGACAGGGCCGAAATCCGGATTCTTTGTGGTAGAAGCAGACACGCCACAAGGGCATGATGTTGATGGCATCGGCAACCTTGCCGCGCTGATCGACCAGAACGGGCCGTTGCCGCATACAATCGAGGCCCTGTCACCGTCGGGATCGTGGCATATCTATTTCAAGTGGCCTGATGGCGTGGACATTGCAAACAGTGCGGGCCAAGTGGCACCGGGCGTTGATGTGCGGGCCGATGGTGGCATGGTTATCGGCGTGCCAAGCGTTAAAACGGGCGCAGATCTGCCCTACCGCTGGAAGAACCCGCCGGGCTTTTTTGAGCTGGCCGATTGCCCAGAATGGCTACTGGCGCTTTGTGTTAAGCCACAGCGCAAACTGTCAGAACGTGTCATGCCAACTGTGGGCGGCAATAGCACCGCTTGGGCAGATACGGCGTTACGAGGTGAACTGGCAGAATTGCTGTTAGCACCAGAGGGGCAGCGCAATGACGCTCTAAACAAATCGGCGTTTAGCCTTGCGCAGATCGTGGCTGGGGGCGGCTTGGATGAACGCACCGTCAGAGAGCGCCTGAGCGCCGCTGCTAGTGGCATTGGCCTTGATCCGGCAGAGATTGCCGCGACTATCGAAAGCGGCTTTGTGGCAGGCTTACAGACGCCACGCGGGCCAATCGCGGAGGGCGGCAAAACGCAAGCCGCGATTGGCAACGCCCTTGATGGTTTTGATGCTGTAGGGCCTCAGCCGCGCAGCTTTGAAAAACTCTTGGAGGCGGCGAAGGCATTACAGCCGGGACAGATCGACGAAATGGAAGCGATTGTCACAGAGACAGCGCCGCTGAATCCCGTCCGACAAGATACCGTGTTTCGGGCGATCAAAGACGCCACGAAAATGACGCTTACCACGATCCGGGCGCAGCTATCGCAAGAGCGTGACACGATCCCGGAGCCGGATCAGTTGGACCTTGCGCGAATGGCGCTGGACACAATCGGGCGCGCCAATGTCATATGCACAGATGCTTTCGTTTGGCGCTGGCAGGCGCGGGGCGTCTGGACGCAACAGGATGACCGGGCGATCAAGCAAGCCGTGCAAGGGCGTTTAGATGGCGAAGCAATGATTGATGTGACAGCCAGCCTCGTGAATGGCGTGACCGATGTTTTAAAATCTGACATTTACAGGGAGGATCACAAATTTAACCTAGGCAATCCTGAAACCGTGAACTGTTTGAACGGTGAACTGGAATTACAGGGCGGCAAGTGGACCTTGCGACCGCATTGCAGGGAAAACTACCGCACAACGCAAATCCCGGTGGCCTACGATCCGCAGGCCGATGCGCCGCTATTCCGGGCCTTTCTTGAACAGGTCTTTCGGGATGATCCCGACATTCTGGACAAGATTAAATGTGTTATAGAATTGATGGGCTACACCCTAATGAGCCATGCGCGTCATGAATTGTTTGTCATGCTTATCGGGCCGGGCGCAAACGGCAAAAGCGTGTTGCTGGCGATCTTGGAAGGCTTGGCAGGTGTTGAAAACGTCGCTGGGGTTCAACCTGCAAACTTTGACCGCAGCTTCCAAAGGGCACACCTTCACCAGAAACTTGCAAATATCGTGACCGAACTGAAACAGGGTGAAGTAATAGCCGACGCTGAATTGAAGGCGATCACGTCGGGCGAACCTTCAACCGTTGAACACAAATTCAAAGATCCGTTTGTCATGCGACCTTTTGCAACGTGCTGGTTTGGCACAAATCACATGCCGCACACCCGCGACTTTTCGGAGGCACTATTCAGGCGGGCCACGATTCTGCAATTCAACCGGACCTTTGCCAAGCAAGAGCAAGACCCGCAGTTAAAAGGCAAACTGCTGACCGAATTGCCGGGGATCTTGAACATGGCCTTGAAAGCCTATGCGCTGGCCCTGACAGACGGCTTTACCGCACCCGCGTCCAGTGAGACAGCAAAGCAAGAATGGCGACTAGAGGCCGATCAGGTGGCGCAATTTGTGGACGATGTATGCACCCGCGATGCAGAGGCAAAGGCGACATCTACAGAAGTGTTTAGGGCCTATCAGGATTGGGCCGCGTCGAACGGCATTAACAAGACCATGAGCCAAAAGGGGTTGCGGGAACGCCTGACACGTCTGGGCTTTGGTGCCAACAAAGACCGGGTGGCCCGCTACGTGACGGGCCTGCGCGTGCCAAGCTGGTTGGAGGCGCAGCCGTGACGCTTGTGACGCATGTGACGGGTGTTTCCACATTCAAAAACTGTGACAGAAAACTATGTTTATTGAATCGCGTTGAAAAATTGGGTGTTTCACTATTACAAAAAATGTTTTTTCGCGATTATATGCATCTGGGAAAACCCGTCACACCCGTCACACCCGTCACACGGTGGTAAGTAACGCAAATTGTGCAATTATCACGGCACTTTTTCGGAGCAAATCACAGCCAAATTTGCTATGCTTTCGTAGATCACAGCCGGAGCCTGACAGATGCTAGACAGCCCCTCTGAACCCGTGAAGTCGAAGCGCCGACCATTCACGACAGAGGCCCGCGTCCGCCGAGAGGTCGAGCGCGCCGTGGAAACCGTCCTTGACCGATGGGCGACAGGCAACACTGCAGCTGAGACGGCGGCTTATGTCGAGAAGCTACGCCTGACAGCCGCGCACCTACGCACCGAGGCGTTGGCTATCGAAGAACTGGCAGACGAAGAGGCGCAGTGAGCGGGTCCTCTGGCAAAGCCGTGATTGAGGGTGGTTCGCGCGGCTTTTGCATCTTAGCGCCAGCAAATTTTGTAGGGGGTTTATGTTTACCTTGCGGAAATGACGTTACTAGAAAAGGTAGGTTAGGGCTGTTCGTGGCACCGGACGCATAACTGAATGAAGTGTATCCTTAACTGTATCCAGCTTTAGCGCACCTACCAAAAAGCCCCAACAAAACAGTATTTTATGTAGTCTTTATGGCGGAGGGAGCCAACCTGGCCCCCAAATCTCTCTCGATCCAACCCGTTGAAATCATTGAATCCAAATCGCGAACCTGTGTGACATGCCTCGAGATGGTCTGACATCCAAACTATCCACAAAATTCTAGAGGGTATCCCGATCGCATTGCAGGTCTGCAGATTGCAATCATGCAGAAAAACGTTCGGGCAAAGACCTCGACAGGCCCCCTACCCCAGCTTGATGACGGCCATCAGCTGACCCCGGCGATTTTCGCTTCCCTGAGAGGGGTGCCAAAATGTAAGCAAGACCCATCACCCTGACATAGCGTCATTTTTAAACGCCGCTGTGGAGCCCGGCAAGATGAATTCGACCCTATCCCTCCTTCTGGTCTTCCTAAATCAGTTTTTCATACCGCGGCACAATGCGCAACTAAGGCTGCTAAAGGCCCAGATCACAATCTTGCGGGTACGCATTCCAACGGAAAGGATCATCCTGTCGCCTGCCGAAAAAGCCGAACTGTTACGCATCGGGGAAGAATGCGGGCATGATGTCGACGGGCTAATGAAAGTGGCCAAGCCCGCGACCTACAAGCGCTGGCTTTCCCAGATGCGCGGTGGGCGCCCCTTTCAGGCCGTGGGACGACCGCGCCTGACGCAGGAACTTCGCGACGTCGTCACCCGCATCGGATCTGAAAACCTCCTCTGGGGCTACAAGCGGATCGCAGGGGAGTTGAAAAAGCTGGGGCTCTATGCTGACGCCAATTCTGTCAAACGCATCCTCAATGATGCGGGCATCCACCCGAGCCCTGAGAGGCGCAAGAAGAAGCCGGCCCTGCCGTGGACCACCTTCATCGGGGCACACATGGAAACAATGGTTGCCTGCGACTTCTTCTCAAAGACTGTGTTTACGCTACGCGGGCCGAGGACTGCCTATGTACTGATGTTTATCCATCTCGACAGCCGCCGCGTCTTCTGCAGCGCACCGACCTATGCCACCGACTCGGAATGGGTGACCCAGCAGGCCCGAAACACTTTGATGTGGTGCGCAGAACAAGGTATCACGCCAGAGTTCCTAATCCGTGATGCTGACACAAGGCTTGATCACGCCGGATTCATCTTGCTGAGTTTCGTTACAGCCTTAAAAAAATTATCCGAAGTCAACGTGATGGCGCAACGCATACATTTTGGTACCCCTCTCAGGAAAGGCCAAAGACGCTTAGAAAGGCACAAAGCAGCGCTTGCGCAACTTCAGAGCCGAAGTGATCAGTTTGGACCGAATGTTCGCGTCAACTGAGCTCAGCCAGCGCATGTTACTCTCCCGAAATAATGGCGCGAGAACGCCACGGTGTCACTGGTTGATGCGGCGTTCCATACCGGTTTCGAGCAAGGATATCAAAAAGCGCGGCTGGCACCCTCCGGGAGATTGCCCACTATATTCTCCGCACATAATGCGGCTTTTACTCTTGCCAGTGCAGAGAAAAAGTCGGATTATCCCTGTAAATTTTGCGGAGAATATGATGCAAATCTGGGAACGGGACACTTGGCCTAACCTAACTTGGCAAGACGCGCACGTCGCCACGTGCCTAGCTGAGGTGCGCCATACCCAGGGCAGACTGATCGGCAGAATGGAAGCGCTAGGCTTCAAGCTGCGCGAGGAAGCAGTGCTGCAGACGCTGACACAGGACGTCGTCAAGACAAGCGAAATCGAAGGTGAACAGCTCGACGCCACTCAGGTGCGGTCATCGCTGGCACGTCGCCTTGGCATCGACATTGGCGCCCTGCCCCCGACGGATCGTAACGTCGAAGGCATCATCGAGGTCATGCTTGATGCCACGCGCAACTACGACGCTCCACTGACAGCGGAACGCCTATTCGGCTGGCATGCCGCCCTGTTTCCGACCGGGCGTAGCGGCATGACACTCATCCGCGTCGGGGATTGGCGCGATGACAGTACCGGTCCGGTGCAGGTGGTGTCAGGACCCTACGGCCGAGAACGCGTGCATTACACAGCGCCACCTGCCTCTAGGGTCGCGGCGGAGATGGAAGCATTTCTCGCCTGGTTCAACGCACCGATTTCATCCGATCCGGTAATCAAGGCGGCCCTGGCGCATCTGTGGTTTGTGACGATCCACCCCTTCGAGGATGGCAACGGACGGATTGGTCGTGCCATCGCTGATCTTGCGCTGGCGCGGTCAGAGGGGAGCTCACAAAGGTTCTACAGCATGTCAGCGCAGATCCGGACAGAACGGAGCGTATACTATGATCAACTGGAGCAAACGCAGAAGGGCGAAACGGACGTAACAGAGTGGGTTTTATGGTTCCTCGCGTGCCTGGATCGCGCCATCCGTGGAGCGGATAGCGTACTCGCTGCAGTTGTCGCGAAGGCTCAATTCTGGGAGCGCGCAGCTCCGATGCCGCTGAACGAGCGACAGATTAAGGTTCTGAACCGTTTACTTGACGGCTTTGAGGGTAAGATGACCACGTCGAAATGGGCGACGATTGCGAAATGCTCTCAGGATAGTGCAAGTCGCGACATTGCAGCCTTGATTGAACTTGGGCTGATGCGGAAAGGCGAAGCCGGCGGCCGCAGCACAAGCTACAAGCTGGTTCTATAACGCGAGCAGACCGAATTTTCATCCGTCAACCTGCAAAACCGGTCCGCTCCAGTATGCCCGAACATCATCGACCATCACTGGTTTCGGCTGATTACCAATGATTACGGCTATTCGAGGGGTGCGACGCGTCAAACGTTGACATGGCGTTGACATGAAACGCGCTTATAAATCCCCAGTGTTTTACTAGGAAACTAAGCCTTTGATTTATTTTAGGATTTTGGTTGCGGGAGTAGGATTTGAACCTACGACCTTCAGGTTATGAGCCTGAATTTGCCAGCACTTTGCTAGCGGCCCATTTTTTTGAAACTGGTACATCCAATTGCCGAAAGACACTAATTTGAAACTGGAAATGCCTCAGAATCAAATTAATTAGATGATCCAGACTTTCTCTTAGTTTAGGCCGCCATTGGCCCCAAAAAAACTGACGACGGGCAGTCTTATATTTGGTAAGCGATCAGCTTCTCATCCCGTTAAGATATCACGCTAGTTTCACACAGTAATCTAGCAACCAATTTTTCCAACAAAGCTTACGTACAGCAATTAAATTACTGAGAAAAGTGTATCCGCAACTGTATCCAAACAGGCCAATTCTTGGTAAAAATACAATTAAATCAATTACTTAAGCCAGGTTAATGGCGGAGACGAAGGGATTCGAACCCTCGAGACCCTTCCGGGCCTACTCCCTTAGCAGGGGAGCGCCTTCGACCACTCGGCCACGTCTCCGCCGACGGGTATACAAGCGCAAGAGACGGATTTACAAGGTGTTTTCTAAGGTTTTTCAAATTTCTTCTGGCCCCAACAAATGGCTAAAAATACCCATAAAATAAAGGCTGAACGCACACTCATGTTCGCAGCACCCTACAACGCAAATCTTAGGTGCAGCCCTAGAGGCTCAAGCTTTTCCACCCGTTGCGGGAATCCCGTTGGAAACTTGCCAAGCCATTTTTTGCAGCCGAGGGCCTGCGTGTCTGAAAAACGCCGTGTAGCTTTCGCAAAAATAATTGTGCCCCGCCTCGCCCGACTTTGATGTGCCAAAACGGTGTTTGGGGCACCCACCATTGCACGCAAAGCGAAACTCGCACGCGCGGCACTGAGCAGTCAGGGAGGCCTCTTTGTCTTGGCCAAAGGCAGCCTGCCGATCACTCCACAGCATTTCGCGCAGGGGCGTCTCACCAATCTCTCCAAGCTTGTAGTCTGGGTACACGTAGTGATCACACGCATACAGGCTACCATCATGCTCAAGGGCAAGACTGTTGCCGCAGGTCTTGGCAAAAACACACAGTGCAGAGGGTTGCCCCATCCAGAGACCGAGCTGCACATCAAAGAACTGCACAGAGACGCGCCCCACATCGTCTTTGAACCATAGATCAAAGACATCGCACAAAAACTTACCATACGCGCGCGCAGCCACGCTCCACTCCGTCACTTTATTTTGCGGGGCCATGTCCTGCTGTGGCGCACCTGCAAGGCTTTCCCCAGCACTGCGCTCCGCAATTGGGATAAACTGGATATGGTCAAATCCTTTTCCCGTTAAAAAGCGATAAACATCACGGCCTTTGCCACCATTCGCACGGTGGACAGTTGTCAGTGCATTATGACGCACCTCATGGCGCTGAAGCACCTCTAGCCCGCGCATGACAGCGTCAAAGGTTGGGCGTCCGGCGCGATCAACGCGGTACCTGTCATGCACAGCTTTTGGCCCATCCACACTCAACCCAACAAGAAAGTCGTTCTCGGCCAGAAACACACCCCATGCCTCATCGAGCAAAATCCCGTTGGTTTGAAGCGCGTTGGAAACTGGCACACCCGCTGGCAGGTGTTTTCTCTGCAGGGTCACAATCTTGCGGAAATATTCAACGCCAAGCATCGTTGGCTCACCACCCTGCCAAGCAAAGTGAACTTCACCCATACCGCTTTCCAGCCCAGACGCGATCGTCTGGGAAATATAGCGTTCCAAAACGTCATCAGACATCCTGAATTTCTTTTCATCCGGATAAAGCTTTTCTTTTTCAAGGTAGTAGCAATACTTGCAATCAATATTGCAGCGCGGCCCAATCGGTTTGGTCATAATATTAAACGGCAACGGCTGCATAAAACTGTCCTACTTTGACCCTTTTATATGTGGCCGAAATCAACTCTGACTTAAAGCTTCTTTGATAGACCCGCGCCAGAAAGCCAGATATCACTTCCCAAAAGAAGGGCTAAAGCCCTCACAGTTGGTATCGAGTTGAGGAAAGCAGAGCATGTCGACACAAGACGCGCGCAAGAACGTCATTCTCATCACATTTGATGATGCAGTCGCCTTTTGGAAATACAAAACCGCCTTTGGCGAAGCCCTACAAACGCCCAATCTGGACCGCATTTGCGCAGAGTCCACAGCCTTTCAAGCGGCCTATTGTCAGGCTCCCGTTTGCAGCCCATCGCGCGCCAGCTTCATGTCAGGGCAATCGCCGCATCAATCAGGTGTCACGGGCCCCTACAAAAACTATTTTGAGAAAATCCCAGCAGAGGCGATGTGGCCTTACAAACTCAAGCAAGCCGGATACTTTTGCTCTTCAGGCGGCAAAGTCATGCAAGGCTATGACGCCCTGCCCGACGAAATCCACCAAACTCTCTTTTCCGACAATCCCAAGAAGTTTCGTGGCGATTGGCAGATCCCCGAGGCCATCAGCATCGAGTTTGGCGGGCTACGCGGCGGCAAAGCGGCCAAAGACGAAAAAGACGACCCGCGATTTTACGACCACCAAGCAGCCAATTCGGCACGTTCTTTCTTCAACAATTACAAAGAAGATGCCCCGTTTTACCGCGAGATCGGCTTCTACGGGCCGCATGGCCCTTGGATCACACCGCGTCGCTTCAAAGAGATGTATGACGAGAAAAACTTCAGAAAGCCAAAGGCTTGGCAAGAGGGCTTTGACGAGAGCGCCTTTATGGAGCTACACAATTCGCAAAATCTAAACGCCGACAAGTTCAAGCAATGGCGCAAAAGCGTGCGCAATTACTTCTCCGCACTCAGCCACACAGATTATCACTTGGGCCGCATCTGGGACGCGCTCAAGGCCTCACGCTTTGCCGACAACACCTTGGTCATCATCGCCTCTGATCACGGGCTCCACCTCGGCGAGCGCAACCGCTTTCGCAAGCACACCCTATGGGAGCAGGTCGCCAACGTGCCTCTGATCATTCACGATCCCGAGCAGCCCGTCGCCCAAGTGGTCAGTGACCCTGTGGCGCTGCTCGATATCGGCCCCACCGTGATGGATTATGCGGACCTGCCCCCACTCGACGGAAGCCTCGGCCGCTCCTTGCGCCCCCAAATGGACTGGGCACGCGCACCTGACCGCGCAGTGCCAACCTTCCTGCATCAGAGCGCCGCAGTGCGCAAAGGCAAGTACCGTTTCATCCGCTACAGTGACGGCTCCACACAGCTGTTTGATCTATCAAAAGACTGGTGGCAAACTCGTGACCTAGGCCCAGATCACCCCGCTTATGCCCAAATGCAGGCCGCCCATGCCGCCTGTTGTCTTGAGTATGGCTTTGATGTCACTGCGCCCCTGCCTGAAACAGGCGAGCCGCAGAACATGGATGACGACTAGGCCTTGCGCAACGCCGCAATCATTTTGATGGGGTCTGTCGCGATCAAAGCCAAAAGCTTCAAAGCTGGCCCGCCTGGCGTACGCGCACCGCGCTCCCACGCGCTGTAACCATAGTCGCCCATCCCCAAAAGCGCGGCCATCTCTTCTGCCGTCAAACCTGCGGCGCGGCGGATCGCTTCAGGCGTCGTCAAGTCCTGCGCCAATGCGGGTATGCCAGTGAGGGGTTTTGAATCCTGATGTGTCATTTGTCTGTCCTGCTCAAATTGGCCGTGTTCCGATGCGGCGTTTGTTTGGCCCTTCTCAAGGGGCCAGAAAGCGCATGGGCGGAACATCATTTGAAGATAAAAGACAAAACACCAAGCACACAGGAGCCTGTGGAAAAACCACGACTCCATTACAATTCATGAACTTACAGTGCTTGTTTCATGTGGAGAGCCTAGCAGGCTCATGCCCAGAATTCAACCAATGCCCAAAAGCCCCGTTGCGCAAATGCAGCAGAGCAAGCCCCGCGCGCGCCCTTGACCACAGTCAAAGCCGTGCGCGGAGCTTGGTTTTATTTATTGAACAAGAAGTGCAATACATCGCCGTCTTTGACGACATAAGCCTTGCCCTCGGCGCGCATCTTTCCGGCTTCTTTCGCGCCTTGTTCTCCGCCATTGGCAACAAAATCAGCATAGGCAATCGTCTCAGCGCGGATGAAGCCTTTTTCAAAGTCGCCATGGATCACGCCCGCCGCCTGCGGCGCACCTGTACCCTCGCGGATCGTCCAAGCACGCGCTTCCTTTGGGCCGACTGTGAAGTAAGTCTCAAGGTGCAAAAGATTGTAGCCCGCACGGATCAAACGGTCGAGACCTGCCTCAGCAAGGCCCATTTCCTCCAGAAACATTTCGGCTTCATCGTCTTCCAGCTTGCTGATCTCTTCCTCGATCTGCGCAGAAATAACGACCGCGCCTGCGCCCTGCTCCGCTGCCATAGCCGCGACCGCATCAGAATGTGCATTCCCCGTGGCCGCGCTGCCCTCGTCGACATTGCACACATAAAGAATTTTCTTAGAGGTCAGCAATTGGAGGTTTTTCCAAGCTTTCGCGTCTTCCGCATCCACTTCGACAAGTCGCGCAGGCTTGCCCTCTTCCAGCATCGCCTGCGCCGCAGCGAGCAAACGGTCTTGCTGGGCGGCCTCTTTGTCATTGCCCTTGAGCTTGCGCACGAGCCCCTGACGGCGTTTCTCAACGCTCTCCAGGTCCGCGAGCATGAGCTCAGTCTCGATGACTTCCGCATCTTCCACAGGATTCACGCGCCCTTCGACGTGGGTTACATCTCCGTCTTCAAAGCAGCGCAGCACATGGGCAATCGCGTCAGTTTCCCGAATATTGGCCAAAAACTGGTTGCCAAGCCCCTCGCCCTTACTTGCGCCCTTCACAAGCCCGGCAATGTCCACAAAGGTCATTCTCGCTGGAATGATCGACTTTGACCCTGCAATCTCTGCAAGCGTATCAAGGCGCGCATCCGGCACATTGACCTCACCAACATTCGGCTCAATCGTGCAAAACGGAAAGTTCGCCGCTTGCGCCGCCGCCGTTTTTGTCAGCGCATTAAACAAAGTTGACTTGCCCACATTCGGCAAACCCACAATACCCATCTTAAAGCCCATGGCTTTTCTCCCGCATATGCTGTTGTGCGCCTCATAAGCCCTCGCCCGCCCCGCTGCAACACACTCGCTTCACACTGCACTTTTTTCTTATCCCAGTCTTCCCTGTGAGAAGAGCAAAACGGCAGAATTTGCATCAAGAGGGCCGCCCTCGCGCCCTCCAAGGGAGCAAAGCAGGTTTGGAAACCACTTCCTATTGATTTCCCCACTGCTTTTGGGGCACATCTGCCTCAACATAAAAAGGAATGCCCCATGAGCCGCATCGACGCCACATTCGCCGCCCTTCAAGCCGAAGATAAAAAAGCCTTCGTGGCCTACATCATGGCGGGTGATCCCGATGTTGCCACCTCCCTTGAGGTGATGAAAGGCATGCCCTCGGCAGGCGTAGATATTATCGAACTGGGCCTGCCCTTCACCGATCCGATGGCAGATGGACCAACCATCCAGCTGGCGGGGCAGCGCGCTCTTGAGGCGGGCATGACGCTCAACAAAACACTCGCTATGGCGACAGAGTTCCGCAAGACCAATGAGACAACACCGATCGTATTGATGGGCTACTACAATCCGATCTATTCTCATGGCGTCGAGGCCTTCCTCAAAGACGCCAAAGCCGCAGGGATCGACGGGCTGATCGTGGTGGACCTTCCGCCTGAGGAGGATGTTGAGCTTTGCATTCCCGCGCAAGCCGCAGGCCTAAACTTCATTCGTCTGGCCACACCAACAACAGATGACGCCCGCCTGCCCAAAGTGCTCCAAAACACATCTGGCTTTGTCTACTACGTCTCAATCACAGGAATTACAGGCTCCGCCGAGGCGCAGGCAGAAGATGTTGCCCCGGAAGTCGCACGGATCAAATCCAAAACTGATCTCCCGATCATTGTGGGCTTCGGCATCAAAACACCCGCGCAGTCAGAAGCCATCGCCAGTGTTGCAGATGGCGCAGTGGTTGGCTCCGCGATCGTTGATCGGATCGCAAAGGGTGACACACCCGCTGATGTCCTCACTTTTGTGAAGTCACTGGCCGATGGGGCCCATCGCGCTTAAGCGCGCGACACACGCTGCGACAGGAACGAGCCGATCACGCGCACCAGCTCTGCACGCCCCACAGGTTTTGCAATATGGGCATCGAGTCCTGCGTCCAGATAGTCGTTGACTTGATGCGACATCGCATTTGCCGTCAGCGCGACAATAGGGACACGTGGCTCTGCACGCTCAATCGCCTCTTCGCGAATACGCAAGGCTGCGGCAATGCCCCCCATCACAGGCATATTGATATCCATCAGAATGAAATCAGGCTTGGCGCGCCGCCACAGGTCAACAGCATTCACGCCGTCCTCGGCCTCCAAGACCGTCAATTTGTAGCGTTTAAGGTATTGCGTCACAACTTTGCGATTTACCGCGCTGTCATCCACCACAAGAATGGTCCAATTGCGCGCTTCTAAAAGCGCCTCCGCGCTCGCCAGATCGGCACAGTGAGTCCGCGCCTCAGGCGGCTCCGCTGACTTGAGGCGCACCTGAAACTCCGCAACCGTCCCCTTGCCTTCCTCCCCATCCAGCGTGATGGCCCCGCCCATCAAATGGCATATACGCCGTGTGATCGTCAGCCCAAGTCCGCTTCCGCCAAAGCGATGGGCAATCTTTGGATCGGCTTGTGCGAAAGGCTTAAAGAGGCCATCCCGCGCAAAAGCACTCAGTCCAAGACCCGTATCCTCAACCAAGACATCCAGACCATAAACGCCGCCCGCCTCTTGCCTGACCCTTGCTTTCAAAAGAATTGTGCCGTGTGCCGTGAACTTGACCGCATTAGACAAAAGATTGCCAAAAACCTGCCGGAGCCTGAATTCATCGCCAAAAAGCCACCGCTCACAACTTGCATCTGTGTCAAACAGGAGCGTCAGCCCCTTCGCAGAAGCACTCAAACCAAAATGCTGCTTCAGGCTTTTCAAGACGTTGGGCAAATAGAACGCCGCATTGCTCAATTCGAGCTGCCCCGCCTCTATTTTGCTGAGGTCCAGAATATCGTTCACAACAGTGCGCAGCACATAGCCCGCCTCTTTCATGACTTCGAGCAAATCGCGCTGCTCGTTTGTGAGCGCCGTGCTGTCGAGTGCACTCATCATCCCCAACACGCCGTGCAAGGGTGTGCGGATTTCATGGCTCATCGAAGCCAGAAAGCTTGACTTGGCATCATTCGCAGCCTCGGCCTGCGCCCGGGCCTGTGCGGCCTCTTCTGCCTCACGGGTCCGCTCGGTCACCGCCAGCTCAAGCGCCTGTGCCTGCTGCATAAGCCTTTGATTAGCTTCAAAAAGTTCGCGACTCTTCGCTTCTAGAAGCCGCTCAGCACTTTGCCGTGCCGCCCTCTCACGCTCATAGCGATTGCGCGTAACCGGGCCCGCCTGCGTCATATGATGCCTTTCAGCGCGCACCCTCAGGCCTTCTCCAAACCAATCAAGAATACGACATGCGCAGGGTGTCCATCAGAGCGATCATCGACAGAAATCACACCAGGTGTGCCGTAGTGGGTCAGGCAGGCCTCAATCAGGCCGTGGCAAAATGATTGAAGCGGACGCGCAGATTTATAGGTCATACTCATCTCCGTTTCTGAAGTCTGAAGCGTCTCAAACGACGGCAGTTCGGCGTCTGGGTAAAGCTTGCGCACTTCCACATGCACTTCGTTCTCTATTGAAGCCAACATATCAAAAGCCGACTTTTTGTCGGTAAAAAACTCCCCATAATTTTCCACAAAATAGCTGAACATCCAGTGCCCAAACATCTTCTGTAAATCTTCTGCAGGCGCATCCAGCCGCTCGCTAAAGGCTCCCACAATACTGAACAGTTCGCCGCAAGAGTAGCTTCCAATCGCGCTATAAGCACCGCCACTCTCAAGCGTCAGACTGTCAAGCACCTCATCCACAAGCTCTTCGCCAGCATTGGCTTCGGCCATACGCAATAGCTCAACAAAAATTACGCCCTTCATAGAGGTCTCCTTTTTTTCTCCAGCAGACCCTAGCCGCGCAAAGTTTAAGCGGCCCTAAACAAGGGTAAATTCGATTGCAGGAAACCCTTTGTATTGGTAACCATTTCATACCAATTTTAGCGAAAGAGAGACCCGTTATGCCCGTGATCACGAATATCAACGATCTCAAGCGCATCTACGAGCGCCGTACACCACGCATGTTTTACGACTATTGTGAAAGCGGCAGCTGGACGGAGCAAACCTTCCGCGAGAACACCTCTGACTTTGACAAGCTCTACCTGCGTCAGCGCGTTGCCATTGACATGGCAGGTCGCAGCACTGCGACACAGATGATCGGGCAAGACGTCTCCATGCCCGTCGCCCTCGCACCCGTGGGTCTGACAGGCATGCAAAACGCGGATGGAGAGATCAAAGCCGCACGCGCTGCCGAAAAATTTGGCGTGCCCTTCACGCTATCGACCATGTCGATCTGCTCAATCGAAGATGTGGCTGAAAATACAGAAAAACCTTTCTGGATGCAGGTTTACACGCTCAAAGACGATGACTTCATGCAGCGCCTCTTTGACCGTGCAAAAGCCGCCAATTGTTCTGCCGCCGTGATCACGGTCGATTTGCAGCTCCTCGGACAACGTCACAAAGACCTCAAAAACGGCCTCTCCGCTCCGCCCAAGTTGACAGTGAAATCTGTCGCAAACATGATGACTAAGGTTCAGTGGGGCCTTGGCATGCTTGGCACGAAACGACGCTTTTTTGGCAACATCGTGGGCCATGCCAAAGGCGTGGAAGACGCGAGTTCACTGACCACATGGACATCAGAAGCCTTTGACCAATCGCTTGACTGGGATCGTATCCGCGCATTCCGCAAAATGTGGGACGGTCCCCTGATTATCAAAGGCATCATTGATGCCCGCGACGCGATTGAAGCGCTCAATGTGGGGGCCGACGCGATCATCGTGTCCAACCACGGTGGCCGACAACTTGATGGAGCGCTCAGCTCGATCCGCGCGCTCCCCGCCATTATGGATGCTGTGGGCGATAAGATCGAAGTTCATCTGGACAGCGGCATTCGCTCGGGACAAGACGTTCTCAAAGCCATGGCGATGGGCGCGAAAGGAACCTACATCGGCCGCGCTTTTGTCTATGGCCTCGGCGCAATGGGCGAAGCAGGGGTCACAAAAGCGCTGGAAGTCATTCACAAGGAGCTAGATGTATCCATGGCGCTGTGCGGCAAGACAGACATCAAAGACGTCAACCGCGACATCCTCATGATTCCCAAAGGTTTTGAAGGCGACTGGCAGACATAAGGGCTGACTGTCACGCGCTTTGCACACAACCAGCCGGGGGCTTTGCCCCCAGACGAAGGCCAAACTGGGCCAAAAAGAAAGGGTATTTTCACACCCTTGATCTAAGCCTAAGCTGGCCAGAGTACTGTGAAAAGGCGGGTAAAACGTGCAGATCTTTTTCAAACAAAACCTCGCGATGCTGGCCGTGCCCAAGACAGGTACAACCGCACTCGAAGCGGCTCTGCGCGGCAAGGCGGATATTTTGTTTAAGGGCAGACGCAAGCACATGTCTGCAGCCGCCTTTGACAAACACTGCGCGCCGTTTCTGCGCAATGCATACAAGCTCACGCCAGAACGTATTGCTGTCATCCGTGACCCCCTTGATCATCTGCGCAGCTGGTACAAATACCGCACTCGCGAGGTCTTGCTATCGAGCCCCAAATCCTCCTCTGGCATGAGCTTTGATGCATATGTGCGGGATGCACTTTCCAATCCGCATTTACCTCATGTCAATGTTGGGACGCAGTTCAAATTTCTCTCTCTCAAGAACGGCACATTGCCCCTGCACCATCTCTTTGCCTATGAGCAAATGCCCGCGTTACTCGACTTTCTCGAAGAACGCTTCGGGCGCCCTATTGCCCTCAAGCAAGCCAATACCTCCCCCGCGATCACAACAGAAATCACCCCTGAAACAGAGGCCCGCTTCCGCGCTGCGCGTGCAGAAGATTATGCACTTTACGAACGCGTTCTAAAGGCGGGAGGGCACTTGGAACTGGAATACAGCTAAAAACGCTGAAAATCGGGGCAAAACCCCTTGCCAATATAGCCCAAACCAGCTATCGCCCAGCCTTCACGCGGGGATACAGCCTTGGAGGATCCCCGCCCTAACTTATGGAGTATTCAACATGGCTGGACAGATCCCAGATCTTCACGCCGAGGCACGCACGGGGACAGGCAAGGGCGCCGCTCGTCAGGCACGCCGCGACGGCATGGTTCCCGGAATCGTTTATGGCGGCGAAGGTGAGCCTTTGCCCATCAACATTCCCTTCAACAAGCTTTTGAAAAAGCTCAAAGAAGGCCGCTTCCTCTCGACCCTTTTCAACCTCAAGGTTGAAGGTCAGGAAGACGTGCGCGTGATCTGCCGTAACGTGCAGCGCGACGTTGTCAAAGACTTGCCAACGCACATCGACTTGCTGCGCCTGCGCCGCACGTCACAAATCGCTCTCTTCATCCACGTTGATTTCATCAACGAAGAAGAAGCACCCGGCATCAAAAAAGGCGGCGTTCTTACAGTCGTACGCCCAGAAGTCGAGCTTATGGTCACAGCGGGCGATATCCCTGAGAGCATCACAGTCGATCTTGCTGGCCTCGACATTGGCGACATCGTTCACATCTCTGATGTAACGCTGCCAGAAGGCGCAAAGCCAACTGTTGATCGTGACTTCGTCATCGCCAACATCTCTGCTCCATCAAGCCTGCGCTCAGCTGGCGACGATGAAGAAGAAGCAGACGCAGAAGCTGAAGGCGATTCAGCCGAATAAGCTGGCACTGCCAACCAATCAGAAAAGCCCGCCCTCATCGGCGGGCTTTTTTTGTTTCTGCCTCAGACCCGCCGCAGCGCCAGAAGCGTCCCGCGCGAGGCGACAGGGTCATAGGTGAGGCCAGAGCGAGAGAGCATATCAACGATCTCTTTGATCACCTTGCCACTCTCATATTGCTTTGGGTGCAGCTCGATCACCACTTGCTTGACTGAGCGAGGCCATTTCGCAGCAAAGAGATATTGCTCCGCGCCCTCAATATCCATGATCACAAAATTGGGTGCCACATCCGCAAGCAGCGTCTCAATCCTGAGCGCAGGCACATCCACGATCCCGGCACCTGTATCGGCGGCCCCCGCAATCCGCGAGGCCCAGAACTGCTTGGCGCAAGCAAAAGCGAGCGAATGGCCCTCATAGTCTTGCCCAACAACGGCTCCATGGCGCAGATCAATCTCAGCCACGCCATTCAGCGCATAATTGTCTCGGATCGCCATAATCATATCGGGGTTGGCCTCCACAGAGGTCACATTTTTAGCGCCGACAATCCGCGCAGCCAGCGCGCCGATATAGCCGAGCCCTGCTCCCAACTCGAGCACACGCTGCCCTGCCTTTACCCGCATCATAACCGCGCGGGCTTCGGAGCCTTCATACTCTCCCGAGGCGAGCTTGCCGCGGATCTTATCTGTCAGCTGTCCCTCAGGGCAAACCAACGCCACACCATTCAACTCAAAACGCTCCACACACCACACTCCCACTCACATAGGTTGAATCTTAGGGTCCAGATGCCTAAACCACAATAACAACCAGCGTGTGAAAGGCTCCCATGCAAATCTTCGTCGGCCTCGGCAATCCAGGCGCAAAATACGCCCAGAACCGTCACAACATCGGCTTTATGGCACTCGATGAAATCGCAAACGCTCATGGCTTCGGTCCGTGGAAGTCTCGGTTTCAGGGCCTCGTAAGCGAAGGGCGCTTTGGCTCAGACAAAGTCGTGCTGATCAAGCCGGAAACCTTTATGAACCTCTCAGGCCAGTCCGTCGGCGAGGCGATGCGTTTTTACAAACTCACACCCGATGACATCACCGTCTTTCATGACGAGCTTGATCTTGCCCCCGGCAAATGCCGTGCCAAGCTCGGCGGCGGCCACGCTGGTCACAATGGCCTGCGCTCGATCCATGCCCATATCGGCCCTGAATATCACCGTATTCGCCTCGGCATCGGCCACCCGGGCCATAAAGATGCAGTCGCGCGCTATGTTCTCAACGATTTCGCCAAGGCCGAAGCTGGCTGGCTTGATGATCTCTTGCGCGGCATTGCCGATGGCGCTCCAGCGCTCGCCCAAGGCGACACAGGGCGCTTTATGAACGCGGTGGCACTGCGCGTACAGCCGCCTCGTGAAAAGCCCGCCAAAGCGAAGCCCTCAGACACACCCCAAGCCTCAGATCAGGCGCCTGAGCCAGACGCTCGCAGCCCAATGCAGAAGCTAATGGACAAGTTCAAATAGCCCCCCTTGCGGCGCGTCCTGAAGCCCCTTACGCTTCTTTAAAACGGAGGCATCATGCGCACATTCGGTAAATGGCTCGGCCGCACACTTCTGGTGCTGATCTTGCTTGCAGGCGCGCTCTATGCTTGGAAACGCGAAGAAATTACGCGCGTGCTGGCGGTGAACTCGCTCTTCTCCGCCGATAAGATCGTGCACAACTTCTCCCATATGGACACAATGTTCCTCTCGGTGCCTGTGCCACGCGGGGACGCCCCAGTCTCCGCGCTCATCATTGGCCAGGCTATCACCCTGCCGGATACCTATGACGCATGGGTGACTGAGCGTGCCATAACAAGTGCCGTGGTGCTCAAAGACGGTCTTCTGCGCCACGAGGCTTACTACCTAAGCACTGGTCCCGACGATCGGCGTATCTCATGGTCGGTGGCCAAGTCTTTTATCTCTGCCCTCCTCGGCGTGCTCTTGGAAGAAGGCACAATCGGCTCAGTCAATGACCCCGTAACCCAATATGCCCCCGCCCTTCTCGGAACAGCCTATGACGGCGCGAGTATTGAAGATGTGCTTCAGATGGAAAGCGGTGTGCGCTTCAATGAGGACTACCTCGACTTCTGGTCTGACATCAACAAAATGGGACGCGTTCTGGCGCTTGGCCAGTCCATGGATGGCTTCGCTGCTGGCCTCACAGAGACAAACGCTGCAGCAGGCAAAAGCTGGCAATACGTCTCGATTGACACGCACATCCTTGGGATGGTGATCCGTGGCGCAACGGGCCGCCCCATCTCTGAGCTTCTCTCAGAGCGCATCATCGCCCCCCTCGGGCTCGAGCAAGCGCCCTACTATGTCACAGACGGCTATGGAACGGCCTTCGTGCTCGGTGGCCTCAATCTCACAACACGAGATTACGCTCGTTTTGGTCAAATGATCGCCCAAAACGGCCTTTGGAACGGTGTGCAAGTCATCCCCGCAGCTTGGATCGCCCAAAGCACCCGCCCCTCCGCCAAAACGGTGAAAGGCAATACACAATATGGCTATCAATGGTGGATGCCGTCCGACGCCCGCGATGGCGAGTTTTTTGCTCGCGGCATCTATGGGCAGTACATCTACATCAACCAACCCCTCGGCGTGGTGATTGCGATCAACTCAGCCGATAAGAAATTCCGCGAAGCTGGCGTAAGTTTCTCCAACACCGCCATGTTCCGCGCCATAGCAGAGGCAGCCCAATGACACCTGATGCATCGATAAATGTCCTCGGCGGCGCGCTTGCGCATTGTTCCTCTGATCCGCTCACAGGCTATTTCCGCGATGGCGCTTGCAACACTTGCGCCGCAGATACAGGCTCCCATACCGTCTGTGCCATCATGACAGACGAGTTCCTCGCCTTCTCTAAATACGTCGGCAATGATCTCTCCACACCGCGCCCCGAATTCGGGTTTGCGGGCCTTAAGGCAGGCGACAGTTGGTGCCTTTGCGCCGCCCGCTTCCTGCAAGCCCATGACGAAGGCTGCGCCCCCAAAGTTTCGCTGGCAGCCACGCACGCCCGCGCACTCGACATTGTGCCACTGAGGGTTCTTCAAGAGCACGCTGAGCCCCAAGGTTAAAGCTCAAGCCTTTAAGCTTGGCAGACGTTGTTTTCTATTATATCAGGTTCGGGAACAAGCAGATCTTCAATAAACAAGCTCAGCAGTTGCGCCCGCCCACTCACGCCAGCTTTGCGATAAATAGCGTTGCTTTGCGCCTTGATCGTACCTTCCGAACTGTCGCGCAAACGCGCCATTTCACCGATAGAAAACCCTTGAAGAGAAAAGAGGGCAACATCCTGCTCGGCCGGTGTCAGCCCCCAAGACACAAATTGCTGTTCCAGATGATCCCTGAACTCTCGGCGTACAGTGCGCAGACTCTCTTCCGCACGGCGTGATCGATTGAGCGAGCGCCGCAGCGCGATCCAGCCCAGAATAACACCCAGAACAAGCCCGATTGCGGCACCAATTTCCAAGAGCTCACGCGTCTGCCAACTAATAGGAGTAGCGCGCAGACCCAGAAGCGTAGCAAGAATATCAAACACGAAGAAAACAGCGCAGGCCCCTTGCAGGAGCATCAAGAGAGCAATCAATTTACCCTGTTTCATGCGTTGCCCCGCTCTTCTGGCGAGTTGATCTGATCAGTCATCCCCACCATCTCCGTCACCGTCACCGTCGCCGTCGTCACCGCCATGGCCACCATCGTCACCACCATCATCACCACCGTCGTCACCGTCGTCGCCGTGGTCACCACCATCGTCTCCATCACCGTCGTCACCGCCTTCATCGCCACCGACGTCGTTGCCATCTTCTCCCCCATCGCCTGAAGGCAACGTCAAGAGCCCACCATGTCCAGCTTTTGAAAAGTCTCGCAGTATCTCGCCAGTGCGCGGGTTGAAAATGATTTCCCGCTCGCCAGCAGATCCCGTCGCCTCGACGCGTATACGGCCCAAAAAGGTCCGCGACACCTCGACAGTGGAATACCCTAGATCTTTGAGCTGGCTTGCCACTTTGGCTGCAAAGGCATCACCTTTGCTGTCTGCATGTGCCGCAAATGGTGCGAACGACAGAGCAACTAGGACGGTTAATATGATGCTAATTCGACGATACATTCCCATGTCCTACAAAACTGCTGGCATCCGTTTTCCGAATGCCAGCATACAGTTTTCATCAACGCGACGCTAACGGATCACGCCTGACTTGGCAAAGCAACGCTAAGCGCAGCCTCAGTCGTCGCCGTCACTATCGCCATCACTGTCGCTGTCGCCACCGTGGCCATCACTGTCACTGTCTCCGCCGTGGCCGTCGCTGTCGCTATCTCCGCCGTGGCCATCATGGCTATCGCTGTCGTGACCATCACTTTCACCGTCACCACGCCCGTGATCATCGCTACTATCATGACTGTCGTTGCTGTCATGGCCATCGTTATCATCATGACTGTCGTTGCTGTCGTGGCCATCGTTATCATCGTGACTGTCGTTGCTATCATGGCTGTCGTTATCATCATGGCTGTCACTGCTATCGTGACCATCGTTGTCATCGGCATAAGAGGCGTCCTGCGAGATCACGGCACCTGTGTCGCTGTCATAGGTGATATCCACGACAATACCTTCCTTGACCGCTTGCACATTCACTTGATTGCCGCTCGTGCTGACATCAATGTTGGAATAGCCCTGCTCTTGAAAGGTATTGAGAGCCGCCTCTTCAAAAGTGCCGGCGTTGACATGTACACAGAAGCCAAGAACCAGTGCTGTCGTGGTCATAAGAATGCGTTTCATGGGGTCGTCCTTTTCTCAATTGCGTTCAACAAGTCTCGCTTGCTGAGTTGAGAAAAGTGCATCTCGCTCAAATCCTCTATAGGCCCCAGGTTTAAGTTGGCCAAACTACACATGCGGTTTAGCCACATAAACCCGAGTTATAGGCAACAAAAAAGGGCTCACCAATGATGAGCCCTTTTCATACCTGTCGGCAAAGCCTTAGTCCGCCTCGCGCCCTTCTGTGTCAGACATATCAAAGCCAAGGTGCTTGGCGACCGTATAGATGTCTTTGTCCCCGCGGCCACACATATTCATCACAAGGATATGCTCGGGTGGCAGCTTTGGCGCAATCTTCATCACATGCGCCAGCGCGTGGCTGGGCTCAAGTGCAGGAATAATCCCCTCCAAAGCACAAGACAGCTGGAAGGCTTCCAGTGCCTCTTTGTCGGTGATGCTCACATATTGCGCGCGCTTCGTATCATGCAGCCACGAATGCTCAGGGCCAATTCCTGGATAATCAAGCCCCGCAGAGATAGAGAACCCCTCAAGAATCTGCCCGTCATCATCCTGCAAAAGATAAGTCCGGTTGCCATGCAAAACGCCTGGTCGCCCGCCCGTCAAAGACGCACAGTGCTCCATCTTGGCGTTCACACCCTTGCCGCCGGCCTCAACACCAATGATGTTCACGCTTGGATCATCCAGAAACGGATAGAACAGCCCCATAGCATTTGAGCCGCCGCCAATCGCCGCAATCAAGGTATCGGGCAAACGCCCTTCGCCTTCCTGCTCGGCAAGCTGCCAGCGCACTTCTTTACCAATGATGCTCTGAAAATCGCGCACCATCGCTGGGTAAGGATGCGGCCCTGCGACCGTGCCAATGCAATAAAACGTATCGCGTACATTCGTAACCCAGTCGCGCAACGCATCGTTCATCGCGTCCTTCAGCGTGCCACGACCCGACGTTACAGGGATCACTTCCGCACCAAGAAGGCGCATACGGAACACGTTTGGCGCTTGACGCTCAACATCGTGCTTGCCCATGTAAACAACGCATTGCAGACCAAACTTCGCACAGACCGTCGCGGTAGCAACGCCGTGCTGTCCTGCACCTGTCTCAGCAATAATACGTTTCTTGCCCATGCGGCGCGCCAAAAGGATCTGCCCCAAAACGTTGTTGATCTTATGAGCGCCCGTGTGGTTGAGCTCGTCCCGTTTGAGATAAATCTTCGCGCCACCAAGGTGCTGGGTCAGCCGATCAGCATAGTAAAGCGGACTCGGACGGCCAACATAATTGGCCCAAAGATCGTCCATTTCAGCCCAAAAGCTCGGGTCCGTCTTGGCTTTCTCATACTCGGCCTCAAGACCAAGGATCAGCGGCATCAAAGTCTCGGAAACAAACCGTCCGCCAAAGTCGCCAAAGCGGCCGTTTTCGTCAGGCCCGTTCATGAAGGAGTTGAAAAGATCGTCGGCCATAAGATGCCCTCTCTGTCAGCGTTTGACTGTTGGTAAATGCCCCCGCGCCCAAGAGCAAGGCAAACGCACTCAAAAGCCGCCGCCCCTGCTTTTTCTTTCCAAAAATATCTCGGTGGAGGCTTCATACGCCCAATGGTTTATGAAACAGCGGGCTGCCCCCCGTTGGGTCGGATTTGCAGAGCAAATTCCAAATCAGCGTAGAGCCGCCACAAACTCCGCAATCCTGCGTGCATCTTTCACACCTGCGCCCGCCTCAACGCCCGAGGACACATCCACTTGCCGCGCACCCGTCATCTGGGCCGCTTGACGAACATTCTGCGGCGTCAGCCCGCCTGCGAGCATCCAAGGCTTGCGCCAATATTTGCGCCCCGAGAGCAACCGCCAGTCAAAGGAAAGCCCGTTTCCACCGGGCAAATCCGCGCCTTTGGGCGGCTTTGCATCAATCAAAAGCTGGTCCGCCACCTCTTCATAGAGCGCTATTTGCGCCATATCCTCCACATCGGCCACACCCACCGCCTTCATCACAGGCAAGCCATACCGCGCGCGCACCTCAGAAACACGCTCAGGGCACTCATGGCCATGAAGCTGCAACATATCCAGCGGCACAGCCCCCACGATCGCGTCCAGTTCGGCGTCATCCGCATCCACCACAAGCGCCACCTTGGCCAAACCAACAGGGGCTTCCAAAGCCAAAGCGCGCGCCGTTTCAATGTTCACATTGCGTGGCGATTTCTCAAAAAAGACAAACCCCGCATACTGTGCGCCCGCAGCGGCCACAGCCGCAACATCCTCTGGACGCGTCAGCCCGCAAATTTTCACCCTGATGTCCATTGGCCCTACCCGCTCTTTCTCGTCTGACATAAAAAAGGCGCGAAGCTCTCGCCCGCGCCCGCTTGTCTGCCTGTCTATCTGACTTCAGCTTGCTTTTTCAAGCAGTGCCAGAACCTCGTCGCCGTGCTCTTCGCTGCCAGTCTTGATACGTTTCAACTCGCCTTCAAGCTTCTTCACTTCCCCACGGTGGCGCGCGGCCTCAGCGCGGTGCTTGTGCTCCCGCAACCACTCCCAGACAAAGCCCATCAAAAGCCCAGCCAAGATACCGATAAAAATCACGACAAACAAAGGCAGCTCAATAGAAAAGCCATACCCCGTTGCCTGTGCAAGGGCTTCTGGCAAAAGGTTCAAGGTGACAACGTCTGCGTTGGCCAAGGCCACTGTTATCAAACACACGGCCAAAATTGCCAGAAACACATACCTGATCAAGCGCATCACTTACTTCCCGTTCAGTCTGTCCCGAAGCAGCTTGCCAGTCTTGAAGAACGGCACATGCTTTTCTTCAACCTCCACAGCTTCGCCCGTCCTCGGGTTGCGCCCTGTCCGTGCGTCGCGTTGCTTGACAGAAAAGGCCCCAAAGCCGCGTAGCTCAACACGGTCGCCCGCAGCCATAGCGTCAATGATCTCTTCGAAAATGGTATTAACAATTCTTTCAACATCACGCTGAAAGAGGTGCGGATTTTCTTCCGCAATCTTTTGAACAAGCTCCGAGCGGATCATGTGAATCTGTCTCCCCAGGCAGAAGTTTTATTTTTTTTCTTCACCGACTATAGAAGAAATTTTTCATTGAGGAACCTACTTCCTTGCCTCAATCACGGAAAAATGGAAGTAAAATCAGGGGTTTTGCAGCCATTTGGCACACTCTCTCCCTGCCGCAGCGCAGCAAGGCGACAAAGCTGGCGCTGACATTCACCACATCCACTTCCGATTCGCAGCTGCATTTCGACAAAAGAAAAGGCCCCGCAGCTTGCACCGCGAGGCCTCTTCAAATGTCTTATTGCTGGTCTCAGTCGTCTGACTTGAGCGCCGCGCCAAGGATATCACCAAGTGATGCGCCGCTGTCTGATGAGCCATACTGCTCCACAGCTTCTTTCTCTTCGGCAATTTCGCGCGCCTTGATCGAGAGGCCGAGACGACGTGTTTTGGCGTCTACGTTTGTAACGCGCACATCCACCTTGTCGCCAACAGAGAAACGCTCAGGGCGCTGCTCGGCACGGTCGCGGCTGAGGTCTGAGCGGCGGATGAAGTTTTTCATGCCCTCATATTCAACTTCGATGCCGCCATCCTCGATGGATGTGACTTCAACAGTAATGATGCTGCCACGCTTCGTGCCACCAACTGCTTCGGCAAACTTGTCGCCGCCGAGGCCTTTGATGGAAAGCGAAATGCGCTCTTTCTCAACGTCAACTTCCGAGACAACGGCCTGAACCATATCGCCTTTGCGGTAGTTCTGGATCGCGTCTTCGCCGCGCTCATCCCAAGAGATGTCTGAGAGGTGCACCATGCCGTCGATGTCGCCTTCGAGGCCGATGAAGAGGCCGAATTCAGTGATGTTCTTAACTTCACCTTCAACTTCTTTGCCCTCTGGGTGCGTCTCAGCAAAGACTTCCCATGGGTTGCGCTGTGTTTGCTTGAGGCCAAGCGAAACGCGGCGTTTTGCACCATCGATTTCGAGAACCATGACTTCGACTTCTTGTGATGTCGACACGATCTTGCCGGGGTGTACGTTCTTCTTTGTCCAAGACATTTCAGACACGTGCACAAGACCTTCAACACCGGCTTCCAGCTCAACAAATGCGCCGTAATCGGTGATGTTTGTCACGCGGCCCATGTGGACACTCTCGAGCGGATATTTGGCCGCGACGAGATCCCATGGATCGTCTTGCAACTGCTTCATGCCGAGGCTGATGCGGTGCGTCTCTTTGTTGATCTTGATGACCTGAACCTTCACAGTTTCCCCGATTGTGAGGATTTCTGATGGGTGGTTCACACGGCGCCATGCCATGTCTGTCACGTGGAGAAGGCCGTCTACGCCGCCGAGGTCAACAAACGCACCGTATTCGGTGATGTTCTTGACCACACCGTCAACAGAATCGCCTTCAGCAAGGTTGCCAATGACTTCTGCACGCTGTTCGGCACGTGATTCTTCAAGAATGGCACGACGTGAAACAACGATGTTGCCACGGCGGCGGTCCATTTTGAGGATCTGGAACGGCTGCTTGAGGCCCATAAGTGGGCCTGCGTCGCGCACGGGGCGCACGTCAACTTGTGAGCCAGGCAAGAAGGCCACGGCGCCGCCGAGGTCAACTGTGAAGCCGCCTTTGACGCGGCCAAAGATCGCGCCATCGACACGTTCTTCGTCAGCATATGCTTTTTCCAGACGGTCCCATGCTTCTTCACGGCGCGCCATCTCACGTGAGATAACCGCTTCGCCGCGGGCGTTTTCAGCCGAGCGCAGGAAGACTTCCACTTCATCGCCAACAGCGATTTCAGGAGCTTCACCTGGGTTTGCGAATTCTTTCAGATCAACGCGGCCTTCCATTTTGTAGCCGACGTCGATGATAGCTTGGCCCGCTTCGATCGCGATAACCTTGCCTTTGACAACAGAGCCCTCTTCGGGCGTGTCCATTTCGAAGCTTTCATTCAAAAGCGCTTCGAAGTCTTCCATAGATACTGTGCTAGCCATGTGGCGTTTCATTCCTTTTAAGTGTTTCTGGCCGTGCGGTTGTCTCCGCCGGTCTTCGGGTTTCTATTGGTCAGACAGCGCTGGCAGCTTTTAAAACAAAGAGGGCCGGACTTTTCCGACCCTGCTCATTTTGCCCTGCGGTAGCCCCGCCTTGTTCGACAGGCGCGCGTATATAACGCTCCTGCCTCAAAGGCAAGCCCCAGCCCTTTTTTTGCTCTGCAAACTGCAGGTTTCCTCTTTCTCAAAATATCCCGAGGGGACGCGGGGAAGCAGTGCTCCCCAGCCTCAGTTTGATTTGTCACACAAATCCAGCCTTAACAGTAGCGCTCAGGTCCGATCCACTGCGCTTCAGAATACCTGTCCCCATGCGCCCACCCAAGCGGCAAGATCGCCTCGATCCGCTCCAAATCCTCAGATGTCAGCCTGACGTCCCGCCCCTGCAAACAATCACTCAAATGCGAGACAGAACGCGTCCCGGGGATCGGGATCACATGGTCCCCCTGCGCCAGAAGCCATGCGTTGGCCAGCCCCGCAGCACTCACACCCATCTCGGCGGCCAAAGCGCAAAAGCCGGCTGCAGCACTCACGTTGGCCTCATAATTCGGGCGCATAAACCGCGGATTGCCGCGCAAGAAGTCAAGGCTCTGCACGGCCTCAAAACTCAGGGGTGTATCGGTCAACAAAGAGCGCCCAACAGGGCTAAATGCAACAAGCGCTGTGCCAAGTTCGGCACAGGCCTGCACAAGGCCCAATTCTGGGCTGCGCGTGCTCAAGGAATACTCCGATTGCACCGCACTGACATGCGCCACTTTTGCCGCTCGACGCAGGCTGCTCGGCGCGATTTCAGAGTAACCAAAGCCAAGCGCCTTGCCCGTCTTCACAATCGCCGCAAGGCTCTCTGTCACCTCTTCAATCGGCACGTTCGGATCACGGCGATGGACATAAAACAGACCCACGTGATCGACACCCATACGTTGAAGTGACTTATCAAGTTCTTCTTCCAAATGCTTGCGATCATTTCTAAAAATGCGATTTCCACTTTCGTCTCTGGCAATCGATGCCTTGGTCGCAATCACAAACTCCTGCTTGGCGTCAGGATGGGCCGCAAAGTAGCTTCCGATCACATCTTCAGAGCGGCCCATGCCGTAGATGTTGGAGGTATCAAGATGGGTCAACCCGACATCGCGGCAATGATCAAGGATCGCGTGGCTTTCCGCCTCGCTCGTTGCGCCGTAAAAGTCCGAAAAAGACATCGCCCCATACCCGATCGCGCTGATCTCTGGGCCATTTTTTCCAAGCCTGCGTGTTGTCATTTTCGTGCTGCCTCCACTGCTGCGATCGCCGCCGTCACGGCGGCCTCAATACTCATGCTTGAGGTGTCAATCAAAACAGCATCCACAGCCGCAACCATCGGCGCTTCAGCGCGGCCCGCGTCACGCGCATCGCGCTCTTTCACATCAGCCAGAACCTCTTGCAATGTCGCCTCCGCCCCGCGCCCCAAAAGCTCCGCGTGGCGTCGCGCTGCGCGCACCTCTGCACTGGCGGTCACAAACAGCTTGGCCTCTGCGTCAGGACAAATCACCGTCCCAATGTCGCGCCCGTCCAAGACGGCCCCCCCCGCACGCCGCGCAAACGCGCGCTGAAAGTCCACCAATGCCGCGCGCACTTCACCAATCACAGCGATACGGCTCGCAGCTTGCGCCACATCCGCCGTGCGCAGCGCATCATTCTCCAAGTCTTCCGCCACAAGACTGCGCGCCGCCTCAATAGGGTCTACCCCGTCGAGCACTTTGGCACCAACAGCCCGATACAAAAGCCCCGTATCTAGATGCGCAAATCCAAAATGCGCGGCCACAGCCTTTGATATCGTGCCCTTCCCCGCCGCAGCTGGCCCGTCTATGGCAATCGCAAAGCTCATGTCACACCCGCTCGATTATAGCGCCAAGCCCGCCCATCAGGCTCTCAAATATAGGGAAAGACGTCGCAATAGGCCCACCATCATCAACCTGCATAGGCTGCTCGCTCGCCATTCCGAGAATCAGGAACGACATCGCAATGCGATGATCCAGACGGCTCTCAACTGTCGCGCCGCCCGTCACATTGCCATGCCCACGGCCCTCAACAGCCCACCAGTCCTCGCCTTCGTCAACAGTGACACCCGCAGCGCGCAGCCCCTTGGCCATCGCGTCGATCCTGTCGCTTTCCTTCACACGCAGCTCTTTCACGCCGTGCATTTCGGTACGCCCTTCAGCAAAGGCCGCCACAACAGAGAGCACAGGATATTCGTCAATCATGCTCGCCGCACGCGCAGGCGGAACTTCGATCCCCTTGAGATTGGGGGAAAATTTAGCGCGCAAGTCAGCCACAGGCTCGCCGCCCTCTTCGCGCAGGTTTTCATAGGTCAGGTCTGCACCCATCTCGATCAGCGTGGTAAACAGCCCCGCCCGCGTCGGGTTCAGGCCAATGTTGGGCACAAGCACATCCGAACCTTCAGTGATAATCGCCGCACAGACAGGAAAGGCCGCAGAGCTCGGATCGCGCGGCACAGTAATATCTTGGGCTTTAAGTTCGGGCTGCCCCTGCAAGCGAATGATGCGGCCCTCGGCGGTCTCTTCCGTCTCGATTGTCGCGCCAAACCCAGCCAGCATTCGCTCGGTGTGGTCCCGCGTCGCTTCACGCTCAATAACTTGGCTCTCGCCCCGCGCATTCAGCGCCGCCAGCAAGACAGCAGATTTCACCTGAGCACTCGGCACAGGCACAGTGTATTGTACAGGCGCCGCATCTGCCGCGCCCACAATCGTCATCGGCAAGCGCCCGCCGCGCCGCCCGTAGGCCCGCGCTCCAAACAAAGCCAGCGGATCCGTCACCCGCGCCATCGGGCGCGAATTGAGCGAGGCATCGCCCGTAAAGGTTGCCGTCATGTCAGTGGTCGCCATCGCGCCCATAATCAGACGCACGCCCGTGCCGGAATTGCCGCAGTCAATCACATTGTCAGGTTCTGTAAACCCGCCAACGCCAACGCCGTAAACCCGCCAGTTGCCTTGGCCAAGGTCTTCAACTTCAGCACCAAACGCGCGCATCGCACGGCCTGTGTCGAGCACATCCTGCCCCTCCAAAAGCCCTGTAATACGGGTCTCCCCCACGGACATTGCCCCCAAAATAAGCGAGCGATGCGAGATCGATTTATCGCCGGGCACATGGGCCTCGCCCGTAAGGCCTTTACATTTGCGTGAGAGCATCGGAAGTGCGGCGCCGTGTGATGACATATCAGTCCCCGTGAAATTTCTCAGGGGTTTTAGCCGAGCCGCCGAAGGAGGTCTACGCCTAACCGCCTAAAACCACTGCCCCGGCTCCATCAGGCCCAAGTCCAGCAGCTGGCGCGAGTGCCATTCAAAGGGGACAGAGTTATGCCACTTGAAACTGTGAATATCAAAGGTCGAGCCCGGATTGCGCTTGAGCGCTTTGGCCGTTCGGAACGAGCAAATCGAAGCCGTGAGGTTGTTATGCCAAGGGCAGGCAAAGGTATTGTATTCTTCGTCATTAAAGGTGTGATCTTCGCGCAGTCGCAAGCCTGGCTGGGCGCGAAACAGCGCAATACGGTCAATCTTGCGGCGTGGCACTGGGATGTGCTCCTCATAGCGCCACCGCAACCCGCCAAAAAAGTCGAGCTGCCGCTCTTTTGGATGATTGTGATTGGCTGCATCAGGCCGCGCGAGCGCGTAATATCCTGAGCGGTCAATAAAGGCGCTATCAAGAGAAACTGCGCTTGGATAGCTGTCCAGATCGCCCGCATAGAGATCCACCACATAGGTGAGCATCGCATCACGGCGCTCTTCAGTATGAAACGCAAGCATTTCGCCCACAACCCGCGTCTCGCAAAACGGATAGAAAAGGTATTCAGCATTGAAGCAGTAATAAAGCCACTGCCCTTCTGCTTTATCAATTACGGCGTTCACAGCTTTGCTGAGCGCCTCTTCCCCGCGCACGTCGTAATTCACACGCACAATCGTATCGACCAGATCGACAGCAAGTGAAAACTCGCGCGGCATAAATCCAATCACGCGATGAAAACCAAGCTGCTGATGGTGGCGCAATGTGGTGTCGAGCTCGGCCTCATCCTCGGCAAAGACAAGCGCGATCGGCCCTTTGGCCAAGAATCCAGCGCCCTCTTTGATAAAGGTCTCAAGATTGGAAAAACTAATCTGCATACTCATAAGCCCGTTTTTGGAATAGAATCGGTTAATTCATCGTGCATTGCAAGTGGGCAGCATTTTCGCTACTCAGCGGCCAAATTCGCGCACGCAGGACACACGCCCATGACAAGCCCCAAAAAGCTCTTCATCAAGACCTATGGTTGCCAGATGAACGTCTATGACAGTGAGCGCATGGCCGAAGCCCTCAAAGGCTACGAACAGACAGACACGCCCGAAGATGCGGACATGATCCTGCTCAACACCTGCCACATCCGCGAAAAAGCCGCCGAAAAAGTCTATTCCGAGCTGGGCCGCTACAAGCCCCTCAAAGACGCTCGTCCCGATCTGAAGATCGGTGTCGCTGGCTGTGTTGCCCAAGCCGAAGGCGGAGAAATCATGCGCCGGCAGCCGATGGTAGACCTTGTCGTTGGCCCCCAGAGCTATCACCGCCTGCCAGAAATGGAGGCAAAAGTGCTCACGGGCGAAAAGGCCCTCGATACAGACTTCCCCATCGATGACAAATTCGAGCATCTTGCCGCTCGTCCCAAGGCCGCTCGCGGCCCAACGGCTTTTCTCACCGTTCAGGAAGGCTGTGACAAGTTCTGCGCTTTCTGCGTTGTGCCTTATACACGCGGTGCCGAGGTGTCTCGCCCTGTCGATCGTATTCTCACAGAGGCCCGCGACCTTGTTGAGCGCGGCGTGCGCGAGATCACACTTCTGGGCCAGAACGTTAACGCCTATCATGGCTTTGGCACGGACGGCTCAGAAGCAACCCTTGCCCAGCTCATCTGGAAGCTCGACAAAATTGACGGGCTTGAGCGCATCCGCTTCACCACAAGCCATCCAAACGACATGACGGACGAGCTGATCGAGGCGCATGGCACCTGTGACAAGCTGATGCCCTATCTGCACCTCCCCGTGCAGTCAGGCTCAGACAAAATTCTCAAGCGCATGAACCGCTCCCACACCCGCGACAGCTATCTCAAGCTGATCGAGCGCATCCGCGATGCGCGCCCCGATATTCTGATCTCGGGGGACTTCATCGTTGGCTTCCCTGAAGAAACTGATCAGGACCATGCCGATACGCTCGATATCATCCGCGAAGTGAACTTCGGCCAAGGCTTCTCGTTCAAATACTCCCCCCGCCCCGGAACGCCCGCCGCCGAGCGCCCCGAGGTCGAGGCTGCCGTAGCCGACGCCCGCCTCCAAGAGCTACAAGCGCTCATCGCGCATCAGCAAAAAGCCATTCAAGATACGATGCTCGGTCGCGAACTTGACGTGCTCTTTGAAAAGCCCGGCAAATTCGAAGGCCAAATGATGGGCAAGACAGGCTACCTGCACGCGGTGCACGTTAAAAACTGCGACCTGCCCCGTGGCGCAATCGCCCGCGTCAGAATCATCGAAAGCGTACGCAACTCTCTGGCTGGTGAACTTGTGAACAAGTGATTCTGCGCCTGCATCCCCTTTGGCCCCCTGAGGTGGGCCAAAAATTATGCAACAGAATGTAATTACACCCCAGAACTGCTCATTTACGCCGAAACACCACAAGATATTGTAATTTCTGAGCTTCACAAGCCAGACAATCTTGATAAACTGCCTTTTATAAAGAGTTGTTCAGTGCCCATGGCTGCCATACCAATCTCGGGCCTGATCGGGGGAAATAATTAAAAGGGACATCGGCTGTGGCTAATTTGATTTCCAAATCAGTAACAAGCCTTGCTGCCTTCGCTCTGGGCGCCGTGATGACAGTCACTGCGGCAGAAGCACAGCAAGGAACGCGCACCGTAACGGGCGAAAGATATGCACCAACAATTTGGGTTGATCCGGATGGATGCGAACACTGGGTGATGGACGACGGCTTTGAAGGCTATATGTCGCCACACACGACGCGTCAGGGTATCCCCGTGTGCCACCGTGGCAATGTCTGCGGCGTAATGAACTCCGACCAGTTCTTCGCCACAAACTCACACCGCATCAGCGCCTCTGGCGCGGCTCGCCTGCAAGAGTTTTTCCGCAGCGCGCAAGCCACATCGTTTATCATTGCCGGCCACACCGACAGCCGCGCCTCTGATGAGTATAACATGAAGCTCAGCTACAACCGCGCCAATGCGGTCGCCGCTGTGGCCAAATCGACAGGCGCACGTATCGCCGATGTCCGCGGATACGGCGAGCGCATGCCCGTCGCCTCCAACAGGACTGCAGGCGGCATGAAGCAAAACCGCCGCGTCGAAATCATCTGTGTGCGTTAAGGGGAGCTAGATTATGCTTAAATTGAAAATCGCAGCACTTCTATCAAGTGCACTCCTCGTATCAGGCTGTGGCGAAGCCGCCATCGCAGCGCTCTCGGGCGAAGGCGGTCAAGGCCGCGTCAACACAGACAAAACA
The DNA here is from genome assembly GCF_040580765.1 of Lentibacter algarum. Classification (GTDB taxonomy): domain Bacteria; phylum Pseudomonadota; class Alphaproteobacteria; order Rhodobacterales; family Rhodobacteraceae; genus Lentibacter; species Lentibacter algarum. The sequence goes on along the minus strand of NZ_CP158687.1, from coordinate 743,268 downwards.
TTCGACTACGGCCAAGGCGCCGAAGAAGAACACCTTTCAAACCTCGTTGCTGGCATCTGGGTTGATCCAAACGGCTGTGATCACTGGATCATCGACGACGGCATCGAAGGCTATCTCTCCCAGCGCCTTGATCCCTACGGCAAGCCCGTATGCTCAGGCATCGCGCCGCCAAATACAGCGATTGGCCCTTACAAAGGCGACCAAACAATCAATGACCCGCTCTAAGGGCGCGCCTCTCAAGCCAAATGATGCTCAGGCCACGGTGCACACGCACCGTGGCCTGTTGCATTTGGGGGGCGGCTTTGCCAAGCACACCCAAACACCAGACAGCACAATCAGGAGACTGGCTTGAACGCGACAACACTTCCCCCCGCAGGCCCCGACATCAAATCAAAAGACCAAGACACGCTTGGCGAAGTCCTTCTCGACTTTCCTGACAACCGGCTCTTGGTCGAGCTCTGCGGCGAATTTGATCGCAACTTGGCAGACATCGAGCAGAAGAGCGGCGTCCAGATCCTGCGCCGCGGCAATCACCTCGCCGTCATTGGCGACGCCTTCAGCACAGAGGCCGCCGCCCGCGTGCTCACCACACTCTATGAACGCTTGGAAGAGGGGCGCTCCGTCGAGCCCGCCGATATCGACCGCGAGTTCCGCATGAGCACAAGTGCCGACGACGCCCGCAGCGCCGCCACGCCCGCCCCTGCTGGACAAATGGAGATGTTCCAGTCTGGCCGCGTCGAAATCCGCACCCGCAAAAAAACGGTAGAGCCGCGCACAGACGCCCAGAAAGCCTATGTCCAAAACCTGTTCAAAAGCGAGCTTGGCTTTGGCATCGGCCCCGCTGGCACAGGCAAAACATACCTCGCCGTCGCCGTTGGCGTGAACATGTTCATCGAGGGCCATGTTGATCGTATCATCCTGTCGCGCCCCGCCGTGGAAGCAGGCGAGAAGCTCGGCTATCTGCCAGGGGACATGAAAGACAAAGTCGATCCCTACATGCAGCCGCTCTATGACGCGCTGAATGACTTTCTCCCAGCCAAACAGCTTGCCAAACTGCTCGAAGAGAAGCGCATCGAAATCGCTCCCCTCGCCTTCATGCGTGGTCGCACCCTCTCCAATGCCTTCGTGGTGCTCGATGAGGCCCAGAACGCAACGGCGATGCAGATGAAAATGTTCCTCACCCGCCTCGGCGAAGGCTCCCGCATGGTCATCACGGGCGATCGCTCCCAAATCGATTTGCCCGCCCATATCACGTCGGGCTTGTCAGAAGCCGAGCGCCTCCTCAAACGCATCCCGAACATCAGCTTCAATTACTTCACAGCGGATGACGTGGTCCGCCACCCCCTCGTCGCTGCCATCATCAAGGCTTACGACGCCGACGCCCCGCTCGGCTAAGCCCAAGACACCCCCAAGCGCCCCCTTTTTTCTTTCCAGAAATATCCCAGGGGGTCTGGGGGACTGGTCCCCCAGCTAGGCTGCGGTCTGGGGCGGGCTGGTCCCCCGACGGGTCGGGTGCACGCAAAGCAAAAACACACAGCCTGCCGAAACTCTACGGCAGACCACACCGCGCAATACGTCTTTATCCCGCGCCCCCAAAAGGCTAATCAGCTCCATGCTCATTGACCCAATCATAGAAGACCCCCGCTGGACAGAAGCCCATCTCACGGCTTTGTCCGAGACCGCCGCTGCGAAGACACTGGCCCACCTTGGTCTTGCCCCCACCGCCTATGAAATCGCTCTACTCGGCTGTGATGATGCACGCATCGCCACGCTCAACACAGAGTTCCGCGCCAAACCGACGCCCACCAATGTGCTCAGCTGGCCCGACCAAGACCTCGCCGCCGAAGACGATGGCGGCACCCCCGAGCGTCCTGAAGCCGATCCACACGCACAAGAAGAGCCGCTCTTTTTGGGCGATATTGCCATCAGCTATGACACATGCGCGCGTGAAGCCGCCGATCAGGGCAAGCCACTTGCCGATCACATCACTCATCTCATCGCCCACGCGACCCTTCATTTATTGGGCTACGATCACATCCGTGACCAAGATGCCACGTTGATGGAAGGGCTTGAGGTAGAAATACTTGGCAAAATGGGCATTGCTAACCCATATTGATCGCAGTATCGCGATGACTACCCTTCAGGAAAGACACAATGGGCGACAACCAAGACGGATCTTCTAGTGCAGCGCCAAGCGCGCAGCCTGCCCCCGAGGCCGATCCACACCCGAGACCCACAACAGGGTTCTTCTCACGTATTATCCGGGCCCTCAGTCCCGCAGACCCGAACGAGCCACCTGTGCCGTCACGGCCAAGTGCAAACCCGACACTTGCCCATGGTGTTCTCAATCTGCGCCGCATGGCTGTTGAAGATGTCATGGTGCCTGCCGCCGATATCGTTGCGGTGCCCTCCACTATTTCAAAAGACGAGCTTGTCACCATTTTCCGCGAAAGCGGCCTGACACGCCTGCCTGTCTATGAAGACACGCTCGACAGCCCCGTTGGCATGGCACACCTCAAGGATTTTGCGCTCCAGCACGGCTTCAACGGCTCTGCCGCCAAGGGCCGCTTTTCTCTGAAGGCGCTCTTGCGCCCGCTGATGTTCGTGCCGCCCTCGATGCCCATCGGGGTTTTGCTCGCCAAAATGCAAGCCGAACGCAAGCATATGGCGCTGGTGATCGATGAATACGGCGGCGTTGATGGCCTCGTAACGATTGAGGACCTGATCGAACAGGTCGTCGGTGAGATCGAAGATGAACATGACGCCGAAGAAGACGTCTATTTCACCCAAGACAAAAAGGGCGGCTACCTCGCCCTTGCCAAAACGCCACTGAATGAATTTGAAGAAGAAATCGGCCTGCCTCTGACTGAAGTTGATGAGGTCGATGGCGAAGAGGTCGAGACCCTAGGTGGCCTTGTCTTTATGCTCACAGGCCGCGTTCCCGTGCGCGGCGAAGTGGTCAAACATCCCGAAGGCTTCGAGTTTGAAGTCGTCGATGCCGACCCGCGCCGTATCAAACGCCTGCGCGTGCGCCTGCCCGATCACGTCGCCCGCGCAGCCGAGGCCGCAGCAAAAGCCGCCGCAGCATCAACAGCCCCGAGTGAAAAAAGCGGCAATGCGGCGGCCACTTAATCCGCTGCCCTGGCTCTCTGAGCTGCCTGTTTCGCGTCAAATGTTTCTGGCCGCGCTCGCTGGCCTGATCACAAGTCTCGGTCTTGCCCCCATTGGGCTCTGGCCCATCGCACTCTTGGCGCTCGCGTGCATCTACCTCATGATGCTCGCCGCCCAAAGCCGTCGCAGCGCCGCCTTCATAGGCTGGGCTGCTGGAACTGGCTATTTTTCCCTCGCCCTCGTCTGGATTGTAGAGCCATTCATGGTCGATCCGTGGCGCCATGCGTGGATGGCGCCGTTTGCGCTGTTCTTTATGTCTGCTGGCCTCGCGCTCTTTTGGGGCGCAGCCGCTGGCTTTGCCCATGGCCGTGGCCGCCTCGCCTTCATCGGCGCGCTCGCCTTGGCCGAGCTGGCCCGCGCACATCTTCTGACAGGCTTTCCTTGGGCGATGCTCGGTTATCTCTGGTCCGAAAGCCCGATGGCGCTCTATGCGGCCTATATTGGCCCCCACGGCCTCACGCTTCTGGCGCTCATCACAGCCGTTTCGCTGGCAACCCGCCCCGCGCGGCTGCCGCTGACGGGCTATCTTCCACTGCTCGCAGTCTTTGCAGCCCTTGCCGCCGCTCCACTCTTGCAAAAAGACACAAGCGCCCCCCCTGACGCGCCGTACGTGCGCCTGATCCAACCCAACGCGCCCCAGCATCAAAAGTGGGATCCCGCCTTTGTGCCCATCTTTTTTGAGCGCCAGCTCGAATTCACACGTTTGCCCTCTTACCTCGCCGAAAGAAAAGACAAACGCCCCGATCTGATCATCTGGCCCGAAACCGCCGTACCTTGGACTCTCGGGCGCGCCGAGACCGCGCTAGACATGATCTCGGACGCCGCAGGCGATGTGCCTGTGGTGCTCGGCATTCAGCGCTTTGACGGCCCCCGCCTCTATAACTCTCTCGTACTGCTAAGTCCCGCCGGCCAAGTCGCTACCGTCTACGACAAACATCATCTCGTCCCCTTTGGTGAGTATATCCCTTATGGCGACTGGCTTGCGCGCTTCGGCATCCGCGGCTTTGCCGCACAGGAGGGCGATGGCTACTCCGCAGGCGCAGACCCGAAGCCAATCGACATCGAGGGGGTTGGCCGCTTCACACCACTGATCTGCTATGAGGCGATCTTTCCTGCCTACTCCGCCGCCTTCAATAAGACTGCAACACATTTGCTTCAGATCACCAATGATGCTTGGTTTGGCGAGGTCTCTGGCCCCCAGCAGCACCTCTCTCAAACGCGTATGCGCGCCATCGAACAAGGTATCCCGCTCATTCGTGCTGCCAACACAGGCATTTCTGCCATGATCGACGCCCAAGGCCGCGTCCTGGCGTCAATCCCTCTGGGGACAGCAGGCTTCATCGATGTGCCTCTGCCCGAGCGCCTCCCCCCCACACTGTATAGCCGCACAGGTGACTGGAGCGCCTTGGCGCTTATCCTCGTCCTCCTCGCGACCTCTTGGCAACGGACCCGCACCAAGCGATCCCACCACACCAAATCACGTTGACAATCCACCTCGCACAAGCGACCTACGACCCATAACAACAAACGACCGCCCCAACGGCTTCCTGACGGGGTGGATCATAAACCACTGGAGCACTTTCATGGCACGTAATAACTATACCTTCACTTCAGAGTCCGTCTCCGAAGGTCACCCTGATAAAGTCTGCGACCGCATCTCTGATGCCATCCTCGACGCCTTCCTCACACAAGAGCCCGAAGCCCGCGTCGCCTGCGAAACTTTTGCCACAACAAACCGTGTCGTCATCGGCGGCGAAGTCGGCCTCGCCGATCAAGCCAAGCTCTCCGAGTATATGGGCAAGGTTGATGCGATCACGCGCGCCTGCATCAAAGACATCGGCTATGAGCAAGACAAGTTCCACTGGAACACCTGCGAAATCACCAATCTTCTGCATGAGCAATCCGCCCACATCGCCCAAGGCGTAGATGCCTCGGCCGACAAGGACGAAGGCGCTGGCGACCAAGGCATCATGTTCGGCTATGCCTGCTCGGAAACAGACGCGCTTATGCCCGCCCCAATCCAGTTTTCTCACGCGATATTGCGCCGCCTCGCCGAGGTCCGCAAAAACGGAACCGAGCCAACGCTCGGACCTGACGCCAAGAGCCAGATTTCCGTGACCTACCGCGACGGCAAACCCGTCGGTGTCAGCTCAATCGTGCTCTCCACCCAGCACCTCGACGAGAGCATGACATCTCAAGACGTGCGCGCCGTGGTCGAGCCCTATATTCTCGAAGTCCTCCCTGAAGGCTGGATCCTGCCTGAAACGGAATGGCACGTGAACCCGACAGGCAAGTTTGTCATCGGTGGTCCCGATGGTGACGCAGGCCTCACAGGCCGCAAAATCATCGTTGATACCTATGGCGGCGCAGCGCCCCACGGTGGCGGCGCGTTCTCTGGCAAAGACCCGACAAAAGTTGACCGCTCCGCAGCCTACGCCGCGCGCTATCTGGCCAAAAACGTAGTCGCCTCTGGCATGGCAAGCCGCTGTACGCTGCAGCTCAGCTATGCCATCGGCGTCAGCAAGCCCTTGTCGATCTACGTCGACACCCACGGTACAGGCCAAGTCGAAGACGCCGCCATTGAGCGCGCCATCGCCCAATGCATGGACCTGACGCCACGCGGCATCCGCCAGCACCTGTCGCTCAACAAGCCGATCTATGAGCGCACAGCAGCCTACGGCCACTTCGGCCGCGCCCCTGAAGCAGACGGTGGCTTCTCATGGGAACGCACCGATCTCGCCGCAGCCCTCAAAGCCGCGGTCTAAGTACAAAACCAGCCAGAAAGGCGCGGGAGGATATCCCCCCGCGCCTTTTTCTATAGCTGGCCCCATATTGCGTGCCCGCGCCTTTCGCGCTAAAGCGCGCCCATGAGCAATGACACACCCGAAAATCCCCCCGCAAACCATCCTTCTGGCGCCCCATGGCGCAATTTCTATGGCCGTTTCAAAGGCAAGGGCCTCCGCCCGTCCCAAGAAGGCTACCTTGAGGAAGACCTTGCGGCCCTCTCTCCTGGTGCGGTGAGCTGGGAAGAAAATCCCGAGCGCCACGCGCTCGATCTGCCCGCCGTCTTCGGCGACCGTGACATCTGGCTCGAAATTGGCTTTGGTGGCGGCGAGCACATGGTGCATCAAGCCGAACAAAATCCTGACGTCGGCTTTATCGGCTGCGAGCCCTATATCAACGGCGTCGCAATGTTGCTCGGCAAAATCCGCAAAGCCAAAACCGACAATATCCGCATCCATGCAGGCGACGCTCGCGATATGTTTGATGTGCTGCCGGACGCGAGCCTATCGCGCGCCTTCCTGCTCTACCCAGACCCTTGGCCCAAAAAACGCCACCATCGCCGCCGCTTCGTAACGCAAGAACACCTTGTTCCATTGGCTGCCAAGCTCAAGCAAGGGGCCATTTTCCGCGTCGCCACGGATATCGAAGACTACGTGCGCCAAACGCTGGAAGAAGTGCCGCGTGCAGGCTTTGAATGGCTTGCTGAAAGTGCAGAAGACTGGCGCACGCCTTGGCAGGATTGGATTTCAACGCGCTATGAGCAAAAGGCACATCGTGAGGGGCGTACGCCGCACTATCTCACCTTCCGCAAGCTCTAAGTCAAAAGCATATGCGTATAAGAAAATGCGCCCCGTCTAAACTCGAAACCACATGAACCGACACTGAACAAACCGACGGGGCGACTTACTAAAACGCCCATCGGTTCTCAGCCTGTGACGTGTCTTCATACTTACCGCCCATGCCTTAACAAACTGTAAACACTCTTCATATTTCTAAAAAAACTGAAGAGCGCGAGACACCTTTGGTGCGCAATGGCCATTGGCCACGCCCCTCGCCAAAGTAGAATTTACCTCACAAGTTCGAACCCTACAGGTTCTCTTGCTGCGGCATCCCCAAGACATGAAAGCCCCCATCAACACGGATGATCTCGCCTGTGGTGCAAGCCCCAGCATCAGAAGCCAGATACACAGCCGTGCCACCCACAGCCTCCAACGTTGCATTCGAGCCAAGCGGTGCGTTCTTATCGGTGTGCTTAAATGTAGCCCGCGCCCCACCAATCGCAGCGCCCGCAAGCGTCTTCATCGGGCCAGGTGAAATCGCATTCACACGAATGCCCTCGCGCCCCAGATCATTGGCAAGATAGCGCACTGTGGCTTCCAAGGCCGCCTTGGCGACACCCATGACGTTGTAGTTCGGGGTGACTCTCGTAGAGCCCATATAAGTCAGCGTCAAAAGCGTGCCGCCGTTCTCTTCCATCATCGGATGCGCGCGCCGCGCAACTTCGATGAAGGAATAAGCCGAGATATCCATCGAGTTCTTGAAGTTGTCACGGCTGGTATTGAGGATCCGCCCCGTCAGCTCGTTTTTGTCACTGTAAGCAATGGCATGAACCACAAAATCGAGTGTCCCCCAGCGCGCCTGAAGCTCGCCAAAAGCCGTATCCAGTGACGCATCATCCGTCACATCGACATCCACCATAAAGTCACTGCCCACAGAGGCCGCCAGTGGCTCAAGCCGCTTGCCAAAAGCCTCGCCCTGATAGGTAAACGCCAGCTCCGCGCCCGCCTCTGCCATCGCTTTGGCAATGCCCCAAGCGATAGAGCGCTCGTTCGCGACGCCCATAATCAGCCCGCGTTTTCCTGTCATAGCGCCCATATGCGTCATCCCTTAAATTTAGACAAAATCATCGATCCATTCGTGCCACCAAAGCCGAAGGAGTTGGTCATAACGCTATCAAGCCCCGCGTTGTCGACACGCGCCGTGGCAATTTCGCCCGCCTTGATCGCAGGATCAAGCGTTTCCACATTGATGCTCGGGATGATGAAATCATGCTCAAGTGACAGCAGACAATAAATTGCCTCCTGCGCGCCCGTCGCGCCCTGCGAGTGGCCCGTCATCGACTTGGTAGAGCTGATCACTGGCTGTTTGATCCCCTCAAAGACCGCGCGCACCGCTTCCACTTCACCCACATCGCCCACAGGCGTCGATGTGCCATGCGCATTGATATAGTCCACTTGGCGTCCTTCAGGCAGCGTAGACAGCGCAAGCTTCATCGCCCGCATCCCGCCTTCGCCCGACGGTGCAACCATGTCGGCCCCGTCAGATGTCGCGCCATATCCCGTTACTTCCGCATAAATCTTCGCACCGCGTGCCAAAGCATGGCTCAGCTCTTCGAGCACAAGGATACCGCCGCCGCCGCCAATAACAAAGCCGTCACGGTTGGCATCAAAAGCGCGGCTCGCGCGCTCAGGCGTGTCGTTATACTTGCTGCTCATCGCGCCCATAGCGTCAAAGAGGCACGACAGTGTCCAGTCAAGCTCTTCGCCACCGCCAGCAAACATGATGTCCTGCTTGCCCATCATGATCTGCTCTGCCGCATTTCCGATGCAGTGCAGACTTGTCGAGCAGGCCGAGGTGATCGAATAATTGATCCCCTTGATCTGATAGGCCGTCGAAAGGTTCGCCGAGACAGTCGAGCACATGGTCTTGGGCACAGCAAAAGGCCCGATCCGCTTGGTCGCACCCGAGTTCAAGACCGCTTGGTGCGCCGCGAGCATAGCGCTCGTCGAAGGCCCACCAGAGCCCGCCACAAGCCCCGTGCGCTCGTTGATCACATCACTCGGCTCAAGCCCTGCATCCGCAATCGCCTGTCCCATCGCAATATGCGCATAAGCCGCCCCTGGCCCCATAAAGCGCAGCGTGCGCTTATCAACATGATCCGCCACATTCAGCTTCACATTGCCAGCAATACGGCTCCTAAATCCATGCTCGGCCATATCCTCGTTAAAGGTAATCCCCGATGTGCCCGCCTTCAGCGACGCAAGCACCTCTTCGGCGTTATTCCCGATGGAGGACACAACCCCCAACCCTGTGACAACTACTCGACGCATGTGGCCTCCTATTGCTTTGCTTAAGCTTTACTAGGGCATTGGGAGGGGAAAGTGCAAGATCGGTTGAAGCCCTGCGCGTCCAAGGGCCGAGGCGCGGCACATCAACGACCGTGGCGACGCATACAAAGTCCCTCAAGCAGGCGGCTCCAATCGCGAAAGACCGCTGCCATGGCTTTGGGAGCAGACACGCTCAGCGCCACAGAGCCCAGAACAAAACAGCGCAACAAAAAAGAGGCCCGAAGGCCTCTTTCCAATCTCAGCTTTGGGCCGCCTCAGCTCTCGCTGAGCGCAACCTTCATGTCTTTCACTTGATAGATAACATCGCCATCCGCTTCCACAATCCCGTCCGCAACACCCATCGTGAGGCGGCGGGTCTGGATCGCTTTGGTGAAATTCACACGATACGTCAGCATCTTGCGATCAGGGCGCACCATCCCTGTCAGCTTCACTTCGCCCACACCAAGCGCATAGCCACGCCCAAGCCAGCCGCGCCAACCAAGGTTAAAGCCCGTCAGCTGCCATAGGCCATCGAGGCCCAAACAGCCGGGCATGATCGGGTTGCCAGGGAAGTGGCAGTCAAAGAACCAAAGATCAGGTTTGATATCAAACTCGGCAATCACATGGCCCTTGCCGTACTCCCCGCCATCTTCCGAAATCTCGGTGATCCGATCCATCATAAGCATTGGCGGTTCGGGAAGTTGCGCATTTCCCTCGCCAAAAAGCTCGCCGCGGGCGCATTTGAGCAAATCGTCTCGGTCAAAACTGCTGGGGTATTGGGCCATAGGAAGAGCCGCCTTTCTGTCTTGATATCATAGCGTTCAATCTCCTCTAGCACCCCGCTTAAGGGCCTTGCAAGAGCGCCGGACGTCGCGGTGGCCCCTCCAAGTTGCGAAGCATTCGCACTATGTCTTGAAAGCATCATGGTTTTTGCCCTATATTGACGCAAGGACGCGCCGCTCAAGGCGCACCATTGAGGACAAAACGCGCGCATGACATTGCCAAACGCCACCACGCCCAAAGAGCGCAGCACAAAGTGGCTCGCCGCCAAGGGCCTGCGCCCGACGCGCCAGCGCCTTGCCTTGGCCGAGCTTCTCATGGGCGATGGCAAGCACCGCCATGTCACAGCCGAAAGCCTCTTTGACGCCTCGAAAGACATCAGCGAAACAGTTTCGCTCGCCACGGTCTACAATACCCTGCGCGCGTTTTGTGACGCAGGCCTGATGCACGAAATCACCGTGGATGGCTCCAAGAGCTACTTTGATACCAACACATCAGAGCACCCCCATTTCTTCTGGGAAGACACAGGCGAGCTCACCGATGCCTCTACCGAGCGCATGGAGATCACAAATCTGCCCAGCGCCCCCCAAGACGCCGAGATCGCCAGCGTCGATGTGGTCATTCGTCTGCGCCGCACCTAAAGTAGCGCCCAACCCTTGGGCCAAGTCTGCGACGTAACGGCCCGCCTTGACCCTCCCCCAACGCTGCCGCACAACTCCCTCAACATCAGGGAGAGAACACTATGCGCGCCATCACCTATTCTGCTTTCGGCCCCGCCGCCGAAGCCCTCAGCCTCACAGAGGTTGAAACACCCACTGCCAAAGCTGGCGAAGTCCTCGTGCGCCTACATCTCTCTGGCGTAAACCCGTCAGATGTTAAGGCCCGCGCAGGTGGCCGGCCTGGCGTGCCAAAGCCACCCTTCCCCCAGATCATTCCCCACTCTGATGGCGCAGGCGTGATTGAGGCCGTCGGCGCAGGCGTGCCTCCGTCCCGTGTTGGCGAGCGGGTCTGGATCTGGAACGGCCAGTGGCAGCGCCCATTTGGCACCTGCGCCGAGTATATCGCCCTGCCCGCCGCTCAGGCCGTGCCGCTCGGCGATCATAGCTTTGAAACGGGCGCCAGTCTTGGCATCCCCGCGCTCACAGCCGCGCATTGCGTGTTCGGTGGCGGCTCCGTCGAAGGCAAGACACTGCTCGTGTCCGGCGGCGGTGGATCTGTTGGCTTCATGGCCGTGCAACTCGCCAAATGGGCAGGCGCGCGTGTCATCGCCACGGCCTCAGCGGGCCCATCTGCGGATCAAGCTCAAGCTGCAGGTGCAGATCTCGTTCTTGATCACCGCTCGCCCACACTGGCTGAAGACATCCTGCAAGCCACGTCAGGCAATCTGATTTACCGCGCCATTGAATGCGAGTTCGGCGCAAACATAGACACGCTCGCCACCGTCATGGCCCCTTGTGGAACCATCGCCGCCTACGGCTCCGCCGTAAACATGGCCCCGACGCTGCCGTTTGGCCCGCTTCTCTTCAAAGCGATCACTATCGACATCGCGCTGATCTATATCCTGCCCGCGCCCGAGCGCGCTGTTGCAATTGATCATATTCACCGTGCCTTGGCCGAGGGCGCGCTCACCGCAAGAGTCCACAAAACCTACGAACTCGAAGACACAGCCAAAGCCCACGAGGCAGTTGAGGCCGCCCATCGCTACGGCGCAATCTTGGTTAAGACCGCCTAAGTGCGGCGCACGGCGTGCGCTGCCTTTACTGAATAAAGGCTTAAGGAAAGCGGGATTCAGGCGGTGCACGGGTTGTGTACGGGTTGTGCACGCTTTTCACCCCCCCTGTTTTGGCCCCCTCAAAGCCGCGTTAACCCTGCGGGACGGTGGTGAAATTTGTGCTTTTTTGCCCTCTGCCCCTTGACCTTCGGACCGCTTCACCCCCATCTAAACCCAAGATAAACGCGAACTCCAAAGGGGACTTTCCATGGCTTTTGAACTTCCAGATCTACCGTACGCTCACGACGCGCTCGCCGCTCACGGCATGTCCGCCGAGACCCTCGAATACCACCACGATCTGCACCACAAAGCCTATGTCGACAACGGCAACAAGCTCATCGCAGGCACGGAATGGGACGGCAAAAGCCTTGAGGACATCATCATCGGAACCTACGATAAATCTTCTGTCGCTCAGAACGGTATCTTCAACAATATCAGCCAGTTGTGGAACCACAACGAGTTCTGGCAGATGATGAGCCCAACCAAATCAGCGATGCCAAGCGAGCTTGAGAAAGCCATTACCGAGAGCTTCGGTTCGGTTGACAAATTCAAAGAAGATTTCTCAGCGGCAGGCGCAGGCCAGTTCGGCTCAGGCTGGTGCTGGCTCGTGAAAAACGCTGACGGCTCACTTGCTGTCACCAAGACAGAAAACGGCGTGAACCCACTTTGCTTTGGCCAAACAGCTCTTCTCGGCTGCGATGTTTGGGAGCACAGCTACTACATCGATTTCCGCAACAAGCGCCCGGCCTACCTCACCAACTTCCTCGACAATCTGGTGAACTGGGAAAACGTGGCCAGCCGCCTTGGCTAAGCCCCTGTAAAACAATACCTTTCAAACGCCCCGCAAGCTGACCTTGTGGGGCGTTTTGCCTTAGAAAGCCTATATATGCCCTCTCGCCTCCCCGTCTTTTTCATCGTCATGACTGTTGTCATCGACGCCATGGGCATCGGCCTCATCGTGCCTGTGATGCCCGAATTGATCCAAGAGGTTCACGGCGGCAACATCGGCAATGCGGCCATATGGGGCGGCATTCTGGCAACCTCTTTCGCAGTCATGCAGTTTCTCTTCTCACCCGTCCTTGGGGCGCTCTCTGACAGCTTTGGGCGGCGCCCCGTCCTACTCGTTAGCCTTTTGGTCATGGCCGCTGATTATGTTGTGATGGCTTTGGCCGGTTCGATCTGGCTTTTGCTCGCAGGGCGCATCATCGGCGGCATCACAGCAGCCACGCATAGCACCGCCATGGCCTATATGGCGGATGTATCCGCGCCACATGAAAAAGCTGCGCGGTTTGGGCTGATCGGCGCGGGCTTTGGCATCGGCTTTGTGATTGGTCCTGTTTTGGGCGGCCTTTTGGCAGATTACGGCACGCGCGCTCCCTTCTGGGCCGCCGCAGCGCTAGCACTCGCAAATGCTGCACTCGGCTTTTTTGTGCTGCGTGAAACGATCACCGCCGCCAAAGCGCGCGCCTTTGAATGGCGCCGCGCCAATCCCTTCGGTGCATTGCGCTCGGTTGCCCGCCTTGACGGGCTCAAGCTGCTCCTTGTGGTGTTCTTCTTTTTTAACATCGCAACCCATGTTTACCCCGCCGTCTGGGCCTATTTCGGCGCCGAGCGTTTTTCATGGCCCGCCAGCACCATCGGGCTAAGCCTTGGGCTCTACGGTATCGGCTTTGCCTTCGCCCAAGGCGTTCTGGTCCGTCCCGCCATCCGCCAGCTCGGACCACGCCGCGCTGTGATGCTGGGCATGTGTTCAAGCATCGCCTCGTTCCTTTTGCTAACCTTTATCACCGATGGAACATTGCTCCTCTGGCTTATACCCTTCTTCTCCCTAGGCGCGATCGCAATGCCCGCGCTGCAAGGCACACTCTCACAAGCGGTGCCAGACAATGCCCAAGGCGAGTTGCAAGGCGTGCTTGGCTCGCTCTCCTCGCTCTCAATGATCCTGTCTCCCGTGATCATGACCCAGACGTTCGCCCATTTCTCCCGTCAAGATGCTGGCCTATACCTGCCCGGCGCCCCCTTCCTTCTGGCCGCGCTCATCATGGGATTTGCCCTGATCCTCTACATCACCGATAAATCAGCCCGCCAAATCCAAAACGCGACGTAAGGACGTCGTCATTCAGACTTGCAGGCCGTGCCTAGAGTTGTCAGGCTCCCCCCAAACTGGGAGAGTCACATGAGCACAATCAAAGCCGCCGTTTGTCACGAATTCGGCAAACCCCTAACAATAGAAAACGTAGAACTTCGCGCGCCTCAAGGTGGCGAAGTCGAAGTAACGCTCGATGCAGTGGCGATCTGTCACTCCGATATTTCCTACGCTGATGGCGCGTGGGGCGGCTCACTGCCCGCCGTATATGGCCATGAGGCAGCTGGGCGCATCACAGCCCTGGGAGAGGGCGTCAAAGGCTTCACCACAGGGGATAGCGTCATCGTGACTCTGATCCGCGCTTGCGGGACGTGTCCTTCCTGCGCGGGCGGCAAGCCGACAATCTGCCAAACGCCCTACGACGGCGACCATGGCCCACTCAAAACATCCGATGGCGGCAAGCTGCATCAGGCCATGGCCTGCGGTGCCTTTGCCGAAAAAGTCGTCGTCGATCAAAGCCAGATCGTTGTCATCCCTGAAGATATGCCCAAAGACGCCGCCTCGCTCATTTCTTGCGGGGTGATCACAGGCGTCGGCGCAGTGGTCAATGCCGCTCAGCTACGCGCAGGGCAGGACGTTGTTGTGATTGGTGCAGGCGGCGTGGGCCTAAACGCCATTCAGGGCGCGCGCATCGCAGGAGCACGGCGCATCGTTGCTGTAGATATGAGCCAAGACAAGCTCGACGTCGCCCGCCAATTCGGCGCAACAGATGGCGTTCTCGCCACAGAAGAAAACCCATGGCGTGCCGCCAAAGAGGCTATGGGCCGTGGCGCAGATGCTGTGCTTGTCACAGTGGGCGCAGCCCGCGCCTATGATGAAGCCCCGCGCTATCTCGCCTACGGCGGCAAAGTTATCATGGTCGGTATGCCTGCCACTGGTGCTGCTTCAAGCTATGAAGCTGGAAATTTTGCCGCTGTTGGCCAGTCCATGATTGGCTCAAAAATGGGTGATACCGTAATCCAACGCGATATTCCTTGGATGGTAGACCTCTACGGCCAGGGTCGCCTTAAGCTTGACGAGTTGATCTCGAACCGCTGGACATTGGAGCAGATCAACGAAGCCATCGCCGACACAAAGACAGGCGCAGCCAAGCGCAACGTCATCGTCTTTTAAGCGCAGAAAGGGCAAGCTCATGCCAGACCGTCTGATAGAGAATGAAGGCCGCGTTTTGCGCGTCAACGGCCAACGTTTTCATGCAGTCTGGCTTGCTGACAATGCCCCATCAAGCCAGCGCACCCCTGCGCTGGCCGCCCCTCTCAATAACATTCGTCTGCTCACCGCCAACTTAGTTGGCGACAGCGTCGCACTGACTTTTGCGCCGGACAGCACGCCCCTCTCTTTCTCGCTCAAATGGCTAAAGGACCATGCCTACGACACGCCCAAAGAGCGCTCTGAGGGCCACATGCCTGCAGGCAGTACGCCGTGGGGCAGCACCATCAAAGCTGCCATGCCCACAGCGCCCTTTCCTACCCTTAAAGCTTATGAAGCAACTCAGTTGAGCTGGCTCGACGCGATCCGCAGTTACGGCCTCGCAAAAGTCACTGAAACGGCGGGCCCAGTGCACGAGATAATTGAGATTTTTACGCCCGCTGAGTGTGCTGTGACGTCCAATGGGAATGACAGCAGAGCGCCTGAACTCAGCTTGGAAATCATTACATGCGCGAAAGATGAAGAGGAAAGCACAGTACATCTGTCTGACGGCTTCGCCTGCGCTATCAGGCTCAAAAACGAAGACCCTGAAGGCTTTGCCGCGCTCGCCCATCACTCCGCAAGCTTTGTCTTTGCAGACCAAACAGGGCGGCCCTTCACCGCTCGCGCTCCGCTGGTCTCACTTTTGCCAGAAGGCACAATTGCCGCCATCCATTTTGCGCCCCAATCCGCAGCACCACTCACAGACGTTCCGTTCGAGCAGATGGAAGTCTATTATCGCGCCTACCGCCACTTTTCAGAACTTGTGGATAGCCCCGAAATGCAGATCAGTGTCACGCTAAAAGAAGGCGAAGCGCTGGTCATCGAAAACACTCGAATTTTGCGGGGCACAACAGACAGCCACACGGCGCAACGCACTTTTGCTGATAGAAACAGTCTGCTTGCCAGCCTCACTGCCCTTGAAACGACCCCTTAGAATTCTCCCGCGCCAATTCAGGAGCCAACCCTATGCATCTCAAAGACCTCGATATCATCGTGACAGCCCCCCCCGCTCCTGGCTGGGGCGGACGCTACTGGATCCTCGTCAAAGTCACGACAGACACAGGCATTGTCGGCTGGGGCGAATGCTATGCTAGCTCCGTTGGCCCTGATGCAATGCGCGCAGTGATTGAAGATGTGTTTTCCCGCCACATGGAGGGGGAAAACCCAGAAAACATCGAGCTTATGTTCCGCCGTGTCTATTCCTCAGGCTTCACACAGCGCCCCGATTTAACCGTGATGGGCGCGTTCTCAGGCCTTGAAATCGCCTGCTGGGATATCCTAGGCAAAGCCCGAAATCGCCCAGTCTATGCGCTCCTTGGCGGCCGCATGAACGAGCGCATCCGTACCTATACATACCTCTACCCACTGCCACATCATGATATGGACACCTTCTGGACAGACCCGGACGCCGCAGCCGAAAGCGCTCTAGATTGTGTCGAACGTGGATACACCGCCGTAAAGTTTGATCCCGCAGGACCATACACGCTCCGCGGTGGCCATATGCCTGCGATGAGCGATATCTCAATGTCTGTCGCCTTTTGCAAAGCCATCCGCGAGGCTGTTGGTGACAAGGCCGACCTTTTGTTTGGCACGCATGGCCAGTTCAACACAGGCGGCGCGATACGCCTTGGTCAGGCGCTAGAGCCCTATTCGCCACTCTGGTACGAAGAGCCAACCCCGCCCGACAATATCGAAGACATGGCACGTGTCGCGCGCAATGTGCGCATTCCCGTCGCCACGGGCGAGCGCATGACAACGAAAGCCGAGTTTGGTGCTGTCTTGCGCGCTGGAGCCGCTGAAATTCTTCAGCCTGCCTTGGGCCGTGCAGGCGGCATCTGGGAGATGAAGAAAGTCGCGGCCATGGCCGAATGCTACAACGCCCAAATGGCCCCACATCTATACGCAGGGCCTGTAGAATGGGCCGCAAACCTGCATCTCGCCACCTCAATTCCAAATTTGCTCATTGCCGAAACCATCGAGACAGACTTTCACGATGCGCTTATCCGAAGCTCGATCCGCGTCGAAAACGGTTTTGTGCGCCTATCGGAGGCTCCAGGCCTTGGCATCGATGTGGATGAAGACTTGGCACGCGCGCACCCCTATCGCGGTGAAGGGCTACATCTGGAAATGCGCGAAGAGCCATGCGATTATCAAAATGGCAACAATTTTCAAGGTGGTGCTCCTGCGACATCGCACTAACTCGCCAAAACTTGCGGCCTATGATATGTCGGCCCAAACCGATGTGAGAGACCGATGTTACAAGCCAACCCGACGCCGCCGACCGAAATGGCCCAAAACGCCTCAGATGCGGCGACCTATCTTAAAACACTGGCCCATGAAGGCCGGCTCATGATCTTGTGCCACTTGGGCTCAGGTGAAAAATCAGTTGGCGAGCTTGAGCAACTCCTAGATCTGCGCCAAGCCGCCGTGAGCCAGATGCTCGCCCGTTTGCGCGATGACGGGCTGGTAACGACTCGCCGTGAAGGAAAAACTATCTTTTATGCGCTGGCCGACGACAAAACGGCCGAAGTCATCTCAATGCTTTACCGTCTCTTTTGCGCGCCAAGTGGAGCGACGTGTCGCTAGACTGGATATTGCGCGTATATATGGCGATCCCGGAAGGACTCGAACCCTCAACCTGCTGATTAGAAGTTAGTCGCTCCAATCACATCACTCAAGATCACTCCAAACATGAGACCACATAAAATCTATAAAAAAAAGAACTTATAGACTTGAGCCAAGCCATATGGGATCATAGATTACATACCAGCACATCAAATATGTTTCCCCAAAGTTTCCCTAATGACCAAAAAACTCAAATTCACCGACCAATGGCTAAAGGCTTTGAAACATAAGCCCGAACAAGAGCAGCACTTCGGCGACATAAGCTGCAAAGGGCTCAGCCTCAAAGTCACAAAGAAGGGTGTCAAATCCTTCAGTTATACCTTCCGACTTGGGGTTAAGACTGGCCGAGTAACACTTGGCCCTTACCCAGACATCTCTCTTGGAGATGTTAGAGGACGCGTTGAAGAGCTCAGAAGGCTGGTCGCAGCGGGCACTGACCCAAGACACATCAAAGCTGATGAGAGGTTGCAGAGAGAGCGCACTGTCAGTGAAATGGCAACACAATTTATAGAGCGTTATGCAAAGCCCAAGAATAAAAGCTGGCGGCAAGCAGAGAGCAATCTGCGTTTGTACTTAGTGGCGGCATTAGGGACAAGGCCTGTAGCATCGGTAAAAAGAGGAGAAATCCACGCGATTCTCGACCAGCTTATTAAGGACAACAAGGGTCCTAGTGCAAACAGAGCCTTAGCACATATGCGGAAATTTTTCGGCTGGCTCGTTGAGCGAGATTACATTGATCACTCCCCAGCCGACCACATCAAAAAACCATTCTCCGAAAAGCGCCGTGATCGCGTCTTAAGCGATGATGAAATCAAAGCTATATGGCATGCATCCGAAGCGCTGAGCCCACCTTACAAGGCGTGGCTGAGGCTCTCGCTGCTGTGCGGCCAGCGAGAGATGGAAACCGCCTCTATGAGGCGCTCACTCATTGAGGGCGACCTTTGGTTTTTGTCTTCGAACGATACAAAAAATAAACGTGAAAATGTGTTAGCACTACCTCGCCAGGCGAAAGCAATAATTAGCGAGCTACTAAAAAACGAAGGCGAATATCTATTATCAAGCGGGCGTATTGGTGATGCCCCACTCAATGGCTTCTCTAAAGCCAAAGTACAATTAGATCGTTTTTCTGGCGTAACTGATTGGCGGCTTCATGACCTGCGCGCCTCGGTAGCAACTAACCTTGGAAAACTTGGTTATGATCGCTTCACAATAAAACTTGTGCTCAACCATAAAGACACAGGAGTGACCGCAGTCTACGATCGCTACACCTACCTCGATGAAAAACAGAAAGCTCTTCAAACATGGGCGGATCGATTAGATGAAATCACAAGATGAAGAACTAATTCCAGAGCCCCAGCAATTGCATGCACTCGAATCTCTTTTAGACATGTGGTCGCAAGCGATTGAATACAGAGTTGACAGTATCAGGCGCGGAGAAACGCTGCCAAGCCAAGAGCTAATCGAAGACATATCAGGCCTATTGTTAACGCTATCTCACATCGCGCGCACACAATTTCCAGCCTGGGATAGTAAAATCATACAACTGCTTGTCGATGACCTGACCGACTTATCTAGAGGCGCTAACCCAAAATATTTTTGCAAGCCCACCTCGGAGGCGAATACAGGCGTATTGAGAATAGCGACCAACGAACATTATGCATTACTGCATGTGGCAACAAAACTACTCAAAACAGCCGGTTTGACAACAAGCGATGCGGAAAAAACTGTTGCCCGCAGTTCAGGCTTGAAACTAAGTACAATTATACAGCTAAACAAAGACTTCGCGCGCTCAAACAAGTCGAAATTTGCGATGCAAACAGCTGATTTTTATTATAATGCGCACTCCAATTGGCCAAACAAAAAACAAGCAGCAAGAAATTTAATTAAGCTTTATCAAGAAATTAAGAGATAGGTTGAACTACCTCACATAATTCAACCCATCGCTACACTTAGCCTCATGTTCATCATCCCAACAAGGAGATCATGGAATGACGCAAAGATTACTGAAGGCAAAAGAAGTCGCCGACAGAACATCGGTATCCACGGCGCAAATATACCGACTAGCTAAAGCCGGCAAATTCCCACAGCCAATCAAAATCACGGATCATCGCTCGGGCTGGCTCGAACGTGAAGTCGACCAATGGATTAGTGACTGCATCAGCAGAAATCGTCCGCAAACTTAATCCCTGAAAATCGCTGCAGCCGGCCCACACACAACCAAACTGCAGCGACATCTATCGCGAAAGGATTCTACCATGAAAAATGGTGAATTTAACACTCTCTGCAATGCACTCGAATACATCAAAGATGAAACAAAGGCGCATGTTGTCCTTCAAAGTGAAAGTGATGCTCATGCCATCACACTTTGGATTGCAAGCAGCTACCTGCTCGATCACTGGAACTTATTCCCAAAACTGTTGATCAACTCACCGGAACGAGCATGCGGCAAAACGACAGCTCTACAAGTAATCGAAGCGTTTGTCCCAAATGGACGAATAGCATCAAGTATTACTGCGGCGGCAGTATACCGCTTCATTGAAAGCTGTTCACCGACGCTACTTATAGATGAGGCCGATCGCTCCCTGAAATCAAACGAAGAACTAAACGCCATCATTAATGCAGGGCACACTCGCAGAACAGCGACCAAAATGCTGAGCACCAAAAAATCAGATGGTAATTGGGAGTTTTCAGAGCTCTCGCTATGGTGCCCTCAAGTCATCGGGTAATCCCCCCGCAAATTAGTGGTGTTCAACAGTAGAATTTTCTCGGCATGATATCTGAGGAGATTTTTGATGAAGAACGGACGATTTAGCGACGCGCAGATCATGGGTATTTTGAAGCAAGCGGAGAGCGGTGTGCCTGTCTCTGAGCTGTGCCGTGAACATGGGATGAGCAGTGCGAGTTTTTACAAATGGCGTGCGAAGTTCGGCGGCATGGATGCTTCGATGGTATCGCAAATGAAGGCGATGGAGGCTGAGAACCGTCGTCTGAAGCGGATGTATGCTGAGATGAGCATGCAGAATGATCTGCTGAAGGAAGCCCTTGAAAAAAAGCGGTAAGGCCGTCTCAGCGACGCGAGATGGCCGTAAACGCGGTGAGAACGAAACAGGTCAGCATCGCGCTGGCGTGCCGCGCCTTTGAGATCAGCGAAACGTGCTATCGTTATGAGCGCAAGTTTGACGATGAGAATGCTGAGATCGCGGATTGGTTGGTACGCCTGACGGCCAATCGCAAGACGTGGGGCTTTGGGTTGTGTTTTTTGTATCTACGCAACGTCAAAGGCTATGAATGGAACCACAAGCGCGTGTACCGGATCTACTGCGAGTTGGAGCTGAACCTGCGTATCAGGCCGCGTAAGCGGCTGAAACGGCCCAAGCCGGATGAACTGGCAGTGCCGGAAGCCCCCAACCACACATGGTCGATGGACTTTATGCAGGATCAGCTGGCGGATGGGCGAAAGTTCCGGACCCTCAATGTGTTGGATGATTACAACCGAGAGGGCCTGGGCATTGAAGTGGACTTCTCGCTACCCGCCGTGCGTGTTGTGCGCAGCCTGAACCAGATCATCGAATGGCGCGGCGCGCCGGAGGTAATCCGCGTTGATAACGGCCCAGAATATGTCAGTGGGCTGCTGAAATCATGGGCTGAGACGCGTGGCATTCACATTGAATACATCCAGCCAGGAAAGCCGCAACAGAACGCCTACATCGAGCGCTACAATCGCACGGTGCGCCACGAATGGCTGGATCAGAACATCTTTGAAACTATCGAGGAGGCCCAAGAACAAGCAACCGAATGGCTCTGGACTTACAACAACGACCGGCCCAACATGGCCATCGGCGGCATCACACCCGCTATGAAACTGAAAATCGCCGCGTAGTTCTACAGGCGGACCCCATTAAAAATGGGGGGATTACCATCGCAGGCATTGGTGAGTTTGAAGATACGCTTATGAGCAGATCGATAGTGATTAATCTGCGTCGTAAATTACCAACAGAGCAAACGCGTCGACTATATGTCGATCACTTCGATGATCAGCTTGCACTTAGAACTTACCTATCGATTTGGTCAGAAAGCGCACAACCGCAACAAACATCGATTACTTTCCAACATAGTATTACCGATCGGGCACGTGATAATTGGGAACCTTTACTCTGGACCGCAGAGCTCGCTGGGGGTGAGTGGCCATCACGAGCCCACGCAGCACTTAAAGCGATCGAAGTGGATCGCAGGCAAGATAAAAAACAATCATCTGGTAGTGAGCTTCTAACAGACATCCGAGAGTTGTTACATGGAGAAACAGGCCCTGAGGTTAGAAGTGAGAAACTTCTCAAATCCATATTGATGCATGCAGATAGTGACTGGAATACTATCAATCATGGACGGCCCATTACTAGCAAATGGCTTGCGCAAAAGCTGAAACTGTACGGCATCCGCCCACAACGACGATCAGCGTATAATGTTTATATGATGCATGACTTTAATGAGGCGTTCGAACGTTATCTGGGTACGGTATAAGAAAAGCTTCCAGACCCTCCATAAAGTCCACATGGAGGGTCTGGAGTATTTGGAACGAGATAGCAAAGAGTAGCATCTAAAAGGCAAGATTTAACCAACGTAGTTTACATCCAAAACATACACCACCAACCAAAAGCTACTGGTATAACGTTCAGACCTGCCTCATTATATCGTGAGTAAATGCTCAGACGATCAATCGCGCTTTTTAGGGCGTCCGAATAAACCTCGGGGCATCTCGGATATTAAATTTTCAGACATTGCTTCTAGATGTGATACCTGATTTCGAGCGTTGACTTCCATAGCATCACGTAAAGCTGCACGAGTATCTTTCAGCTCTTCTCGAAGAGAGTTGCTAACACGTACTTCCAGCTCTTCGAACTTTCCATCTAGCTTTTTTGCAACAGCCGATTCCAATAACTCTGGAAGTGAGCTTAGGACTTTAGTCATCTGGTCAACATGTTTTGATATCCGTTCTTCAGATCGAAAGATTGCAGCTTCTGCGTGATCTGGCAAACTTTGCGCTAACGCTTCTATGTCTTCACTGCTTTTCTTGAGCGCAAGCGTCGCGTTCTCTGCTCCGCTAAACGCATTGTCAGCACTTTGAAGGGCACTTTCAAGTCGTGAAATCAAATCCACGGACTTGGAGAGACGAGCCTCTAGTGCTTCCACTTTGTTCACATAAGACAGTAGTTTATCACTTGAATTTGTAATTTCTTCAATGGCCTCAAAGCCCTTTTCAAAAGACATTAGATCCTCATATTATCGCTGTAAGTTCTGAGGCTAAATCTATAAATAGCGCCTCTTCTACTGCCTTTGCAGGGATACCCTTTTGAATGCCAATTAAAGCACGCCTACCGGGACTAAATCGCATTAACCACTCCCCAATCATGTCGCATGCATGATCATCTAATGACGCAACCTTATTAAGCAAACCTTGACCGAAGCTATTCCAAAACTCAAGCGCACCGTCACCTACAGCAGAATTGAAACGGTTCTCTGCCTCCAGGGCCGCCTCAGTATTGGTGAGCAACAGAAGGATTGCAGCACCCAAATTCAGCCCTTTGCTATCCTGTGTTCCCTCAAGCAATCGAGCAATTTGAAGCGAGAGCATTTTTTGTTGTGATTTGGACTCAGCATCACCTTTAACCATATTTTTAAGAAGTCCATTCAAAATAGATACTGCATCTTCAACTGAAGCGTCACGAAGGGCAGCAAGTTCAAATACATTTTTGTCAACTTTAAAAAATGCTTCCAACTCTTCACGAAACGTTGCCGCCTGACTGGCGTCAAACTGCACACTTTTCGAATATAGATTCCACGTCGACTGCAAGCGACTATCCCAATGTTTCCTACGAACCCATAGGATCAGCTCAACGCTCAAGCCCCTCCAATCTCCACACTCACCTGAAGCTTTTATCAATCTATCAATAGAGGAAATCTCTGCCGATTTGCCGTCAATAGATTGTATTCGTTGCTTTACAGAGGCACATGCATCCTCGAAACAAGCGTTTGTCTTTGTTACAAGACAAGCCTGAACTGCTTGGCCTGGACGCCCCCAATCCACGACTGTCCAAGGACCAATCAACCCCATCTGATAAATGCGATATAAGGTTAACTGAAGGCGCTCAGAACCAGAGCGTAAAGTTTCAAAATCCCTAGCTTTTAGCAAAATCTCATTCTGCTCATCAGAGCTTAAAAGCTTGATCGCGTGTACAACGAGCTCAACTTCTTTGTCACTGTCTATGACACCTTGCGATAAAAACCAAAGCTGAGCTCGCAAATCACCGCGATCATTAGGGTATAGTTCTTTACCAGAGGTATCATATTTTAAATATTTCTCGATGTTAGCTAATGTCAGATCCGTGCGGAGCTTCTCGAATATTTGAGCCGCATCGTCTCGCTCAGGTTTAACAAGCATGTGGCAAGTTGCACTCATTCGATCACGACCAGCTCGTCCAGCTTCCTGATAAAAAGCTTCCATTGAGCTTGGCATGCCTGCGTGCAGAGTATGTCTCACATTTGCCTTGTTGACGCCCATACCAAAAGCTTTTGTTGTTACTACGACATCGAGTTCGTTTGCTTTCCATAAACCTTGAACTGCTGATTTATAGGTTTCATAGGTGCTGGATTGAAGTTTTGTCGGTGATCGAAGCCAAGTAAATGCTTGTGAAAAATCAAATTTTTCAGGCTCACTTCCAGAAAAAATTCCTACTCGTAAACCTGCATTCTCTCTAATGAGGGCCTCTGCGACACTCTGAACACCACTCCTTCCATTAACATATCGCGTGAATATATGGACGGGCTCTTGCTCATCAGTTGAACGCTGTTCTATCAACTGCTTCACTGCAGCCGACACCTGGGAAAAAGATGCTGGGCCCTGTTTAATTGAAAAGTTTAACTCGGTTCGGCTACGATGCATTTCGTAAGCAACCAGACTGTCAGGTATTTCAAACTCGGCCTGTATATCTTGTAGGACATTAACACTTGCAGTTGCGGTTAAGCCCATAACAGGTACTTCCTTAGCAATCTCTTTCAACGTGCCAGGAAGAGTCAAATATGATGTTCTGAAGTCATGCCCCCACTCACTCATGCAATGAACTTCATCAATTACAAACATTCCCAGACGATCTGTCTGAATAAGATTCGTTAGCAAATTACGAAAAAAATCAGTCTGAAACCTCTCAGGCGAAACAAATACAAATCTTATTGCACCCTCAGCAATCCTAGGGGCCACCACAGCCTCGAGAAAGGATTTAGGCATATCACTGTCAATATTTATGGAACGCCCGCTAAAGCCCGCCGCATCAAGTTCAGCACAATGATCTCGGCCAAGTGCTTTAATTGGCACAACTGCAACAGTTATCGCTGACCTTAGCAAAGCTGGTACTTGAAAACATAAAGACTTACCTCCGCCAGTCGGCATAAGACCTAGTGATTTTTGACCAGAGAGAGCGTTCAAAATTAACGCCTCCTGTCCTGGCCTAAAAGCCTCGTGGCCAAAAACCTGAAATGTTAGCTCAGACAAGTCTTCAGAGTTCGGTTGGATCAAAGCGTAATCAGGCTTGTCTAAAGAAGCAAAGCTAGAAATTCCAAGATTTTGGATATCCAAAATTTTCAAATCTGGCTTGGTATTCGCTATAAAAGGGAGGCTTTGTACTGGGCTAGTTCGCACAGTAATTACTTTCTCCTGCAGAATGCGATCATCTGGACGATCAAACAAACGAATATCAAAACGAAGGCCGTTAACAGAAAGGCGGATTTTTGGCCGCTGAAAATCCAAATGCGCCAAACGAGCAAACAAGGAGAACCAATGAAACAACTCTTCAAGCGCAGCCTGAACCCAATCCATGGACAAGTCTAATTCGAAATCTTGGGTGACGTCCAAATGCCACGGCGATCCATCAAGCTTAAGCTGCCCATGAGAAATGGCACAAATCATTGCTATTTGAAGGCGTATAGATGCAGTGAGACTATGCTCCGTAGGCAAGCGCTGTGAATCTAGAGCGTCCTTATATAAACTTAACGCAAAGCTAGACTCGCAATGAGCGTTTAATTGATCAAAAAATTTATAGAACTCAGCACTGGGTTTTTTTAATTCGCGGGTAGTTAATCTTAAAGTCTCTATCCCAAATCTTCTGAGAAACCGATCACGCGAAATATCTTTGCTCTTTTGCCCTAAATCTAAATGCTGGGAACCGTCTATCTCAATTACGAGATTTGCCTGTGGAAGGTAGAAGTCAACTTTCTCTTCGTTCACTCCCGACCTCAATGACATTGGCGCATTGAGTTTTTCAAAAAGTGGGTACTCCGGAATTAGAAGTTTCCGAATAAACGCAAATTTTGGGAGTTCTGCCGCCAGGACATGTTCAAAAAAATGTAACGCAGGATTGTCACCATCGTCGCTACCGAGGATTGTGTCGCACCACATCGGTGTATTTTTTGAGATTAAACAAAGATGCTTATTTTTGATTTGAACCCATTGTGTTTCAGGTTCTTTGCAACTCGGAAACATGCTTTTTAAAATTTTGGGCGAAGGCCGAGTGGGTGCACCCCTTGTCAAAATAGAAAATGTATTGGCAACAAATGACGGAACTGGTTTGGGTGTGTTTAACAAGCCATCAACTTCAAACAAAAGGTCCCCTGGAAAATATCCAGCACAAAACGAAGGCAATTAATTAGTCTCCCAATGCAAATCAGCGTCACGAAATTAGATATTTTGATTATATAAATAACCAAATTTTCTTTGTGCTTCTCTCGTTAACAAAAAAGGCGACATTCTGCCCCCTCAGTTAAGAACTCAGTGCTGGATGGGATTAGCCAGGTGATGGCTACTACATGCCCATACTGCCTGATAGTTGAAATACTCAAAAATCATATTTAGCAAAGCTTCAAAAATATTTACTCAGAACGGTATAGTGTCACCATCGAGGCTACCAAATGGACCGTCCAGCTCGTCGGCTTGATGAACTGAGTTAACACCGCCCTGTGCACCTAGATCGCGAGATATCCTCCATGCTTTCACATCTGTATACCAACGACCGTTGTACTCCTTACTCTCTAAGTCGATTGACACACTTAGAAGTTCACCTTCCACGATTGCGAATTGGTCAATTTTGTCCCCCCAAACCATGAAGCATATCTTTTTCGGGTACTGCCCTTCAGTTTCAAGAACATAATCTTTTTTTTGCCACTCGCCGCTAGCTGACTTACCTGTTTTTCTTGGCAAACAGCATATTACTTTACCAACAATTTCCATTCTATATCTTCCCTAGAAGCCCAACCTCAGCTTACATTTCCGCCGCAAGGCGCAGCTCTATAACCTGGTTCAAGTCATCGATTAGATCTAACGTAGTAGCAGCTCCAAACACTACCGCCACTAAACTGCGGCCTTCACGACTGACGTATACTGCACCATTATGTCCAGCAGCTCTGGTATAGCCATATTGTGCGGCTTCGACACCCCTTACACCTGCAAGCAAACGTCTTGCACTATTGGCAACCATTCGCAAACCAGCGTCAGCAGATCTTCTCCCGAAGAGATTAAAATACTCAGGAAAGCTTTCTTTGTGCTTCATAATCAAAACACTTATGTCTCGGGCTGTTGAGAAGTGCCCTGCCTCCGTCAAACCATGGGGATTTTTCCACGCACTCCGGCTTAGTCCTAACTCAGTTGAAAGTACATTTAGCTCGCTTGAAAAAGATTTTTCAGATCCAGCTATTACTTCAGCAATCGCGGTTGCCGCATCGTTCGCCCCCTGCACTCCTGCGGCCCTCAAAAGATATCTAAATTTTATTTTCATGCCAGCCTTAAGACCCAACTCAACAGGAGGCTCATTAGCGGCATGGGAAGAGATCGTTATAATATCATCTAACTCGACCTCTCCACGCTGCACTGCATAAAACGCCGCATATAGCGTAATCAATTTTGTCAAACCAGCAGGATGCAAGCGTAGATCAGCACTATCCTCTGCCAACACCTCACCGGTATCAGCATCAACGAGTATGTACGCTTTTGGCTGCGCCGCAAGATCACTTGCCGAAATGCAAAATATCGATAGCGTGATAATAACAAACAGCCTGATGCTGCAGGTAAGGCTCATGTGATTTAACCTTATTATTAAACTTCCAAATGCAAACGTACACGAGAGCCATATATTTCATAGAGCCTTTGAGGAAAAAATTGTAAGCCCATCAACACTAGCAATAACTGGCGGCCTAATTTTCGCCCCCCCCCCTGGATAACAATCAAGAACAAAGATCTTTTTCCCAGCGCACTTGGTGCATCGCGATTCTGAAATGCTACGCCACAAAAAGTTTCCCCAGCGTTTCCCGATTGGACACACAGGAAAGCAGCTTCAACAAAAAAGCTTTTAAAATATGGCGATCCCGGAAGGACTCGAACCCTCAACCTGCTGATTAGAAGTCAGCTGCTCTATCCAGTTGAGCTACAGGACCGCATGCGCACGTATTGCGCAAAGCGCGGACCAAAGGCAAGGCCTCAGGCGGCTTCCGCCGTGAGTCGGGCCAAGAATTTCTGCTCAGGGCTAAAAAATTCACGTAAAAGCGCCCCTTCATGCTGCTTTAGTACGGGCCGAGCAGTCTCTCCGTAGCCCGCACCACCCCCGCAGTTCAAAGTCAAAAGCTCCATCACTTCCCACCGCGCCTCTTCTTCAAGGCTGTTAAGTCCAATCTCTCCAGGGAAAAAGCTTTCACTCTCGCATCCGCTCGAGATCACGATTTCATGCTTATCAAACAAAAGATGATGGTAGATGATCTGTCCCACAGGCTCACGCACGATCGTTTGTCCATTGATCAGGAAATGCGCCGCACAGAGTACTTCTTTCTGCCCCGTGATGATCTCAACCATCGGATCACGTAACAAAACGCGGTGATTGGGCGACACAAGCACATCGCGCTTAGGCATGCCCTGCCCCAAACAGTTTGCGCGCAAGCGTACGGGCTGAAAGGCTTTATCGGCAGGATCATCAAGCGTGATGCACCGCTTTCCCACCCAGCGCAGAGGCTGCGCACCACTGTCACGTGTTAGCACAGTATCGCCTCTCCGTAGCGCCTCTACAGGCCGCGCGCCCTCAGGCGTCTCAATCAGCGTCCCAGCTGCAAAACAGGGCGGCTCATCAAGCCCGTTGATCGTTATGGTGATTGTCGTGTTGCCCCCGGTCGAGGAAACCGTGAAGACCTCCGTCAGCGTATCACCTGTATTGAGCGCCTGAAGCGTTCCATTGGCGTTGGTCGCCGTATAGGTCCAGACACCGTTTGTATCAATCGTGAGCGCACTGCCATATAGACCAGTGATGGTTTGCGCCGTCCATTGGCCAGCGTCCGAACCAAAAAGGTAGTCTACATCCCCAGTCGCCGTCAGCAGTCCACTGCCTGAAACACTCGTGTCCTCCGTGACACTGCCTGTGCCTGCCAACGGGATACCCACTTAAAATCCCTCCCCTAGCGACGTATTTGCATCGACAAAATAGGCTTTCACACGCTGCTTGCGATTGCTCGCATCCCCCCGCACGATCTTACGCACCTGCCCATCGGGCCCCAAACGCGCAAAGAAGAACGGGCCGTCAGGCGGCTGCCGCGCGATATGACGGGCAATCAGTGTTCCGTGATTGAAAGGCGCAAGAATATCAAGAAACCAGAGGTTTTTTCCACTCGTCCACTCAGATGCCTGCGGCGGCTTGCGCTCAAACACCATCCGCTCACTGACGTCGTCTGACAAGCGCGCCCAGATCAGCGCCGCGCAGATTTGCCCCGCATCATTCTTGAAAAAACGCACACAGTCATTGTTGATCGCGGGTATAAAGAGCTCTGCCAATGCACCGCCCTGATAGCTGCGGTGAAGCGGGCAAAACGACGCCAAAAAGCTCAGCCACCCAAGCGCGCTGATCTGCTTTTCCATAGTTTCATGTTGACCACTCGCCCAGCTGCCTTGCCGGAGAGATCGCTCGATTTGACTGCCCATATCACCAATTTTCTTGGTTTTTATGAGTAAATCTTAGCTATTGAACTGAATTTTCGCAACAAAAAGCGCCCAAAAAGGCTCAGTGCGTCCAAACTGTGCGGCGGTGTGTGGCAAAATTCTCGCCATAGCCACCCGCGCGAATATTGGCTTTTCGTGTCTTAGGCTCGGATACAACTGCTTCAATGCCGTTCTCTTGAGCATACTCAAGCGCTGCTTCCTTGCTGTCAAAGCGCAGCTTTACTTGCGATTGCGTATCGTTTGAGGACGTCCAGCCCATCAAAGGGTCAACTTCGCGAGGCGACGCAGGCGCAAACTCAAGCACCCAGCGCTTTGATTTCGCACTACCAGATTGCATCGCGTTACGGGCGGGTTTGTAGATACGTGCACGCATGAGGCCAGCTCCTTTGACTTGCGCTCGTTTATCAAGGATTTGCCGCCGTCCCGCAAGATACAAAAGCAAGCAACCTTATGCTTTGTCCGCCAAAGACACCTGAGAAAGCACCTCGCTTGGCCTTGCAATTTGCCCTCGATCCATCAAGTTAGAAGACTGCACCAATCGCGAGCGCCCAGAATGCCCCACGTCCATACAGATGCCTCCCCCGCCCTAACAAACGCCCCCTCAGGTGATGTGCGCAGCCGTGAAAAGCTCGAAGGTGGTAAGCGTTTCGTGATGCACACCCCGTTTACCGCAGCAGGCGATCAGCCCCGTGCTATCGCGGAGCTGAGTGAAGGGATCAAGGACGGCGAGCGCAACCAAGTTCTGCTTGGCGCAACCGGCACTGGCAAGACATTCACAATGGCCAAAGTCATTGAAGAAACTCAGCGCCCAGCGATTATCCTTGCCCCAAACAAGACCCTCGCAGCGCAGCTATATGGCGAGATGAAAGGCTTCTTCCCCGACAACGCAGTCGAATATTTCGTCAGTTTTTATGACTATTACCAGCCCGAAGCCTATGTCGCCCGCTCTGACACGTTCATCGAGAAAGAAAGTCAGATCAACGAACAGATCGACCGCATGCGCCACTCGGCCACGCGCGCTTTGCTTGAGCGCGACGATGTCATCATCGTGGCATCTGTCTCCTGCATTTACGGGATTGGCTCTGTCGAAACCTACGGCGCAATGACACAAGACCTAATCGTGGGCGAAAGCTATGACCAACGCTCTGTCATGGCCGACCTCGTGGCGCAGCAATACAAGCGCAACGATGCTGGTTTTCAGCGAGGCTCCTTCCGCGTGCGCGGCGACAGCCTCGAGATTTGGCCCGCTCACCTTGATGACCGCGCATGGAAACTCAGCTTCTTTGGCGAAGAGCTCGAGAGCATTCAAGAAATCGATCCACTCACAGGCGAAAAAGCCGGCAGCATGGACAAAGTCC
This sequence comes from Lentibacter algarum, assembly GCF_040580765.1. GTDB lineage: Bacteria > Pseudomonadota > Alphaproteobacteria > Rhodobacterales > Rhodobacteraceae > Lentibacter > Lentibacter algarum. The sequence goes on along the minus strand of NZ_CP158687.1, from coordinate 712,319 downwards.
GCGTTTACGCGAATTCACACTACGTGACGCCCAAGCCAACGCTCCTTCAAGCCATCCAGCAAATCAAAAAAGAGCTGCGCGTGCGGCTGGATCAATTCACGAACGAAGGCAAGCTCCTCGAAGCCCAGCGCCTTGAGCAGCGGACCAATTTTGACCTTGAGATGATGGAGGCCCAAGGCTTCTGCAACGGGATCGAAAACTACTCGCGCTATCTGACGGGTCGCCTGACAGGTGAGCCGCCCCCCACTCTTTTCGAGTTTATCCCAGACAATGCAATCGTCTTTGCCGACGAAAGCCACGTTTCTGTGCCCCAAATTGGCGGCATGTATAAGGGCGACTACCGCCGCAAGTTCACGCTTTCTGAGCATGGCTTCCGCCTGCCCTCTTGCATGGACAACCGCCCATTGAAGTTTGAGGAGTGGGACGCGATGCGCTCCCAATCCGTCTTTGTTTCGGCAACTCCGTCAAAATGGGAGCTTGAGCAGTCAGGCGGGGTCTTTGCCGAGCAAGTGATCCGCCCCACAGGGCTTTTGGACCCGATGATCGAGATACGCCCTGTTGAAACACAGGTGGACGACCTGCTCGATGAAGTAAAACGTGTGGCCGCCGCTGGCTACCGCGTGCTCTGCACCACCCTCACCAAGCGCATGGCTGAGGACTTGACCGAATACATGCATGAGCAAGGTGTGCGTGTGCGCTACATGCACTCTGAAATCGACACTCTCGAACGGATCGAAATCCTACGTGATCTGCGCCTTGGCGCGTTCGATGTACTGATCGGGATCAACCTTCTGCGTGAGGGCCTCGACATTCCCGAATGCGGCCTTGTTGCCATTCTGGACGCCGACAAAGAGGGTTTTTTGCGCTCCGAAACCTCGCTCATCCAGACAATCGGTCGCGCAGCGCGCAACGCCGAGGGCCGCGTGATCATGTATGCCGACAAAATCACCGGCTCGATGGAGCGCGCCATGGGCGAGACAGACCGTCGCCGCGAAAAACAGATTGCCTATAATATTGAACATGGGATCACACCCGAAACTGTGAAGAAGAACGTCGATGACATCCTGTCTGGCCTCTACCAAGGCGATGTCGACATGAACCGCGTCACCGCACAGATCGACCCTGCCCTGCAAGGTAGCAACCTCAAAGCAATCCTCGACGGCCTGCGCACCGACATGCGCAAAGCTGCGGAAAATCTGGAGTTCGAAGAAGCCGCAAGGCTGCGCGACGAGGTGAAACGGCTCGAAGCCGTCGATTTGGCCGTCCACGATGACCCCTTGGCGCGCCAATCCGCCATTGAGGCCGCTGGCGCCGAAGCCACCAAAGCACGCGGCCGCTCAACGGCTGGCAAGCCAGGGCAACGGGGTGGAAATGTGAAACGTAGGGGGCGGTAGATGCGCACTGCAATCATGCTAGGCGCAGCCGTAGGGCCCAATGGATTGGCCTCGCCCACACTTGAGCGGCGCGCCAAACATGCCGCAGCGCTGTATCTGGATGGTCAGGTGGATCGAATTTTATTGACTGGTGGAATAGGCCAAAACCCACCTAGCGAAGCACATGTTGCCGCGCAGATATGCTACTCATTTGGGATCAATCCTTCAAACGTGCTATTGGAGGAAAACGCGCAAACAACTTTAGAAAATTTTGTCTGCGCATTAGACCAGCACCCCAGTATTCAATGGGATCAGCTCATAATCGTCACAGATAAATATCACGCTTTACGCGCCAGCATGACAGCACGCGCTCTCCGTTTAAATTACAAAACAGACTGCCCTCCCCTTAAGGGCTCCAATCGCCGCAAGATTATCAAATCCTATCTACGCGAAATACCAGCGATCTTATTTTATGCGGTAAAACTACGAAGCATTATCGTACAACGGTGACATGAACAGACGTGCCACGACTACCACTGCCATAAATTCGCACAAAAACAGTGGCTCCCCCTTCAAGCAAAATACGCGCAGCAGAACTGTCAATTGATCCATTCATGATCATGCGTTCCATGATGCCACGATTTTCCATGTTGTTGAAAAAGCTGTCGCTTTCATCGCCCCTTTGGCGGATGCCAAAACGGTGGTAATTTGCACGGTCTTGACGCAATATTTGCCAAGGTTCGGTTAGGCGAACGCCTTTCGAGCTGTAGAGATCATCACGCCCAATATAGGCAACATAACTGCCCACCAAATCCTGAGCGATCGTCGGCGTGGCCATCACCACACACAATAAAATAGACACCAAAAAACGAGGCATAAAAAACTCCTTTCGTGTACCAAACAAAACAAGACTGATTATCTGCAGAGATAGCCCTCGACACAAGAGGCGTCCTAAGAAGAACTGTTGTATCGAGGGACGGAATTTTCTCGAAATAGCCCTACAAAAACAAGAAATGCTCGCGCACAGTCACGGGAGCCGCAAAATCAAATAAACGGAACAAACGGCACGCCACAGCCGGAAAGGGCCGTCATCGTTGATAAAATCAGAATAACTCTCATCAAAAACTCTCCTTATTGCCTTGGTTCGAGCCTAACTGGCATATCTTAAGCCCGTCAAAAACGTATCCTTGTGGTGAGCGGGTTAAGTTCAAGCTCTGAGTCGAATTTGCAACGATTGCACGGCTCAAAATGCAAAACCCTCCCCAAATGCGGGAAGGATCTCATTTGGGGTTTAAGAGAGTGCCAAGTCAGTCAAAATCGAACAAATCCTCTAGAATGTCAGCAAACCCGCCCCGCTTTTTTCGGCGTTTTGTCCCACCATCCTCTCGGGGGTTCTCCCGTCGAACTTCACGATATGGCTGACTTTGTTCACGAGCAGTCGTCCGAGTGTCTGGTCCACCCAACGGAGCAGAGGCACTTGAGCCAGCCGCAACATCGATAATCTTGTCAAGTTCTCCGCGATCAAGCCAAACACCGCGGCAGCGGGGACAGTAGTCAAGTTCGACTCCGCTCCGCTCTGTTATCACTAGGAGTTCACCATCTACAGGACACTTCATCCGAATACCTTTCTTACTGTTTTTATCAAGATAAGTCGCGATTGCTTCCCTTCAAGCGTGTTAACCAAACCTTCATTAATTTTAATCAAAATGAACGATGGATGACCTGTTATGTTGAATTTTTACCTTTTTCTCTTTCTGGCGCTGGCCAGCACTGTCGATGCTGGCGCTTGGTCGCGCAGCAAGGGAGAAGGTTTCACGATGACATCTCTACAAGTGACAGCCCCCAGCTTCACTGAGCCCGCAAGTTTCTACTACAGTAATTTTTCGGAATTTGGATTGACGGATAGCATCACTTTTGGAGCTGATCTTGGTCATTCCGTTTCAGGAGAGAGCAAACTTATCGCTTTTCTGCGCCACCCAATTTTAGCACTCAAAGACAAGCATCATTTTGCGGCGGAACTTGGAGTTGGGGAAATCGCAGGAGAGTTCATTCTTAGGCCAGGGCTTTTCTATGGGAGAGGGCTTGCCCACCACAATTCGTCAGGTTGGTTGGCTATTGACGTGTTGTTCGAACACCATGTTCGGCTCCAGAAGACAGACTTCAAGGCCGACTTCACATATGGCATCACTTCTTCAGGGGGCTTCAAAACCATTCTTCAGATGCAAAGCGGGCGACAGGCAGGTGACCCCAAATTCTTGAGGTTCGCGCCATCACTTGCCATCCCGATGGGCTCCGCAACCCACTTGGAGCTTGGCGGCTCTCTAAACTTGATTGGCGAGCCTGAGTACGGTTTGAAAATCGGGATATGGAAAGAATTTTAAACTTCGGAGCGCCCGACGGTAGCGCTCCGAAGACAAACGCCTAGAGCGGAGTGTCCATCCGCATGGAAATAACAATATCCCCTCGCACGGGTTGGCTCCAATTGACATGAATTGTGTCATTGTCAGCCCCCTGAGCCAAGTCAACATAGGGCATTTCATATCGCTTGACGTTGACTGCATTGCGAATGGGGCCTTCAGCGACAAGCGCTTCAACTTTGCGGGCCCAGCCCCCAAAAGGTAGCTGTGGGCTCCCAGATACGATCCACTTGTCGCTTTCAGTCTCTTGGCTGTGTGTGGATATCAACGGATTTACAGTGGCCACATCAACAGCATTGTACATATTGTCTCGCCAGGTGATGTTCCTCATCCTGCTAAAATTAGTGTCGGCAAAGCTCGTATCAATACGCTCCACACGTTCAATAGTCCCTCCGATAATTCGGAAAAAGTTACCTTGGACATTTAGGCCATTGATAAAATGCCCAGCCCCATGCGGCTTTAAGATAATATAGCTGAACCACGGCGCCACATGACTTGCTAGAAAAATATTGTTGGAAATATTGAGCTGACTAAACGAAAATTCTGAATTGAACTCTGGCTCATCGTCGTGCTCATTCGACCACTCAATAAAGCAATTATCGATATAGTTTCCATCAACTGTTGCGCGACAGTTTGTTCCAGTCAGCACGATTCCAGCGAGACGTAAGCCATTGGAAACCCCGTCCCCTTGGAAGAAGTGATTTCCTGTAATAATTGAGCCAGAGCCAGCAATAATGGCAAAGTGTTTAAAGCGAACCACACGATTGTTGCGCAGCTTTATATCATTGCCATTGGCGTTCATCGCAATCGAAACTCGGTCTTGTGCAGGTACATTATTTTCGTCTGACAGGAACTGACATCGATCGACGTGAAGACCCTGACAACCTTCCCCCGGGCTTGTAATCCCTCGGTCTTTCGGGCCTGTAAAAAAGCAGTTTTCTACAGAAAAAATCAGCCCAGTGGGGGCAAGTAGAATTCCACTCGCCTCTCCCTGAAGACGAAACTCGACATCTTTGATCGAAAACCGATCAAGATCCTCCATGCCACTGAAATCCAGAACATACTTGAAGCGGCGAAACGTGTAGTTTTGCGTACCCTCAGCATCGAAAGGTCGCTGCGAGAGTGTTAACTCTTGAGCCGCAACATTCTTTGATCGAACATATACCTCTCTGCCGACTCCATTGCCTTCGACCAATGATCCAACAGGTATGCTTGCGATATTTGTAACACCTGTGAGTTTGAAACTGTTTGAGTTTGAATATGTACCTTGCGCTGAAAACACCTCGGTATCCCATGCCGCGCCTGGGGAAACGTCAAATTGGCCATTGTGGATGTGGCGTCGGGTCGAATAACGATCACGCCCAATGACGCTGTGAACATCAATTGGTGTGTCAATCCTTATGCGCCGTCCATCCATATCGAGCGATTCGTGATCGGATGAATCAAACAAGGCTTGAAGTGCTTTTTTAAAGGCCTGCTCTTCGTTGCCAAAAGCATCGATGTAAGCTGGCAGATCGAAATTTTTTGTCAAAGCGAGAACATGCGCATCATCAAGTGTGACAGTTCCTTCAAATCGGACTCGGCTTTCAAACGTCATATTGTCACCCAAGAAATATGTGCCCTTAGAAACGATCACTGTCCGCCCTTCAGCGGCGGCATCAGCTGCTTCAAACGCAGCCAAGTCATCTGAAACGCCATCCCCCACGGCACCAAAATCTCGCACGTCAACACTCGCAAGCATGTTGCGCATAAAGACTGCTGTAATGTCTTCCACAATTACATCGTCAATCCGGACGACTCCGCCTGTCGTTCCGAGAATATCCAGACCAATATGCGCATAGGTTGCCTGTGCGCCCCACACCATATCGACGCCACCACGATTGCCTGGTCCTATAATAGCACTGACCTCGACCACCTCGCCATATGTATCCAACGCAATAGCGGGACCATACTCTAAAACCCCTGTCACATGAGCCCCACCAATCCCTCCAGCCCATGCTGCGATACGCACAGCCGGAAAGGGTCCACTGACCGCTTTTACTTTCACGCGAACCTGAAGGTAACACTCAGGAAGAAGGGGGGTTTCACCCATATATCGCAATGCCTGAACTGGCTCCGTCTTTACGAGCTCTAGACATCCACCAAAGTCTGAGTCTGCGGGGACAATAGCCGCATTCAAATTGTTCGCATATGTATCCGAACCAGGTGTTCCGTCCTGACTTGACCAGACACCAAGCCCTGCTGCGAATTTTGGCGGCATTAAAAGCACACCATCTGTAACTACTTTATTCATGCGTTCCCTTTCTTCGTCCAATATTTATGGTCGAACACCATGTTTGAGCGACCGCTCACATGGCGAAAGGAACTATCAACGACTGATTAACACACACTCACTCGAGCGTGCGTTGTGCAAAGTTATAGTTTGATGAGATCGAACTTCGGTACTTCAGGGTTAGTAGTGGTAATTAGTTTTTGGTCAAAGCGGCCTTTACGAGCGCACCCGCTGCACCAAAATCAATCTGGCCCGTGTATTTGGATTTGAGGATACCCATGACTTTCCCCATGTCCCGAATGCTCTCGGCACCAGTATCAGCAATCGCTTGAGCAATCACAGCCTCGGTCTTCTCTGCGCTGAGTTGGCGAGGCAAAAACTCTTCAATGATTACAATCTCAGAAAGCTCGCGTTCTGAAAGATCAAGCCGGTTTCCTTCTTCATATACCCTAGCGCTCTCTTGGCGTTGCTTGACCATCTTTACTAAGATCGCAAGGACCTCCTCATCGCTTACTCTAGCATCATTACCATCACTTCTGGCAGCAATATCACGGTCCTTAATTGCAGCACTGATAAGGCGTAGCGTTGACAGTCGGTTACTATTTTTGTCTTTCATCGCTTGCTTTAGAGCAGCATTGATCTCGTCGCGCATCTGTTATTGGCCCTTGGCTTTGGTTGCATTGCAGCTAAATGACATTAACGAAATGCGAGGAGACTGACAACCGCTGCATGAGCCCTTGACCCTCGGTCCCACCAGACGTAGGACTACGCAAATTTACCAGACGGAGTGACTCACATGGCGCAGGCAACCCCCTCGCATCCAACCGCATGTCTAGCGCTTGCTGATGGAACAATTTTTTACGGCCACGGCTTTGGGGCAACAGGCCGATGCGTAGCAGAACTATGCTTCAACACTGCAATGACGGGTTATCAAGAGATAATGACGGACCCTTCATACGCTGGGCAGATCGTCACGTTTACCTTTCCTCACATCGGAAACACGGGAGTAAACGCCGAGGACGATGAAACAGCAGAGCCTGTTGCGGAAGGAATGGTTGTAAAGTGGGATCCCACGTCGCCCAGCAGCTGGCGCTCCACCGAAACTCTGTCTAGCTGGCTTGCATCACGCAAGCGCATTGCAATCGGCGGCGTTGATACCCGGCGACTAACACGCGCGATCCGACAGCAGGGAGCACCGCACGTAGCGCTTGAGCACAACGAAAGCGGAAATTTTGACACAGATGCTCTCGTTAAGGCTGCTCGTGATTTTGCAGGTTTGGAAGGCATGGACCTTGCAAAGCAGGTTACATGCTCACAATCCTACCGGTGGGACGAAATGCGCTGGGCTTGGCCTGAAGGCTACCAAACCCAAACCGAACCAAAGCATAAAGTCGTCGCGATTGACTACGGTGCAAAGCGCAACATTTTGCGGTGCCTCGCTTCCACTGGCTGCGAAGTGGTAGTGCTTCCAGCCGATGCGACTGCTCAAGACATTCTGGCCCACAATCCTGATGGCGTTTTCCTTTCAAATGGCCCTGGCGATCCTGCAGCGACAGGCGTCTACGCTGTTCCCATGATCAAGGAAATTCTTGAAACAACAGACCTACCGGTGTTCGGAATTTGTCTTGGCCACCAGATGCTTGCACTAGCTTTGGGTGGGAAAACGATAAAGATGAATCACGGTCATCATGGCGCAAACCACCCTGTAAAGGACTTAGAAACAGGCAAGGTCGAAATCACCTCGATGAACCACGGCTTTGCAGTAGATGCCCAGTCTCTTCCCTCAGGCGTAAGACAAACTCATGTCTCATTGTTTGATGGTTCAAATTGTGGGATCGCTCTTGATGGAAGACCAGTCTACTCAGTTCAACACCATCCAGAAGCAAGCCCTGGTCCTCAAGACAGCTTTTATCTTTTTGAAAAATTCGCAGATTACATGTCAAAGTCTTAACAGAGGTAGCTCACGTTAACCCACTGTTAAGACTTGATTAACATCAAGTTAACCAAGTTTGAATACTCTATGAACGTTAGTTTTGCGTTTTCAGAGTAATCAGTATGTACATCTCTAGACATAACGGATGTGAAGCCCCGTCGAGCTTTGGGCGTTTTTTAGTTTCGGCTGGATACATTTCCTCTCGAGAGCTTTTAGAGGCCCGCACCGAAAGCATGCGTCTTAATTGCTCGGTTATCAGCTCTCTTGAATCCACGGGTAGACTAAACAAAAACACAATTTCCCAAGCGAGTGCTCGTTTCTTAAAGCTTGGAATAGTCGATATCGTAAAGACGCCCCCTGATCCAAGTATAGCAACTCTATTTGACCCCGCTTTGCTTTTGCGTTTCGGGGTGCTGCCATGGCAAAAAGAAGCAGATAAAACTGTACTGCTCTGCGCAAACCACGAGAACTACAGCTCATTTCTCTCTCACGTCGATGTTGATCCTAGCCAGTTTGAAATCGGCATCGCAAAGCATGACGCGATTTTTGACTGGTTGATCCACTATCACAATGGAACCTTAGTCTCTCGAGCCTCCACGCGCGTATCCGAAAGCGAAAGCTGTAGAACATGGGAAGTACACACGAGCCGGCGAAGGTTGGCGATGACACTGTTTGGAATATCGGCGCTCTTAATGTTGGTCGCGATATTCCCCCATGTCATCTTAGGGCTCTTTTCTATTTGGGCGATAGCAACCCTATTTATCTCAGCCATCATGCGCCTCTCAGCCTATGTCGCCGAAGTCTCTACTGAACCCGATGAAAAACCGCCTCCGTGCCCTCAAGATCAGCTGCCAACAATTTCGATACTAATCCCTTTATTTAAAGAGCGAGAAATAGTTTCAGATCTTCTGAAACGGCTGAGCGCACTGAGCTATCCCAAGGCACTACTTGATATAAATCTCATTGTAGAAGTAAACGATGCGCTCACTAAGTCTGCATTGGCAGACTACAATTTTCCACAATGGATGCGGGTCATTGAAGTTCCTGAAGGTGCGCCAAAGACGAAGCCACGAGCGATGAACTATGCTCTCGACTTCTGTAAGGGTGATATTGTCGGCATTTGGGATGCAGAAGATTCACCAGCGCCCGACCAGCTAGAAGTGGTGGCAAGTCGCTTTCACGTAGCGGGCACAGATCTTGTCTGCTTACAGGGCGTATTGGACTACTATAACAGTAAACAAAACTGGCTGGCTCGGTGCTTCACAATTGAATACGCAGCTTGGTTTCGCTTGATTTTACCCGGGATGTCAAACCTTGGCCTCGCAATACCGCTAGGTGGAACAACGCTATTTTTTAAGCGAGATGTTCTCGAAGCTTTAGGGGGCTGGGATGCTCACAATGTAACGGAAGATGCGGACCTAGGGTTCAGGCTTGCGCGGCACGGCTATCGCACAGATGTAATCCCAACGCGAACTGGGGAAGAGGCAAATTGTCGACTTTGGCCATGGGTTCGTCAACGTTCTCGTTGGCTCAAGGGGTACATGGTCACTTATCTTGTCCACATGAGAAAGCCATCAAAGCTGCTGAAACAGCTTGGTCCTTGGCGCTTTATTGGCTTTCAAGCACATTTCTTAACGGCATTGTCACAGTTCGTACTAGCCCCTGTATTGTGGAGTTTCTGGCTCGTTTTGTTTGGCCTTCCCCACCCTCTGGAAGCTTTCGTTTCTCACAATACTCTTGTTGTCTTAGGGCTCTCGTTTCTGGCTATAGAGCTAATTAACGTACTGATAAACGCAACAGCTGTTTCAAAATCAGAGCTTCGGCACCTGTTCTTTTGGGTCCCAACCATGCATTTTTACTACCCACTAGGTGCACTCGCCGCATACAAGGCCTTGTTCGAGTTGATTGTGAAGCCATTTTACTGGGACAAAACCCAGCATGGGCTTTCTGTCAAAAACGCACGCAGAGCAAAGTGTAACGAGTCACCCGCTAGTTTTGGCGGCATCAAGTTTGAGGCGCGTAACAAAAGCTTTTGATATGTGGGCCTTCAGAGCTTCTCGTGCCTTCTCTTCATCGCGTGCTTCAATGGCTTTGACAATCATGTCATGTTCTTCAAGAGCCTTGGTGCTGCGTCCCTCTGCAGCGAGGGATGTTGTTGCCATAAGCGCCATAGATTGATGCACCAGATTGAGCTGTTGGACTAAAAACCTATTGTGAGACGCTAAATGTATCTGCCTATGAAAACGACGATTGGCTTGTGCGAGCGCATTCGGGTCATCCAACAACAAACGGTCTTCTTCCATCATGTCGCGTAGTACTCGCATTTCTTCGTCCGTAGCGTGTCGGGCTGCCAGCTGAGCCGCCAAACCTTCAAGCTCCGCACGCACAGAATACAATTCGGCCATCTGGTTGTGGTCAAGAGAGGCAACAATCAGGCTACGCCCGTCACGTGTTAGCAAGGATTGCGTTTCTAGACGTTGCAATGCCTCACGGATTGGGGTGCGAGACACGCCAAAGCGTTCGGCCAGTTCGTTCTCGACCAACCTATCACCCGGACGGTACACCCCCCGATCAATCGCCTCCAAAATAAGACCGTATGCATCTTTTTGGTTCGGTTTTGGCTCTTTCATATCGCGTCCTTCTATCGTCAGTCTGGACTTACCTCGAAGTCACTAGGCTAACAACGCACCGCTTGCACATTAATTCAACCCTGCATAACACTACGTCGATGACACGCAAACTTTTCTCAAAAATCGATACTTGGGTCTTTGATCTTGATCAGACCCTGTACCCAGTCGAAATGGGGCTTTTCGATCAAATTGAGATTAAGATGACTAACTTCATCGTAAGAACACTCAAAGTATCGCAGACTGAAGCAAACGATTTGCGTGCAAAGTATTGGGGGAAATACGGAACGACACTCGCAGGATTAATGAAACATCACGCAGTGGAGCCAGAACCATATCTACGGGAGGTTCATGACATTTCGTTTGTTTCACTTGAGGCCGACCCTCTTTTAAGAGACCGCATTGCCAACCTTCCAGGACGCAAAATAGTGTATACCAACGGCAGCAAGCCATATGCTGAGAAAGTACTACAGGCCCGCGGACTAAATGCTTTGTTTGACGATATTTTTGGAATTGAACACGCAGACTATGCGCCAAAGCCAAATATAGAAGCGTATAGAATAGTTTTTCGAAAAGCCGGCTTAGTACCTGAAAAATCTGCAATGTTTGAAGATGATTGCAGAAATCTTAAAGTACCGCATTCGCTTGGTATGCGTACTGTTCACGTTGCCCCAACTTCCAGCCCTGCTCCTCACATTATGCATCACACCGACGACATCTCAGCGTTCCTAGCAAAACTGAGCTGAGATGTGCCCAACTGCGTCATTCTGCGCCTTTACCGCAGAAAAGCATCGCATAGATGTACTCCGACTATACCTTATGGAGTTCAGAATGACACAACCCTCACAAATCGACCACACTTGCACAACGACCGAGCGCCGCAATACACGCGTTATTCTCTCCATTACCTTTATGGCCTTGATCACGTGGGGCTTAGCGATAGCCAAGTGGGGCCTACCAGCGCTGTTCTTACCTGCGGTTTGTCTTGTCCCAATACTGATGTTCTTGCTTGTGCTGATTTCACGCGGCTAGCGCGCTTGGAAACCACCCCACCGCAAGCTATCGTAGGATAGGGTAGAAGGAACGCTGAGATGTCGGTAAGTCAAACGGATGTTTGCGTCGCAGGAGGTGGCATAGCTGGGATGATCGCAGCTATCAGCTTTGCCTCGCTTGGATATAAAACCGTTTGTGTGGATCCGACTGCTCCCGTTACAAATAAGCTATGCCAAGATGCCGATATGCGCTCAACCGCATTTTTGCAGCCTGCGCGAAAGCTTCTCCTCGAAATAGGCCTATGGGAACGTCTTCAGCCCTTTGCATCGCCATTGCAAATTATGCGAATTATTGATGCTGGGGGCGATAAGTCAGAACCACGCATAAGATCTGAGTTCGACGCAAGCGATATCTCTGACCTACCATTTGGTTGGAATTTTCCAAACTGGCTGCTGCGGCGGGAATGCCTTATAAAAATTAGTGAACTAGAGAACATAACCTTTTTGACGGGTGTCGCAGTCGAAGGTGTTCTCACGCGACATGATTGCGCCAAAATCGCACTATCCAATGGTGATAGCCTAGAAGCAAAGCTTCTTATTGCAGCTGATGGGCGCAATTCAGCTGTACGAAAGGCTGTCGGAATTGAGACAAAAACTGTTCGGTATGGTCAGCACGCGCTTGCATTCACCGTAACACATCCAATCCCACACAAGAATGTTTCCACCGAAATCCACAGGTCAGGTGGCCCTTTCACTATGGTGCCATTGCCAGATCACGAAGGATCACCGGCCTCTGCAATCGTATGGATGGAGCGAAGTCCTGAAGCTCTACGTCTTCAAAAAATTTCAGTTAAAGACTTCGAGCAAGCGATGAATGAGCGCTCTTGCTTATTGCTGGGGCCACTTTCACTGAACAGCCCAAGAACAGCTTGGCCAATTATCTCCCAATATGCCAAAGCAATGTCGGCTGAACGAACTGCTCTGATAGCGGAAGCGGCCCATGTCGTCCCTCCGATCGGAGCGCAAGGCCTCAACATGTCATTAAATGACGTCAAATCGCTCTATGAGTTAGCCAAAGCCTCTCCAAGTGAGATCGGCGACAGTACGATGCTCACAAAATACCACAGGTCACGCCATCCCGACGTTCGCATGCGTTTTTTGGGAATTGATGCCCTGAACCGAGCATCGATGCTGTCTTCCAGACCGCTGCGCGATATCAGGGCATTAGGCCTCAATCTAATTTACGGCTTTTCTCCACTGCGCAAATCCTTAATGAAAGTAGGCCTGGGCGCTAAAGACTAGAGAACCTTGTCTATGACCGTTTTCAAACGCGCTAATGTGCCTTCCACATCATATAGTTTGTCTAGGCCGAATAGGCCAAGACGGAAGGTCATAAAGCCTTCAGGTTCATCGCAAGCAAGAGGCACGCCAGCTGCAATTTGCATACCCTCCTCGGAAAACTTCTTACCATTCTGAATGTCCGGATCGTTGGTATAGCTTACAACAACCCCAGGAGCGCCAAATCCATCTGCTGCGACCGAATTAATGCCTTTCGCCTTTAACATCTCCCTAACACCCTGCCCCAGAGCCCACTGCGCCTCTTCCAACTTGTCGAAGCCAAAATCACGTGTTTCAACCATTGTGTCACGGAACATCACCAACGCATCCGTTGGCATCGTGGCATGATAGGCATGCCCTCCACTTTCATACGCCTTCATGATGTCACGCCATTTTTTCAAATCAATTGCAAAGCTATCCGAAGTTGTCTTTTCAAGCCGTTCCACAGCCCTTTGCGACATCATCACAAGGCCTGCCGACGGGGAGGCTGACCAACCTTTCTGGGGCGCCGAAATTAGAACATCCACACCAGTCTTTTTCATATCGACCCACGCACAGCCAGATGCGATGCAATCAAGAATCATAAGTGCTCCGACATCGTGCGCGGCTTTCGCCATAGCGTTAATATAGTCATCGGGCAGTATAAGCCCCGCCGACGTTTCAACATGCGGCGCGAACACAACATCTGGCTTTGTATCTTGAATGGCAGCGACAACGTCTTCGATCGGAGCAGGTGCAAAGGGCGTTTGCGCACCATTTCCAGTCTGACGGGCTTTATAGACACTTACCTCAGAAGCAAAGTTACCAGCGTCAAAGATTTGACTCCAGCGGAAGGAAAACCAACCATTCCGGACGACAAGTGCATGCGCCGAAGCTCCGAATTGACGCGCAACAGCCTCCATCGCAAATGTACCTCCGCCAGGGATCAGCGCAACGGAATCAGCAGCATAAACATCTTTAAGCATTGCCGAGATATCTGTCATGACCCCTCTAAAGCGAGCGCTCATATGATTTAGCGAGCGGTCGGTAAAAACCACTGAAAATTCATCGAGTCCTTCAGGGTCAACTGTTTTGAGCAATGCCATATTGGCCTCCAATTTTGAAGCTTCTCAGCCTTCCTAGCAACAAGACACCACTCCGACCAGCCTGTTCTGTGCCCTATAGCGGACCGTATCTATACTCTTCACTCAAAAGAACATTTGCTTCCACTTGGCCTGCGCCTGGAAGAGTCATAATACGGCGCCTTAACACTCGTTCAAAATCGGGAATATCACGTGCGACAACTTTGAGCCGATAATCGTAAAGCCCAAGAACATGCTCCACACTGACGACTTCAGGAATGGCTGAAACTGCTCGTTCAAAATCCTCGAGACTGACCCGCCCCTTAGCCGCAAGTTTCACCCCAAGAAACACCATAACGCCTAAGCCAAGTTTTTCACGATCAAGTCGCAACCGCCTCCCGACAATCGCACCGTTGTCCTTGAGGCGCTTGATACGTCGCCAAACAGCTGGCTGAGACAACCCCAACTCTTCCCCGAGAGACTTGCTGCTCTTGCTTGCGTCACGAACCAAAGCGCGCAGAATTTTTCGATCTATCTCGTCGACCTCAATCATACTGGCAAAGCCTCTTGAGACTTTATCCTAGCGACATGCATAAGCGCTTCGATATCTGCTATATGCGGGAGTGAAAGAATACGTGAGCGGTAGACTTCCTGATAGTGCGTCATGTCTCGCGCGATCACCAAAAGTCGAACATCGACTCTCCCCAAGAACGTCTGAATTTCTAAAACTTCAGGAACAGTGCGCGCCTTCGCCAGAAACTCATCAAATGCTGTTGTTTGGGTCTTATCAAGCGTAATGCGCAGGCTGACCTCCACCGCAAAACCAAGCGCCTGCCAATCAACGACGACCTCTTGGCCAAGAATTACACCGCTACTTTCCAGCTTTTCAAGCCGCCGCCAACAACTTGCTGTTGTTAAAGAACAGCGGTCAGCAAGTTCAGCGATCGACACATCGGGCGCTGCTTGAAATTGCCTTAGGATACGGCGATCCACATCATCAAGCATAAAAAATCCATAAATTTATAAATCAGAGCATAAATATACTAAAAATAGACAATTTTCAATCAAATCTGGCAGCCTGATCAATTCAAGTGTAGGTAAGCTAGAACTAACATTTTCGAAGCACAAAAGGAACACACCATGCGCGTTTACTACGACCGCGATTGCGACATTAACCTCATCAAAGATATGAAAGTAGCCATCCTTGGTTACGGTTCACAAGGTCACGCACATGCGCTGAACCTACGCGACAGCGGCGCCAAAAACCTTGTTGTTGCCCTGCGCGAAGGTTCTGCCTCAGCAAAAAAAGCTGAAGGTGAAGGCCTCAAAGTTATGGGGATTGCTGAAGCTGCCGCTTGGTGTGATGTGATCATGTTCACAATGCCTGATGAGCTTCAGGCCGAAACTTACAAGAAATACGTCCACGACAACATCAAGCCGGGTGCGGCGATTGCCTTTGCTCACGGCCTCAATGTCCACTTCGGCTTGATTGAGCCAAAAGAAGGCGTAGACGTGATCATGATGGCACCTAAAGGCCCAGGACACACTGTGCGTGGTGAATATACCAAAGGCGGCGGCGTGCCATGCCTTGTGGCCATTGACAACGACGCCTCAGGAAAAGCTCTCGAGATTGGTCTATCATATTGCTCCGCCATCGGTGGGGGCCGCTCGGGCATTATCGAAACTAACTTCCGTGAAGAGTGCGAAACAGACCTATTTGGTGAGCAGGCAGTTTTGTGCGGCGGTCTTGTAGAATTGATCCGTTGTGGTTTTGAAACACTCGTTGAAGCTGGCTATGCGCCTGAGATGGCCTACTTTGAATGCTTGCACGAAGTAAAGCTGATCGTAGACTTGATCTATGAAGGCGGCATCGCCAACATGGACTACTCAATCTCAAACACTGCTGAATATGGTCAGTATGTCACTGGTCCACGGATCTTGAAATACGACGAAACCAAAGCCCGCATGAAAGCTGTGCTAGAAGACATCCAGCAAGGTAAATTTGTTCGTGACTTCATGCTTGAAAATGCCGTTGGGCAGCCAACGATCAAAGCATCACGTCGTGCCAACGACGAGCACATGATCGAAGAAACCGGGGCGAAATTGCGTGGCATGATGCCTTGGATTTCTGCCGGGAAAATGGTCGACAAAGAAAAGAACTAAAGGGTGCAAATCCTACTATCGAAAAAGGCGCCCATTGCGGCGCCTTTTTTGCTCTAAACACTTAGACAGTTCGATGCGCATCAACCGAGAGCCGCTTGCTCTGCTCAAAAAGGAAAAGAATGTCAGACAGCCCAAACATTACGGCCATCAGCTGGCTTTCAATTTTGCTTCTAGGCTTTGTTTGGGGCGGAACATTTTTAGTAATCGAGCTGGCGTTGCAAACAATGACACCATTCTGGATTGCTGCGGCGCGCATCGGGTTTGCGACGCTCTTGACGCTTGTCATTTGGAGCATTTTGGGCCGGAAGCTTTGGCTGAGCTCACATCAAGCATGGGGCTCCCTCATAATTGTCGGGATAGCCTCCTCTGCACTCCCCTTCATGCTACTAAGTTGGGGGTTACAATATGTAACTTCGGGCTTCGCAGGTGTCTCGATGGCGGCCGTCGCACTCTTGGTTCTTCCATTATCCCATTTTTTGGTTGCCGGCGAGCGAATGACATTAAGGAAAACCCTTGGGCTGACAGTCGGTTTTTGCGGAGTGGTTATCTTGATCGGTGGAAACGCGTTTACATCTACTGGCTCAGAACTGGAAACACTTGGGCGTCTTGCCTGCTTAGGGGCTGCCGCGTGCTATGCAGTAAGCTCAATTGTAATGCGCCGTCTGCCGGCAGTGGATCCCATAGGTCTTGCCGCAGTCCCTCTTGTCTTTGGTTCGTTAATCGTCATACCCGTCGCCTACGCGAGCGAAGGCTTGCCTGAATTACCTGACAGCCGAACCCTTCTGATATTAGCCTTTCTGGGCTTAATTCCAACAGCTGGTGCAAATTTTTTGCGTGTTTGGGTAATCAGAACAGCGGGCCCCGTGTTCATGAGCCTAACAAACTATCAGGTTCCAATTTGGTCGGTTCTTTTGGGAGCCTTAGTCCTGTCAGAGGCCTTACCCAGCAGTCTAATTCTGTCACTCATGCTTATCTTACTTGGCGTTGGCTTGACACAATATGGCGCTCTTACTCGGCTCTTTAATCGCTCCTAGAGTACGGCCTCAATTGCCGATACGATCGCATCAACAGATTGATGAAGCAGCCCTTCATCTTCGCACTCTGCCATAACACGAACCAGCGGCTCCGTGCCCGATTTGCGTATCAAAAGACGCCCGCGGCCAGAAAGTACGCTTTCCACACGCAATATCTCCGTTTGAACTGCTTCATCATCAAGAGGTGTCTGACCTTTTTCAAACCGAACGTTTTTTAACAATTGCGGTACAGGCTCAAAAACATTCGCCAGCTCAGACGCGCGAAGACCAGACTGCACCAATGCCGCAAGAAATTGGAGTGCGGCCATCAAGCCATCACCTGTCGTGGCATAATCAGTCATCACGATATGACCTGATTGCTCGCCACCAAGATTAAACCCGCCGCTACGCATGCGTTCCACAACGTACCTATCGCCTACATTTGTCCGCTCTAGCCCAATGCCTTCACCACCGAGAAACTGCTCGAGGCCTAAATTTGACATTACGGTCGCGACCAAAGAATTGCCTTTCAGGCTCCCCTCGCGCGCCCATCGAGACGCAAAAAGTGCCATAATTTGATCGCCATCAGCCACTGCACCTGTTTCATCAATTAAGAGCACACGATCAGCATCTCCATCGAGGCAAATACCCAAATCAGCGCCATTAGAAACAACCGCTTCAGCTGCCACACGCGGCTGCGTTGAACCACAATTTTGGTTGATGTTGAAACCGTTTGGAGACGTGCCGACGGTAATAACTTCGGCGCCCAGCTCCCAAAGAACTTCTGGTGCAGCTTTATAAGCCGCGCCATGAGCGCAATCGATGACAACCTTTATGCCATCCAGCCGCATACCGTTGGGGAAAGTCGACTTAACTCTTTCAATATACCGGAAAAGCCCGTCATCAATTCGCTTGGCCCGTCCAATATTGCGTGATTGAGCAGGCTCTACGCCAGCTTGCACCAATGCTTCTATTTCGAGTTCAGCCTCATCAGAGAGCTTAAAACCATCTGGCCCAAAAAACTTTATTCCATTGTCGACAGCAGGGTTGTGGCTAGCAGAAATCATCACACCCAAGTCAGCCCGCATCGAAGTTGTCAGCAGGCCAACAGCAGGCGTCGGAATTGGACCAAGCAACAATACGTTCATACCTGTGCTCGTCAAACCCGCCGTTAGAGCGCTTTCGAACATGTAGCCAGAGAGACGCGTATCTTTACCAATCACCACCCGATGCGCGACAGAACTGTCTTTGCGAAAGTAACGACCGACCGCAGCGCCTATTTTCAGAGCCATCTCAGCCGTCATCGGGTAAGTGTTTGCCGTTCCGCGCACACCATCTGTTCCAAAAAGCTCTCGTGTCATCGTAAATTTCCTTTTATGACTGCCAACCAAAGTTGCAGTGCCTGCTTCGTCTCAAAAACATCATGTACACGGAGCAGCTGTACCCCTTGGGAGACACCCGCCAAAGCTAAAGCAACGGAACCAGGCATGCGTGCACTAGGTTCTTCACCGCCACCAATCGTGCGAATAAAGCCCTTGCGTGATACGCCCAACAATATGGCGCAACCGAGCCCATGAAAAATGCTCAAGTTAGACATCAAGGAAAGATTATGCTCGATCTTTTTTCCAAACCCAATTCCCGGGTCAATGACAATACGTTCACGTGCTATCCCAGCCGCGACCAAAGCATCCACTCTCGCTTCGAGAAAATCATACACATCGAAAATTACATTTTCATAAATAGGGTTGTTTTGCATCGTCTCAGGCTCACCTTGCGAATGCATCACAAAAACTGGCAGATCGTTTGATGCGCAAAAAGGACCGAGTGCGGAGTCAAACGTAAAGCCAGACACGTCATTCACCATGTTTGCACCGGCATCATAGGCCGCCTCAGCAACTGCTGCCTTGCGTGTGTCGATGGAGATCGGCACATCCAAAATACCTCTGAGTGCCTGGATCACAGGCGCAGTCCGCGCGATTTCAGCTTCTCTTGGAACCTCTACCGCACCAGGTCGAGTACTTTCGCCACCAACATCAATGATGTCAGCACCCGCTTCGACCATATCTTTCGCATGCAAAAGAGACATTGCAGCGCCATTGAAGCGCCCACCATCGCTGAAACTATCTGGCGTTACGTTCAAAATTCCCATGAGCCTCGGGGTTTCAAATGTTAGCCCACAAATTTCTTTCCGCGCTGCCGTAAGTCTCTTCAATACGTCATCTGGTAGCCTCGATGCTGGAACAAAAACGGACGGCTTGTTCCGTTCAAGCAATTCGACAGTCGTAAACCAACAGATACCACCAGCAAGAGGCAAAGCGCCTTGAGGCCGTTCAGAGCCTGTTTGAACCAATGGCCGATAATAGTATATGCTCATTTTCTATCTCTACACAAACCCACTAACTCGATCTAGGCTTACAGCTCGACTTCGGTCACTTTTCGCAAGTCAACTTTCATAGAAGAATTCACAGGGTTCACAATTTCACCAACGGCAATAAAACGCTCGGCTTCCATTTCTTGCGCAAACCACAGCGCAAGATCGAGAGCATCATTCACATCGCTTGAGGGCCCGTCTACCGCATCAAGGACAATCTTTGATGGAGCCCAAACACTCACTTGAGCGTTTTTCATAGCCCAATCAAGTTCTGTTCTTGTCTCCACAACGACACAACGTGTTTCATTGGCTGCTAAGACCCACGCATTCTGCTCGATCGCCAACAGTTCTATCCTACGCTGCGCCAAAGCTGCTTGGGCTTTTGGTGTAGCAACTTGAGGCGCACCAACACAAATGAGAGTGGGCGTAGGAGTTGCTTCAAGTTGATCAATCCACCCTTTCAAATGAGCAGATTCAATTGCCTCATTGGTCAGAAAAATAACTGTCGGTCTTACAATTGTCTCTTCTGAGCAAACAACATTCTGCTTGGACTTTGAGCGTACGATTTCAACACCGAGCGCTCCAGAACCACGATCGAGTTTCTCAATTCGTACAAAAGTGCGCTGTGCTTGAGGTTCCCATAGAATACGCTCGGCGACACGGTCCGCTAAGGTTTCAAGAAGATTTAGGCGTTCTTCTCTAAGCGCAATTGTGATCGCTTCAGTGACCTTGTCATAAGACAGTATCTTATCGACATCATCGTCAACATCATCACTTGTTGGCAAAACCTCAACCACGACATTAAAGCTAATTCGCTGCGTCGTTCCACGCTCGGCTTGGAACGCGCCGATTTCGACATCAACAATATGATCTCGTAGCGAAATACGGTCCAAAGGCGAATCGAGCAAAGTCGCCCGCGACCGCGCGTCAGGATGATCAAAAGCTTGTGCTATTTCGCTACTCACAGTGCTGGGCTCCCCAAATTAGGCTTGTCCCGCCTATACACTGCACAGACGTCAGGTAAACCCCAAGCGAACACACATAACCGCTTAGCATCGCGTCAGTTGCTGGAAATGCGTTTGGGCTGCTTGTAAAAATGATGATACCCAATCGTTGCGGTCCGAGGGAATTTACTAGCCCAACGTGGATTGACTGACTTCGTGTGATAGTGCGTAGCACCCTTCGTTAAGGGGCGCTCTGCCCCCTTTGCCATCACTTTGGCAATTTTTCCTACGCGCTCAAAAGCCTTTGGCTCTGAAATGATTTCTGCATTGCCATCACACGTGTAAGTGAACTGACAAGCATATTTTCGTCCTGTTCCTTGGTGAACCACCCCACAAATAGTATCAGGATATCGAGCGCTTTTCACACGGTTCATGATAACTTCGGCAACGGCAAACTGCCCTTTCACACTCTCACCACGCGCCTCAAAATACAGTGCTTCTGCAAGGCAACGCCATTCTTTGCCACCACTTGCCCGAGGCTGATTGGAGAGCCACTCGTGAGTATAATTAACTCCTCCGTAGGAGGCTTTGGCTTCGTTTGATCTTTCTAGAAGAGTTGCCAAACGATCTTGAGGAATAGCATTAAGTGATTTTTGCTCTCTATCAAACAAGCGCTTAATAGAAACATCAGCCGCAGCAGGGAGACCTAAAACGGCACCCAGAGCAATAGCACAGACAAGCCTCAGCATCCGCAGGCCTCCTAATAATATCATGGTCTCATGAAAGACCGGCCGATTTTTAAGCGGTTTGCAACAATGACGCAAGTTCACTGGCTCACGCGTGGCATCGTGATGTTGCGGATTTACGCCGATCACAAAAACCAACCAGTCATTTAGCGTTTGAGTGGGAAGTGCCTACCCTATCTTGTCCCGCAACGCGAGCTGCGCTGCAGCCAATCGAGCCACAGGCACGCGAAACGGTGAACAAGAAACATAATTGAAGCCCGCGTTTCTACAAAAAGCAATCGATTCAGGGTTTCCCCCGTGTTCCCCGCAAATAGAAAGAACAAGGTCAGGCTCGGCTTTACGTCCTCTTGTCGCTCCAATTTCGAGAAGCTCACCGACACCTTCAATATCCAACGTGTGGAACGGATCTTCTGGATAAACTCCCTGCTGAACGTAAGTAGACATAAATCGCCCGGCATCATCTCGCGACAATCCATAAGTCATTTGAGTAAGATCGTTTGTTCCAAAACTTAGAAAGGAAACATATGGGGCGATTTCTTCTGCTCTCAGAGCTGCTCGCGGCGTCTCAACCATCACACCCAAACGAAACTCGAAATCTTCGCCTGTTTCTGTACGCACGGCGGCAGCCACAGCATCAATGCGCGTTTTGACAAGTTCAACCTCGCGCATCGCAGACACCAGGGGAATCATGATTTCTGGCACAACTGGGTCACCATCTCGACTGGCGGCGATCGTTGCCTCAAAAATGGCTCGCGCTTGCATATCGTAAATTTCTGGAACGGTCACACCCAAACGGACCCCACGCATACCCAGCATAGGATTGTACTCGCCGAGTGCTTCAACACGGCGCGTCACATCAGACAAAGGTAGGTCCAAAGCTTCGGCAAGCTCTCTGCACCCAACTTTATCGTGGGGTAAAAATTCGTGGAGTGGAGGATCAAGCAATCGAATACATACAGGTTTTCCCTGCATGATACGAAACAGCTCGGTGAAATCATCGCGCTGCATTGGCAAAAGACGTTCGAGCGCAGCGCGACGGTCTTGTGGCTTATCCGCAAAGATCATTTCCCGCATTGGTGTCAAACGATCGGCTTCAAAAAACATATGTTCTGTTCGGCAGAGGCCAATACCTTCCGCACCAAAATTGCGAGCAGTTATAGCATCATTTGGTGTATCTGCGTTCGCCCGCACTCCAATATCACGTGCCGCGTCAGACCACTCCATTAACTCTAGAAAAGCATCATCATGAGTCGCCTCGAGCATAGCGGGTTCGCCAACCAATACATCTCCAGAGGTCCCATCAACCGTTATAGTGTCCCCTTCTTTAAACACGCGGCCATCCGAAGATGTCAGTGTCTTTTTTTGAAGGTTGAACACCAGGCTTGACGCTCCAACAACGCAAGGGAGCCCCATACCACGTCCAATAACTGCCGCGTGGCTTGTCATCCCGCCCCGCTCTGTCAGCACTGCGACTGCAACATGCATTCCCCGGATATCTTCAGGTGATGTTTCCCGACGCACCAAGACGCAAGGCTCGGCTCTTGCGGCGCTGGCCTGTGCTTCGGAAGACGTAAAGACAATACGGCCAGTTGCTGCTCCTGGACTTGCTGCAACTCCTGTTGCGATACGGTCCCGTTTTGCATGAGGGTCAATCTGTCTGTGTAGCAGCTCGTTCAAAGCGCGTGGTTCGACGCGCAACAATGCTTCTTCGCGAGGAATGATCCTGTCATTTGCCAAGTCTACTGCGATCCGAACGGCTGCACGCGCCGATCGAGAAATGCGTACGCCATCAAGCAGATGTACTTTACCATTCTCTACAGCAAACTCAGCCTGCATTTCTTCACGCAGTTTTTCACGCATCAATGCAGTATAAGCCTTAAGTGCGGAAAATGCCTCAGGAGCAAGTTCCTCCAAGGAGGGTCCGCGTTCATCCACTTCCAGGAACAGCGCTGCAGCCCCCTTTTGTAGAGCATCACGCCCTTGGCTTTGTGACAGGTAGCGCCCAGTTATCTGAGCTTGCCCTGTAGCGGAATCTACGAGCTGGATAACACCAGACCCGCTTTCACCAGCCCCAATGCCAAAAACCATCTGCTGAACGACAAGACCCAACCCTGCATCAGCAGGAGCACCTTTTGCTTGGCGCAATAATCGCGCTGTGGTCCCTTCCCATGCTCGCGCCATAGAACGCAAGACGGCGGCAAGTTGCACAGAAGGCTCCTGCGGAAACGGCTCCTCAGCCTCATCTTCGTAGGCCTTTAGAGCGGCAGACAAGCCTTCTTGGCCATCAGCCTCAATCCCCTCAAACAAGTCAGGGTCTAGCCTGGCAACATGTATCGCATAGGCCTGAACGAAGCGGAGATAGATTTGCGCAGCGGCCTCCGGCCCCAAAACATCACAAAACTCGACATATAGGGCGTCATTCATACCAATATTGAGGATTGCGCCAGGCCCACCCCAATCAGGATCTTCAGAAGACGGCCTCACACACAAAAGCGGGCTCTCACCAAAAGGTGCAAGCAATGTTGCCATTTCTGGTAATCGGCCTGCTGCAATTGCATGAACAGACTGGAACGACAAGGCAACAGTTCTCGGAACAGGCAAATCTAGCCTGACGAGACGCTGCAGACACTTTGCTCTTCCGCCGTGCGTTTTAGAAGCTATCGGCGCTGAAGCAGTGATCAGCGTAATATTTGCGTTATCTTTCTGCACTGCGGCACATTAACTCTAGTTCTGAAAGCAGCGCAAGCTTAGCCTTCAAGTTGGGCCAAATCTGCGACTTGTCCACATACACTTCTAATGCGGCTCAAGAGATTGAGCCTGTTACGCCTCAGCACTTCGTTGTCGACATTTATCTGTACCGCCTCAAAGAATGCATCAACCGGATGACGTAGCTCTGCCATAGCAGCCATTGCGCCCGCATGATCCCCAAGAGCGAGAGACGCCGCAATGGCCTCTGCCGCCTGATCCAAGGCAGTAAACAGAACCTTTTCTTCGTCAGTCTCGGCATACTTGAAATCAGCACCATAGCTATACTCAACGCCATCCTTGAGTTCAGCTTGCTTCAAAATGTTATTCGCGCGCTTAAACCCTTGAACAAGGTTCGCCCCTTCTTCGGTATTCAGGACACGCTCTAAAGCTGTCGCTCGCTCGGCAATCAACCGCAGATCATCATTTTGAGGGTTAGCCAAACAGGCATCGATAACGTCATGCCGTATACCTTCATCTTTCAGATGCACCTTAAGGCGATCGTGAAAGAAACTCATCAAATCACACAACGTATCAGGTAAGTCTTGCCCCAACTGCTTGAAGTCGGCACTGCCATCTCCTTTTCCCTCAATCACGCGATATGCCGCGTCAAAGGCACCATGTGTACCCATTTCCGCGAGAACTTGACGCAAAAGATCCGTGTCATCAGAATTTGAGCTGCCTAAAATACCAATTTTGTGGCGTACCAGCTGTAATGAAACGAAGCGCTCTAATCTAAGCGAAAGGTTATTTTCACGCACCAATCGGATCACCCCAAGTGCTGCGCGTCGAAGAGCGAACGGATCTTTTGAGCCAGTTGGCTTTTCAGAAACCGCCCAAAAGCCAGTCAAAGTATCGATCTTGTCCGCCAAAGCAACGATCACAGATAGAGGTGCACTCGGAACGTTGTCTGACGGCCCAAGAGGCGCATAGTGCTCTTCAGAAACGGCAGCAATTTCATCAGATAATCCTGCGGCCTTTGCATAATAGCGCCCCATAAGGCCCTGCAATTCGGGAAATTCATAAACCATTTCTGAACTCAGATCCGCTTTGGCCAGCTTTGCTGATTTCTCTGCATTATCTTCATCAGCGCCAACAAATGGGGCTAGATCACGCGCCAATGCGGAAATGCGCTCAATTCGTTCGGCTTGAGATCCAAGCTTGTTGTGAAACGTTACATTGGACAGCTGAGCAGTCCACGTTTCGATACCATCTTTGGCGACGCGCAGGTCGTTCTCCCAAAAAAACTTCGCATCACTCAATCTAGCGGCCAACACCTTTTGATTGCCAGCAAGGATCGTTGCCCCATTGTCGGAAGTTCGTTTATTGGCGACCGTCACAAAACGTTCGATACGATTTGTTTTTGGATTCCTCACCGAGAAAAACTTTTGGTGTTCTTTCATCGAAGTCTGCAGAACCTCGGGTG
Source organism: Lentibacter algarum (assembly GCF_040580765.1). Taxonomy (GTDB): domain Bacteria; phylum Pseudomonadota; class Alphaproteobacteria; order Rhodobacterales; family Rhodobacteraceae; genus Lentibacter; species Lentibacter algarum. Next base: position 686,898 of record NZ_CP158687.1, on the reverse strand, counting down.
GCAAATCTAGAAAAGTCTCATCAATACTACCCATCAAGACGACAGGCCACTCGACGAGACCAGCCACCTCCATCAATAATCCGTTGTCTTCAACAAGCTCTAGACCATTGGCAAATGCCTGATTGGTTGCGTCCTGCAAAATGTCGTCTGCGCGTTCTTTCGCGTTCAGCACTACAAAAGCACGCTTTAACTGCGCCTCATAATCATCAAAAGATGTCACTGAAAATCTCTTGGGAGCCATGAAGCGATGGCCTTCGGTTGTCGCCCCTGACTTTATTCCATCGATTTCAAAATCAATTACGCGGCTTCCCGCTTCATCTTCAAAAAGACAGATGATCGAGTGAAGCGGACGCACCCAACGCAAGCTACCGTCTCCCCAGCGCATCGACTTTGGCCAGGGAAAGTTACGGATCGTCGCCTCAAGCGTTTCGGCGATAATAGCTTCAGCAGCTCTTCCCTCTTTCTCGATCGTTGCAAAGTAAATCGCACCTTTAGGTGTCTCTCGCTCCTCAAGATCGCCTCGTGAGATTCCCGCTCCTCGCAGAAATCCCTCAATCGCTTTCTCTGGTGCTCCAACTTTCGGCCCTTTTCGCTCTTCGCGCACCGTTGGACTCTCGGCAGAAACGCCCTCTACCGCGAGAGCCAAACGGCGTGGCGTGCTAAAAGCTTTTGCGCCGGAGTAAGTCAGGCCAGCTTCGACCAAACCATTTGTAACAAGAGTTTTAAGATTCTCCGCAGCCCCTGCTTGCATACGAGCAGGTATTTCTTCGGAAAAAAGTTCTATTAGCAGATTAGGCATGGACTGCTCTTTCTTATATCACGGTTTCTCGGGGCAGCCTTCAGGCACGGGTTTGCCATCAAAAACTTCAGCGCCACATTCATTTATTTGATGCCAAACAAAACCTCTTCCATCCGGCAAAATGGCCACAACGCGGTCTATGCCATACTCGATGTTCTGTTCTCCGAGGAAAGCCACGGCTTCTTCATTTTCGAGGGCCACTCCGACGGCCTTTGCATCAAAGCAATTAAACCAACTCGGGGCGAGCAGCGGTTCTGCGTTTTCATAATACTCATAGGTCTCACTCAAAAGCGCTACACTTTGAGGTGTGGTGAAGCACGCACGATAGCGGATCGGAGAGCTTGTCGCTGTGATAGCCTCAAAAGCGTCGTAGAGGATTGGCTCAGGTGTACCGCTCACCAGTGACGTAAGCATGACATCCGTCTCACCTTCCGGTACAATGCTCTCATAGTAGGCATAGACCTGCAGATAGTAGATCGCTGCCCCTGAAAGTAGTGCCAGCATCACAATTCCAATCACCAAAATTCGAGAAGCCATCAGCGCCAGTCCCATATGTTCAAATTAATTTGCGTCAACGCCATTCTCTGCATAAACGCCCGAAAGGTACCTTCGACTTGAAAGCTTGGGTGGAAATCCAGCCGCATCACGCAACAAACCCTCCAGCTTCGGTCTGCACGAAAGCATCAGCACAAAGCTTTGCAAGGGCCCGAACACGGCCAATATAGGCTTGGCGTTCGGTTACGGAGATAACGCCGCGAGCATCTAATAGGTTGAACACATGGGAAGCCTTAATGCATTGATCATAAGCTGGATGCGCCATCACAATACGCTTCCCTGTCTTAGGATCATCCACCTCTTGATCCAAAATGCGTTGGCACTCGATCTCCGCCTCTTCAAAGTGACGCAACAAAAGATCCGTGTCAGCAACATCAAAGTTCCAACGGCTATACTCTTGTTCTGTCTGCAGAAAAACGTCACCATAGCTCAGCGCTATGGGAGCATCAGGTGAATTATATGGCATATCCATGACATGCTCTACACCCAAGACGTACATGGCCAGCCGCTCCAAACCATACGTCAATTCGCCTGAGACTGGATGACAGTCATGACCACCAACCTGTTGGAAATAGGTGAACTGAGAAACCTCCATCCCGTCGCACCAGACTTCCCAACCAAGCCCCCATGCGCCGAGCGTGGGGCTTTCCCAGTCATCCTCTACAAACCGGATATCATGCATTTCAACATCTATCCCGATTGCTTCAAGCGAGCCAAGATAAAGCGCCTGGAGGTTTGGTGGGCTTGGCTTAATGAGCACTTGGAACTGATAGTAATGCTGAAGCCGATTAGGGTTCTCCCCATAGCGACCATCCGTAGGGCGGCGAGAAGGCTGCACATAAGCGGCGGCCCATGGCTTTGAACCGAGAGACCTTAACGTCGTTGCGGGATGAAAAGTACCTGCACCAACCTCCATGTCATAGGGCTGCAAAATCGCACATCCTCGTTCAGCCCAATACGCCTGAAGTCGCAAGATGATTTCTTGGAAACTCCGCGGTTTGTCAGAAGTTTTAGCCATGGGTTCGCCTTTTCTCAGCGTTTTGCAAATTATTTGGCTCTACCTATGCCGCCCGCATGCTCAGGTCAATTAGCCGCCACGAACTCATCTGCTCACAAGCACCAAAAACAGAGAAAAACAGCCGTTAACGCGTTATTTGGGTGCACTGCGCTAAGAATTTGATAAAACATCGCAAGTCGCATTTGCGAGTTCAAAACAGGCGAGGAAATCTCATCACATGGTAAGGCTGTTAGTTTCAGTTTTTGTAGCGGTAAATTTTTGGATCAATGCAGTGATTGCACAAGACCAGGAGGCCGTTTGGGTTCAGATAGAAGCGCAGCCAAGCTTAAGCAAGGCGCAAGAGCGCGTACGCGACTTCAGCAGCACACTACCCGATGTAAACGGGTTTGCCCTAGGTGGCGGCTGGTACGCAATCGCACTTGGCCCGTACACACCGAATGATGCCAGAGAGGTTCTTCGGGTATATCGCAGCGAAGGGCAAATCCCGCGCGATAGCTACATCGCTTATACAGCAAGCTTTCGGCAGCAGTTTTGGCCTGTCGGAGCAAACTTCTTAGAAACAACTCCAGACGAAGCTGTTTCTCAAGTGATCGCAACAGAAACCAGCGATGCAGCACAGGACAACGAGCTAGCAGATGTGGCAGCTGAACCTGAAATCGACGAAATCACACCCGATGAGTCACTCGCCGAGGCCCGCGTCACTGAGGCAAAGCTGGGCCGTTTAGAAAGGGAGAAGCTTCAACTCGCACTGCAATGGTCGGGCCATTATGATGGTTCAATAGACGGGGCATTTGGGCGTGGCACTCGCAGCTCAATGGCCGCATGGCAAAGTGCGAACAACCACCAAACCACCGGTGTCTTGACCACGGCTCAACGCAATCAACTGTTCGCTCAATATAATGCAATCTTAAGCGAACTCGGTGTGAGTGTCGTAGAAGACAGTACCGCTGGTATCGCTATTAAGATACCAACGAAGGTAGTGAAACTTTCAAAATACAGCGCCCCTTTTGCGCATTATGACAGCATTGGCGATATCAATGGACGAGTGCTTCTAATTAGCCAGCAAGGCGACAAAGATACTCTCTACGGCCTCTACGACATATTACAGACACTTGAAATTGTTCCGGAAAATGGTCCGCGCGAGCGCAAGGACAACTCTTTCACCATCGTTGGTGAAGGCGCTACGTTCATCTCACATACTCAGGTTTGGCTCGAAAACGAAGAGATCAAAGGCTTTACCCTCATTTGGCCTGCGGGAGATGAAGAGCGTCGCAGCCGTCTGTTAGGCGAAATGCTGGATAGTTTCACACGACTTGATGGTGCGATGGATGCGTCAGAGGGAACAGACGACCAGAGTATCGACCTTGTTGCTGGCCTAGAGATTCGCAAGCCAAAGTTGTCACGCTCAGGTTTTTTTCTGGATCAAGAAGGTCATATTTTAACGACAAGCGAAGCGGTCACAGCCTGCTCACGCATAACAATTGAGAACGCATTTGAAGGCAAAGTGGTCGCCAACGATATTGCGACAGGTATAGCCATCCTTAAATCTACCGAGGCACTAAGTCCGACAGAAGTTGCACGTCTGGCCGCAAGCGATCCCAATCTTCAAACAGAAGTCGCAGTTTCTGGATTTAGCTATGAAGGTATGCTGGGCGCACCAACACTTACATTTGGCCTTTTTAGCGATGTGAAAGGCCTTAACGGAGAGCCCGGAATTAGACGCCTAGAGCTCAACGCTCTCTCAGGAGACGCTGGCGGGCCAGTGTTCGACGAAACCGGCGCAATCCTTGGCATGCTGCTGCCATCCGCAGTGGACGGTCGTAAGCTACCAGAGCTTGTAAGCTTTGCAGTGGATTTTACAACGATACAACGTGTGGTTCAGTCGGCAGGCTTAAAAATCAGCAACAGCATACGGACGGAAAAAATTGCCCCTGAAGATCTGACGGAAGAGGCTCAAGCACTAACCGTTTTGATAAGTTGTTGGGAGTAGCCGCAAAAGGCAGAAATCGACAAAGGCACATAGATCAACGGTACAGTTTCAGCCTCGCCAAAACGCTGGAATAAGAAGAGCGTAAACAACCAAGAGTTCCAAGCGACCAATCAACATAGCAAATGTCAAAATGACTTTTGCAGCATCGTTTAGACTCGAATAGTTCCCCGCTGGTCCGATGATGTCGCCAAGGCCAGGGCCAATATTTGCAACACTTGCAGCGGCTCCAGAAACCGAAGTGACAAAATCAAGTCCAGTGAAAGACAGGGCAACAGCTACTAATCCCAAAGTGAGAATGAAAAACACAAAGAAGCTCATAACAGAGTTGAGTACATCTTCGCCGATGGTGCGCCCGCTATATTTGGGCGTAAACACACCGTGTGGGGCCCTGATTTTCTTGATCTGAGAGGCGACTGAAGCAAATAGGATTTGGTATCTAAATATCTTTATCGAGCATGCCGTAGACCCAGCGCAGCCCCCAATCAAGCCTATGAAAAAGAAGACGGTAATGAGAAACGGACCCCAAGTCATATAATCTACACTGGCATAACCAGTGCCCGATATAATTGACGTAATATTGAAAAGCGCCTCTCGAAAGGCTTGCTCCCAATGGTGGGGGAATATTTTAGTAAGCAAAAAACTCGTCATAATGACAAGCACCACAACAGTATAAAGAAAGCCACGCACCTGCACATCCATCAGTGGCGCGTTGTAGTTCCCATTCAGCATCTGAACGTAGCGAACAAATGGCAACGCCGAAAGGATCATGAAGACTGAAGCAGCATATTCAATCGGTCCAGAAAAGACCCCGAAACTGGCATCATAGTTTGCCATGCCCCCAGTCGAAACTGTTGTAAACGCATGCACAATCGCATCGAAGGGACTCATACCTAGCAACAGATACGTCACAATACAGGCTACGGTAACCGAAACATAAATTGCCGATATTTGAGAGGCTATCTGCGTCGCCCGCGGTAGAATTTTACCAAAGGTATCAAAAGACTCTGCGCGAAAAATCTGCATCCCTCCAACACGTAGTTCTGGGAGAAATACCATCGCCACAACAATTATTCCGATGCCTCCCAACCACTGCAAAATACCACGCCATAACAAAATGCCGCGAGGCATATCGTCAAGGCCAGTCATCACAGTCGCGCCAGTCGTTGTTAGGCCCGACATTGCTTCAAACATAGCATTGATAAACGAGAGCTCTGACCCGCCAATGATAAAGGGTAGTGCGCCAAAAACTGGCAGCGCGACCCAAACTCCCGTTGTAAGCAAAAACGTTTGCTGAATGCTCAGACGATCTTTGACCCCATTTTGACAGGATATAGAGACCAACCCTCCCACCAAAATAGTAATCACAGCACTTTCAGCAAACGCAGGCCAATGGCCCCGCCCCTCGATGAGGTCGACGAACATTGGAGCAAGCATTGTCAGCCCCAATGCGGCGACAAGCATTCCAATCACATATCCCACTGGGCGCAGATCAAACATGACGCGAAGGCTTGGCGGTAAGTCATGCGCCTGTCAAGCACATGCAAGCACTGACACAGCCGAATAATATACCTCCATAAAAAGACGACGGCTCTCGTTACAAGAGCCGTCGCCACATTCTAGCCGAGCAAGACCGCTTAACAGTAAAACAAACTATTCAACACGTGCAGCTCAATATTTTCTCGGCGCAACTTCAGCTCTTCGAGCTCTTCATCGCTCAAAGCGTGAAGAGCTGCAATGCGCAAGCGATAGGGCTCAACGCGTTGAGCATCTAGTTTCTCCATCCAACGGACAAACCCGTCGCTAACACTGGAAAACTTTTGGAACAGGCCAAGCCCAGAAATCACATTGGTAGATGTTAGTGCCATTTGGAAACCTCATTATGGTTGTGTGGTTTCCTCCCTCACCGATCAAAATAGGTCAGCATCACTCACCTTACCACTGTTGATCTTGCATAGCCAAAGCACGCTAGACGCATAGCTCATCCAACATGGAATAAAGTAGAAAATAGCTTTGGATCAAGGCTTTCGCTCTCAAACAGCTCCCCCTCAGTCAAAACACTGACCGCATCATGGCTGTGAAGGCTTTCTTGGTGGCTCGCAATAACGCGGAAATCACCAACACGTTCATCTTGCTCTAGTCTTTGAGCAAAAAGACGTGCTGCGTCTTCCACAAAAATCGGATTCGCGGCATTAAGCTCTGCAAACGCTTGCTCATCTTCCCGCTTTACCATGACTTGTGTCTCAGTTGGTACAGCTGCGCGGCACATCTCGATAAGATCTTCAAACCAAAGGCAATCGCCCTGCGCTGCTTCTGCTGAGATACGTGCCACAGAGCGTTGGGAGTGCGGTGTTGCAAGCTGTCCACGCGTTTGGCGCGCATGCTCCGATAGCTCCAAGGAGCATGGGCACGTAGAGGAGTAAACATAGTCTAGGTGCATAATTTTGCGTCGCACACCTTCAACTTCGATAAGTTCAAGCGCAAAATCATAATACTGATAGCCTTCAAGCCCAGAGCGCAAACTCGCCACTTTCATTGGGAAGGAAAAGCGCATCTGAATGCGGGCATCAAAGCTTTCTAAATCGGTTTTATAATCATCAAGAGCCGCTTCAATGATATCAAATGAGAAGGTTGAGGCAGAGTGTTTGTAGAAACTGCGCATAATGCGCGACATGTTGATTCCCTTTTTTCCGGCCTCTAGACTCACCGTTCCAGTCACCGAAGTTTCCAATGTCAGATCGCCATTGTCTCGGGTGTGAAATTTAAGAGGCAAACGGAAATTAGAAATTCCGACGTGTTGGATGACTCTTGGTGCGCCTTTAATCAAGCTGGAGGGACCATTTTGAAGATCAGGAAGCGTCGCTTTATAAGCTTCGCTCACCTCAAACTCGTCGGGGTAGGCTCTTGCAAGTGCTGGATAATTCTGCACCTCACCTGAGGGTAGCAATCTAGAAATTACCGGATCGAGATCCGCAACTTCCTCTGGCGTTGCGCATTGAGCCCAAGCCCGCAAGCGTGCAAGAGCAGCTTTCGCTTCGGCACGATCTGGTGCGGCTATCATATGTCCTACCTGCTTGTTCATGGCCTAATCCCCCTTAGGGTTTGGTTACAACCTAACTTAAGGTCAATACGAGGGCATTGCCAAGTCAGACCAAAAACAGTTCGCAAGCGTCATAGACCTAAGTTGGAAAGTCTCGCCAAATATTTGCGAAACAATAGAGTTCATTCCCTTCGCCAGAACCGCTCGACATTAGCAGACGTCCAGAGCACCCAGAAGATCCGCAATAATATCATCCACTTCCTCGAGCCCAACAGAGAAGCGCACCAACCCATCTGATATACCAAGCAAGTCCTTCTGGCTTTGTGGAAGCCGCTGATGCGTTGTTGTCGCTGGATGGGTCGCGATAGACTTTGAGTCAGCAAAGTTATTAGAGATCGTCGCCACCTTGAGCGCATTCATCATAGCAAAACATGGTGTCCTACCACCAACAACGTCAAACGTTAAAACAGTGCCCCCAGATTCAGCCTGTGAAAGCGCAAGTGACGATTGTGGATGAGAGGAATGTGTCGGATACCTCACCGAGGCCAACTTAGGATGCCCGCTCAGCGCCTCAGCTACTTTGAATGCAGCCGAAGCTTGTGCTCTCACGCGCAACTCCAACGTTTCTAGTGACTTGAGATGTGACCAAGCCGTAAACGGATTCATCGCACCGCCAGTATGCTTCACATAGGTTTCAATTGGTCCGCGAATGAGCGCTTTGCTCCCACAGATGATCCCCCCCAGCATGCGACCTTGCCCATCAACATGTTTGGTCGTTGAAATAATGGCAATATCGGCCCCACACTCCTGAGCGTAAGAAAAAACTGGTGTTGCCATAGCATCATCTACGAGCACGAGAGCGCCCTTCGCGTGAGCAGTTTGACAAACATGGCGTAGGTCAATCACTTCAAGGGTCGGATTTGAAATGCTTTCCAAGAATACAAGGCGTGTTTCATCACGTATGGCCATGTCCCACGCAGCATTATCCGTGCCATCAACCAAAGTAATCTCGACTCCGAAGCGCGCAAGAATATCCTCAAGCACATACAGACAAGATCCAAAAAGCGCGCGTGAAGCGACGACATGATCGCCAGCCTTCAAGAGCGCCATCAAAGCTCCGTTGACGGCAGCCATGCCTGAAGCGCAAGCAAAACCATCTTCATAACCGAGATAACCCGAGATGCGATCTTCGAACATACGTACTGTTGGGTTTCCATATCGCGCATAGATGAACTCGTCGTCACCCGCTTTGACAAAGCGCGCCTCGGCCGCCTCAGCTGTTTCATAGACAAAGCCCTGCGTAAGAAAAAGCGCTTCGCTCACCTCGCCATATTGCGAGCGTCGCGTTCCACCATGGACAAGTGCTGTTCGGCTTTTGTGATTGTTCGTCATCGGATCATGCCCCATAAAAAAAGCCCCATCGGCCAAGCCGAAGGAGCCCCCTCTTCTCGACCTTTTAGCAGAATATTTTAAGTGGCCCGCAATCTGGTAACAAATCGCCACTGTTCGCATTATTTATGTCTTTGCGTTGCAACGGTCAAGTTTGACTATCCTCTTCAATGGCATATTCAGCAAACAGCTTGGTCTGGCTCATGAAGAAAACGAACATCGCAGCGGTGTCACCAAATGTTTTAAAATAAACCCATGTTGTTTCGGACATGAACCGCCAGATTAGCTCATTAGCAAGAGCTGTAGCGAAGAGAAACCACATCAAGCGGCGCGTTAAGATCATCCACCCTTTGTCTTGAAGAGGCATCATACCCTCCATAACGTATCGTAGGTAAGACTGGCCTCGCCATAGCCCGACACCAAGAATAGCCCCCATAAGACTAAAGAATATCGTAGGTTTAATCTTGAGAAACTTGGGGTCATTTAGCCAAACGGTGAGCCCACCAAATACAATAACGAGCACCAGCGTCATAATTTGCATCTTGGAAATATGACCGGTGAGCTTCCACCCGATACCTGTCGTGAGTATTATGAGTGGCACAAAACCTGCTGTCACAAAGATAAACCCAGAATACTCGCGTCCTGCGACCATAAAAGTATCGTCCTTGAACATGAGGTAGGCGATGAAAAAAGCAATCACAGGCCCTAGCTCAAGCCCTGTTTTCATCAGCGGGTTGATTTCTCTTTTCTCTGCCATAAGAACTCCTATCCTCCCATTTCAACTATCACAGCACCCAAAGCAATCAATGCCATAAGCGCAATCCGGCGAGGTCCGACGGTTTCTTTCAAAGCCAGCCAACCGATAAGTGCAGCAAATACTGTTGATGTTTCCCGTAAGATTGCGGCTTCTCCTACGTTATCCAAACGAGTGGCCATCATGACTGAGCCGAAACTCGCAATAGCGACGAAAGCCCCAATAAGTCCACGCTGCATGAGTGGACCCAGCTCAGGCGGATGCCGCATAGACCGGTAACGAAAGTAGGCTAACCAGGGAAAGAAGAGCCCATCGATGAAGAAAAACCATGCCAAAAAGGTAAAGGGGTTGGCAGTAGCTCGAATGCCGTAGGCATCCCATGTGGTATAGAGTGCAACAAAAAGCCCTGTGATCACGGCGAGCAGAAGGGCCAAATTGAGCGTGTCACGTTCGGCAGTAACGTGACGCAAGTTGTAAGCCGCGAGGCCGTATATCCCGGCTAGAAGAGTCGCCACCCCCGCCCATTGTGTCAAATTGAAGCGCTCACCAAAAAGGAAATAAGCGCCAATGACCGTGAAAAGTGGCCCTGTGCCCCGCACCACAGGATAGACGACTGTATATGCGCCTTTGGTGTAGGCCCAGCTCTGCATAAGCTTGTACGCCAGATGAATTACAAAAGCGGCCGCAAAAATGGACCACATATGCGGCTCGGGCCACGGCACGACAAAAAAAGCGAACGGAGCCGCAATAGCCGCGTAGCAGAAGTCAATCGCGCCACGGGTGAGCCATGGATCATGACGGCCCTTTTGCAGTGCGCCAAAAACTGCGTGTAGAAAAGCTGCCAGCAATGCAAGCACCAGCGCAAGGCTATGCCCCGCATCTGTGCCTTCAATTGAAATTAGCCAATTGCTCAAGTTTCTACTCGGCAGTCAGCCCCGTCAGGGCCGCTGCAAAGTCTTCTGGGTCAAATGGTGCCAAATCATCAAGCTGTTCGCCTACACCAATCGCATGAATTGGAAGGCCAAACTTGTCCGCGAGTGCAACCAAAACCCCGCCTTTGGCCGTTCCATCAAGTTTTGTCATCACAAGCCCTGTGACATCCGCAAGTTCTTGGAACGTTTTGACTTGTGAGAGAGCATTCTGGCCCGTGGTAGCATCGAGCACCAACAGCGTGTTGTGTGGCGCACTAGGGTCTTTCTTGCGGATGACACGAACGATTTTGGCCAACTCTTCCATCAGATCGGAACGGTTCTGCAAACGTCCTGCGGTATCGATCATAAGAAGATCGGCCCCGTCTGCTTCAGCCTTTGTCATCGCGTCAAAAGCAAGCGAAGCAGGGTCTGACCCTTCAGGCGCTGTCAAAACAGGCACACCCGCACGATCTCCCCAAACTTGAAGCTGTTCAACAGCCGCTGCGCGAAAAGTATCTCCAGCTGCGATAACTACGTTCTTTCCCGCCGCCTTGAATTGGCTCGCCAGCTTTCCAATTGTCGTCGTCTTTCCAGATCCGTTAACACCAACCACGAGAACGACCTGGGGCTTCTTTTCATAGAGCGGCATCGGCTTGGCCACTTCAGACATGATCCGTGAAATCTCTTCGGCAAGCACTTGCTTTATTTCATGTGTCGATAGCTTTGTCCCCAACCGGCCCTCAGCCATGTTGGCGGTCACACGCAGAGCTGTATCAACTCCCATATCTGATGCAATGAGCAACTCTTCAAGCTGCTCAAGCATCTCGTCATCAAGCACCCGCCGTATGACTGTTTTTGACGTCTCTTTTCGCCCCAAAAGACGACCAATCAACCCCGGCTTTTGCACATTGGATGCGGCTTTATCAACGGAAGTGATTGGCTCTGGCTCTGGCTCTGGCTCTGGCTCTGGCTCTGGCTCTGGCTCTGGCTCTGGCTCTGGCTCTGGCTCTGGCTCTGGCTCTGGCTCTGGCTCTGGCTCTGGCTCTGGCTCTGGCTCTGGCTCTGGCTCTGGCTCTGGCTCTGGCTCTGGCTCTGGCTCTGGCTCTGGCTCTGGCTCTGGCTCTGGCTCTGGCTCTGGCTCTGGCTCTGGCTCTGGCTCTGGCTCTGGCTCTGGCTCTGGCTCTGGCTCTGGCTCTGGCTCTGGCTCTGGCTCTGGCTCTGGCTCTGGCTCTGGAAAAATGGCGGTTTCAGGCATCAAGTCAACAGCAGAGGCCTCCACTGGCGTCTCTTCTTCCTCTACGCCACCGTCTTCAACAATCGCAGCAAGACCCTCTTCGAGCTTGGAAGATGTTTTAAAGAGCTTATTTTTGAGTTTGTTGAAAAAAGACATGGCCATTCCCGCTCGGTTCTACTCCCAGTTAATACGCCTGCGCCCGAGTGAAAAGCCATGAGTTGACATGAATGTCTAGCTCAGGCCATCTGCCACCATGCGGTATGTGTTTGCCTTTCTCTTTAGTTCACTGGCCTCGCTTCTTCAGGCAGAACCACCAGATCGCGCGTGCACGACAACAAAATGGGGCGCCCAAGAGTGCATTCGATGGGCGCACTTTGTCCATGATACCTGCCAGCTGATCGAAACTGTAAGCACGCGCCACAAACTAGACACTGACTTCTTCGCGCGCCTGATCTGGCAGGAGAGTCGCTTTGACCCGTTTGCAAAAAGCCATGCTAACGCGCTGGGCATTGCGCAATTCATCCGTTCTACCGCCGATTTGCGAGGTCTGACTGACCCTTTCAATCCCGCCGACGCACTTGAGCATTCGGCGCACTATTTGGCAGAAATGACAAATCGCTATGGTAACATCGGGCTTGCTGCCGTGGGTTACAATGGTGGGGAAAGACGCGCCGAAGGCTTAATCAACGGCACAGGAGATCTTGCGCAAGAAACCGTTGACTATGTCCGGATCATAACGGGTGCCGACCACCAGACCTGGGTAAGTGAGCCACCCCAAATGCTTAACTTAGATCTCGACCAACACAAAAAATTTAGTGTAGCCTGTCAAACTCTGGCACAGAAGCGTCGTCTATCCCCCCCCCCTCGGAGAGGACCAGCCCTAAAGCCTTGGGGCGTGCAAATCGCCTTTGGAACCAGCAAACAATCAGCGAAAAGCAAGTACACGGCAAGAACAAAGCAATGCCGCCTCCTCTTGAAAAACGAACAACCCGACTATCTATTTGAAAAGAGCAGAGCAAGCCGCCTAAAGGGGTATTACTTTGCACGTATTGGACGCGATACAAACAAGAGCGCTTGGGAGTTTTGCAACCAGCTTAAAGCCTCAGGGTGCCTTTGTGCAGTGTTCAGAAATACGCGCTAGAGCACCACAGTAAATGAAATTAAGAACAGCGCCTGAGCAATCCAATAGCTGCTCCAGATCACGTAAGGAGTTACCTTCCGAAGCTTGTGATCCTCAGGAAGGACAAACATTTCCTGCGCCAAGATGAAATCTGAAAAAACAAACAAAAGCGCCGCTGGCAAGACGAGTGCGATCGCACCGACTGGTGGCAGGACCGTTGCAAGAATCCCCATCGCCACGACAACAGGCACGTAGAACAGGGCCGCCCAGCGCAGTGGCCCCGCCTTCAAAAACAAGACGTAAAGCATGATCGCCCCTACTAGAAAAAGGGCGAGTACTAAGGTCCAGCCATCAGAAACACGTTGCAAATCAGCGCTCGGATGCAGCAAGAAAAGAGCTGCGTAAGAGAGATGGCCAAAGCTAAAGGCGCCGACTGCTGACACAAACTCCTCGGTGCCTTTCCGGGACAGAAAAAAATCGCCAATAGCGCACACAAGTAAAGCCACGACGAGCAGCATCATACTCGACAACTGGAAAGCAATCAGCGCCAGAAGGGCGACAGATGTTGTCTTCGTGATCGTTTTTAGCCATGCTCGTCCGGGCCGCCCGCATATTGCCAAATAACAAAGTGCCAAAAACGCTGCCGCGATAAACAAAAGAGTTGAATCGTTGGGCCAGCCAAACATCATATCTCCTCAGGGAAATGCTTTATTGTCATCCTTATAGGGTTTGGTGCAGCCTGTCCAAGCCCACATATTGAAGCATCGACCATCGCTGTCGACAGTTCCTCTAAAAGAGGAGTGTCCCAAGTCTCCGCTTGCATCAATTTCACGGCTTTCTCGCAACCGACGCGACAAGGCGTGCATTGCCCACAGCTTTCATCCTCAAAGAAGCGTAGCATATTCAAAGCTGCTTCGCGGGCGCTATCTTGATCCGACAGGACAACAACCGCTGCGGAGCCGATAAAGGAGCCGTGCGGCTGTAGCGTGTCAAAATCAAGCGGTATATCATTCAAATGCGCTGGTAGAATGCCCGATGAAGGGCCGCCAGGCTGGTAGGCTTTCAGGCTATGGCCTTCAATCATTCCTCCAGCTGCGTCAATCACATCAAGGATTGTCGAGCCAGCCGGCAACAAATGGACCCCAGGGTTATTGACGCGGCCAGAAACGGAATATGATCTCAGACCCTGCCTTCCATTTTTCTCAACAGAACTCAGAATTTCAGGGCCATCTCTAACAATTTTCGCCACCCAGTAGAGTGTCTCGACATTGTGAACCAAAGTTGGCCGATTGAATATTCCAACTTGCGCAACAAAAGGTGGGCGATGTCGTGGCTCTCCACGTTTACCCTCAATACTTTCGATCATAGCGCTTTCTTCACCGCATATATAGGCCCCAGCCCCACGGCGAAGCTCAACATAGCCTTGGTCTATGAGCCCCGCATCTTCCAGCGCTCTGATTTCGCGCCGCAGAATCTCCAGCACTGCCGGATACTCATCGCGCATATAGATATAACAGGTTTCCGCCTCGACAGCCCATGCGGCAACCAGCATACCCTCAAGAAACAAATGCGGTGTACGCTCCAGATAATAGCGATCCTTGAAGGTTCCGGGCTCGCCCTCATCGCCGTTTACAGCAAGATATCTCGGGCCTTCGTTCATGCGTACGAAACCCCACTTTTTCCCTGAAGGGAAACCAGCTCCACCAAGACCGCGAAGGCCCGATGCTAGAACCGTTTCTTGAACGGCTTTCCAATCGCCATTTTCACGCAACCCTTGTAAAGCCACATATCCACCAGCTTTGCGATAGGTTGAAAGTGCTTCATATTCAGGGATGTGAGCATGTGTATCGCCAGAGGCGATAGCCTCAACAACCTTCTCTAGTGTCGCATGATCTATGTGATTGTGTCCGATCTCAAGCGCGGGCGCCGTATCACATCGCCCCATACACGGGGCCCGCAAAACACGGACCTTACTCGGATCAAGTCCACCCTCCAGCGCCGACTTCAAGGCTTGCGCTCCTGCGAGCTCGCAAGACAGTGAATCACAAACGCGAATTGTCAGATCAGGTGGAGGAGTCTCGCCTTCCTTGACCACGTCAAAATGAGCATAAAAGGTCGCAACCTCGTAGATTTCTGCCATCGACATCCGCATTTCTTCAGCCAATGCACGAATATGCGCAGCAGAAAGATACCCACAGGCATCTTGGATTTTGTGCAAATGCTCGATCAGCAGATCGCGCCGCCGTGGTGCGTCTCCCAAAAGTTCTTTAACGACCTCCCAAGCCTGATCTTCTAGCTGGCGCCCCTTTGGCGTATGACGTCCTTTGCCTTTGCCTGATTTCCAGACACCTTTGCGTTCATCCAGCCCCATGAGAGCGCTCCTGTCTTGCGTTTCCGATAGCGTAATTGCGCCCAGCCAAAGAGGCGAGGCTAAAAACGACCTAAGGCGCTTCATTCGCGTTCACCCTGCCGTATCTGTATGCATTTCCGCCTTAGTCCCGCCATTTTCTTTAGGTAAACTGATGTGAAGAAGAGGCTATGTTATGGTTTATTTTGCCTGTGCGACGTTAGCACATGTTGCTCTATTGGGTCTGGCGTCTTTTGTTGGCGGCAGCCTTATATGGCTAGCCCTCCTTTACATCACCCTTTTCACAGCTGCTCTTGATAAGTTTTTACCATTTGTGTTGCCTCAAATGCCTGAAGGCACAGAGTTTCCAACGGGCGCAAATTTATCGGTTTTACTTGGTGGCTTACATTTTGCGTTGCTGACGCTAGGAGTAATAAGCCTTTCATGGTTTGAGCATAACGTCCTCGAAAAGCTTGCTCTCTTTACCAGTTTTGCGCTGTTTTTCGGACAAGTCTCCCACCCGAACGCCCATGAACTCATCCACCGGAGAGAACGCTACGCTCGACGCCTTGGTCGCTCCGTCTATGCATCGCTATTGATGGGACACCACGCCTCAGCCCATGTATTGGTTCATCATGTTCATATTGGCAGCGAAGCCGATCCCAACAGTGCCCCGCGAGGTTTGGGATTTTATCGTTTTTTCCTAAATGCTTGGGCGGAGAGTTATCACAAGGGGCGAGTGCAGGAAAGTGCACGCCTTTTGAGGGCCCAGCGAACGCTTTTCTCTCACCCTTACATTCATGACACGCTTATTGGCGTAGTCGCCTGCAGCTTTAGCTTTGCAATAGGTGGTTTTCTCGGTCTCTCTCTCTATATGGGGCTCGCTCTCTACGCACAGGTACAGATACTACTTGCCGACTATATCCAGCACTATGGATTGCGCCGTTTAAAGAATGAAGCCGGAAAGCTGGAGCCTGTGAGCGAAGTTCACTCGTGGAACTCACCTCACTGGTTTTCAGCGTCCCTGACACTCAATGCACCCCGCCATTCAGACCATCACATGCACCCACAACGCCCATATCCAGCATTGCGACTAACACCTCAAACGATGCCAACATTGCCTCACTCCCTGCCTGTCATGGCCATCATTGCGCTCTACCCGCCCCTTTACCGAAAGGTCATGGCACGGGCGCTTAGAGACTTGCCTCAACAGTACACCTCCGCCTAAGCTGGCTTCATGTTACGCTTGGCATGCTTTTTGTTATCAATTCCCCTCGCCCTTTCAGCTCAAGAACGGCTGACAGGAAATGATTTTGATGCCTTCACGCGCGGTCAAACTTTCTACTATGGATACGATTTGGAAGCTTATGGAGCTGAAGAGTATCTGGATGACCGCAGAGTCCGATGGTCGTTTTTAGATGGCGAGTGCAAAGATGGTTATTGGCATGATACGCCTGAGAACCTGATTTGTTTTGTCTATGAAGACCGTCCAGATGCGCCACAGTGTTGGGCTTTTTTCAAAGATAACAACAAACTGAGAGCAACTTTTGAGAACGGTGCACAAGCCGCTCCACTCTACCAAATAGAGAAGACTGAGACGCTAATGATTTGCACAGGCCCTAAAATAGGCGTCTAGCGTAAGCGCGGTGGCTTGGCAGGGTCACTTCCAGGAGTAGCAATTTGAACGCTCGCAGGTTCAGCAGGCTTTGGCACATCAAAGCGAAGCCCTGCTCGAGCAAACTGTGCGCGCAACGCCTCACTATCATTGAAAAACGCTACATCGAGACTGGTGTCTTCCAGACCCGAAAAAACGAGAGCTTCACTGGCTGCCTTTGCTAAGGGGGCTTGCGCAGGTTCTTTCGCGCCCAGAATTGCGAGCATCATACCCCCTTCATCCTTGGCAACAAGGTAGGCCACATTCGCCAATCCTGCAGCGCGGCTGAGCTTTGCGTCGAGCGCATGAAGCAGAACTTCTGGAATATCGGGGCTTTTGAGTGCAGCAAGCCCACCTTTACGTTTGGGTGCAGGCTCTGCCTCTTGCGGAGAAGCCTTCAGTGTATCGCGCATCCAGAGCATCGCTTCATGCGGTAACATGATAGAAGAGGGTGCAACTTCAAGGTTGAGCGCCAGGCCGGCACCTTCTGCGGCCAGCATCTGCACCATAATCCGACCAGATAGTGCGGCGTAGGGCGCAGGCCCACCGGAAAAAGCAGAAAGACGCTCAGTTGAGTCAAATCCCAAGACAAACCTTGTGCCATCAACTTCAATGATCTGGGGCTCGATCATTTCCGCTTTTGGTTCAGCATCAAGCAGAAGAAAGACTTCAATATCAGCCAAGATCGCGTAGAAGCTCATCCGTAGTTGTACATCTTCTGGATGTTGCATCATGGCCGCATGGGCTGTGTCCAGGACTGTTGCGTTGCTCATGCCAAAACCTCTTTTACAGCAGCACGCAGCTCGGGCAATAACTCTGCCTCAAACCACGGATTTTTCTTAAGCCACCCCGTATTGCGCCAAGACGGATGCGGCAAGGGAAAAACCTCCGGTGCCATATCTCGCCATGTCCGAACTGCTTCGGTGACTGAGCGCCGAGAACCAAGATGGTAAGACTGAGCAGACTTTCCCAAGACAATGCGTAGCTTCAGTGCAGGAAGCATCTCCATCACTTTATCATGCCATGTCTCACTGCAAATCGTTGGAGGGGGCAAGTCATTCGTTTGAGCATCATAGCCTGGGAAGCAAAATGCCATCGGAACAATGGCCACCTCATTCTTGTTATAAAACTGTTCCGGAGTCAGCCCCAACCAATTGCGCAGACGTTCACCAGAACGGTCGTCAAACGGAACGCCGCTCTCGTACACTCGCATCCCTGGAGCTTGGCCAGCGATCAATATACGCGCCGATGAGTTCAACCAGACTATAGGTCGTGGCTCATGTCCCGTGTGGGTTGCAGCAAACCTAAAGGCACAAAGCCTACAAGCAGAAATATCATCTAGAAGTGTCATTCTAGGAGTTAATCTGAAGTCAATCGCCACAACAACAGGCGCCCGTCGAAAAAGTTCAGCCGAAGCATAGAACACCCAAACTAGATAGAAAGCATGCGTCCAGAGGGCGGATTAGCACGTTTTGGCTGTTTTGATTAAACACGTCTTAATTTTGCCCAAAACAACTGTATACTCAGACGAAACAATAAAACGGCCAACTTCAAACAATACATATACTCTTAGTAAAATAAGCGTAGTGAGAACTGGCCAGAGCAGAAACGGAGCGGGCATGCTCGAGTTTAACAACGTCAGCAAGTCCTTTTGGACGGGCACACAGAGAAAAGTGATCCTTGAACAGGTCTCTTTCCGTGTGGAGCTTGGCAATTCACTCGGTATTCTAGCCCCCAATGGCACAGGGAAAACCACTCTTATCAATATGATGTCGGGCCTTGAGAAACCTGACGAAGGCTCAATCTTGAGAGAGTGTAAAATCAGCTTTCCACTCGGTTTTATGGGTGGAGTTGTTCCGCGCCATACTGCTGTCGAAAACAGTCGCTTTATTGCCCGCCTCTATGGCTTGGACCCCGATTATGTTGAGGCCTTCTGCCGCTGGCTCTGCAACCTTGGAGAATACTTCGAGCAGCCACTTGGAACTTATAGCCAAGGCATGCGCGCGCGTTTCTCCTTTGCGCTACTGCTGGCGCTTGATTTCGATATCTACCTAATTGATGAAGGCATGCCAAACTCCACAGATGTAGAGTTTAACCGGAAGGCAGGCGAAATTCTGCGTGATCGTCTGCGCACAACAACCGTGATCATCGTATCCCACCAAGCACAAGTACTCGAAAAGTTCGCCCGCACGGCGGCTGTTTTGATTGATGGCAAGTTACATATGTTTGACACCCTAGAAGAAGCGAAACAGCTCTATGACTACCAAACCCAAAGCTAGAAAGTTTCGCATCAAACGCACCACACCGTTGGGCGCTGAAGGAAGCGAGAACCATGCAGCGAACCGCTCTGTTCCAAGAGAGGCAGAGGATATGCCAAAGCCACAAGCTCGGGCAACTCAAGAGCCGCTCAAGACGCCTACGCAGAACATAGCTCGCCAAAGCGCCGTGGATTCTCCACAGCAAGTCAAAGCCGAAACTGACATTGACGCGATCCGCCGCGAGGGTCTCACAGGGCGTCAGCTTCGGATGGCGCGCCGAATGGCTCAGAAACATGGGCTGGCTCCAATTTCTGACTTTGATGCCGTACGTCAATTACGCCTGAAGGGTATTGACCCTTTCCAAAGCTCCAACATGCTTGAGCTCGTCGTACCAACAAAAGACGGTGAAGATGATGCCGAGATGGGCACGGTTTTGCCTGGAATGGGTAAAATTCAACTGCCACAGACTATCAAACCGGCCTCGTCGCAGGTCCCGCAAACCGAAGTTTATACTGCTGATCGTCGCGCAATGGAGATCACAGGAATTCAGCGTGACATCGCCAGCCGGCGTCGTAAGCGGCTCGCACTCTTGCTGGCTCGACTTTCAGCTTTTGTCTTCCTTCCGACTATTCTGGCAGGATGGTATTATTATGCGATCGCAACACCCATGTACTCAACCAAATCTGAATTTCTGATCCAGTCCGCAGATGGCGGCGGAGGTGGAGGTCCTTTAAGTGGTTTGATCCCTTCTCAACTGGCCAACAGTCAGGAAAGCATTGCCGTTCAATCTTATCTTACATCAAAAGATGCTATGATCCGGCTGGATGAAGCACTGGGCTACAAGCGCCATTTCGCGCAGCCAGAAATCGATGCTATTCAACGCCTTGATGCCGATACAACCAATGAAGCAGCCCATAAGATCTACAAAAAGAACATCAAAATCGGCTACGATCCCACCGAAGGCGTTGTCAGGATGGAAGTCATAGCGGCCGATCCAATTGTCGCCACCGATTTTTCAAAGGCTCTTATTTCTTATGCCGAAGAGCGTGTCGATGAGCTTTCACAAAATATTCGCAACGATGCGATGGAAGACGCACGGCGCAACCTCGAGCGCGCAAAAGTGGAGCGCCGCGAAGCGCAGGAAAACTTAATCCGCTTGCAGGAAGTGTACTCTGCAGACCCGACCGAACAGCTCGCCGCATTGCGCACACAGATTACCAGCTATGATCAGCAGCTACTCGAAAAGAAGCTCGCACTGCAGGCCTTGCT
The DNA here is from genome assembly GCF_040580765.1 of Lentibacter algarum. Taxonomy (GTDB): domain Bacteria; phylum Pseudomonadota; class Alphaproteobacteria; order Rhodobacterales; family Rhodobacteraceae; genus Lentibacter; species Lentibacter algarum. Next base: position 666,563 of record NZ_CP158687.1, on the reverse strand, counting down.
AGACAACCCACGCCCCAACCAAGCAAAGGTAGACGGGGCGCGCGGCGATGTTCGCCGGCTACAAGATGTTCTGACAGGGCTCAATGCCCGCATGATCGAAGCGGACAGCTCAGGGCTATCACTCGTACAACAATCAACCGAGATAGAGCTTGCGCGTGCTGACCTTGCGACAGCCGATGCATTCTTGCAATCCGCTCTTCAAGGCGAAAAGCAAGCCGCTCTGGAGGCAGGTCGTCAAGTACGCTATCTGACTGTTCCGGTCCGGCCCATTGCATCAGATGCTCCAAGCTATCCGAGGAAATTTGAGAACACCATTCTGGCATTCCTGATTTTTTCAGGGGTATACCTGATGGTGTCACTGACAAGTTCGATCCTACGAGAACAAGTTTCGAACTAAACATTTTTGCATCAGAGCCCTTGAGGGCCCTTCCATTTTCAAAGTTCAACGAGAGTCCTTATGTTGCCCCAAAACACCTCGACCCCAAACACTTGGTCCTTTCTGCGTGATCCCATGATCACCCCAACTGGGTTTCGCGAATACGACGCCCGATGGAAGTATCCTGAGGAAATCAATCTTCCCGGCATAACCGCACTCGGCATCGGCCTCGGGACACAGATGCATGCGCGCGGAATCGAGCCAGTTATAGCTGTCGGAAATGACTATCGCGATTATTCGCTTTCCATAAAAAACGCTCTGATGCTGGGACTCATGCAAGCGGGCATCCATGTGAAAGACATCGGCCCTGCCGTGTCGCCCATGGCCTATTTCAGTCAGTTTCATCTCAACGCCCCTGCCGTTGCTATGGTCACAGCAAGCCACAATCCAAACGGTTGGACAGGCGTAAAAATGGGATTTGAACGTCCCCTCACCCACGGCCCCGACGAGATGAACGAACTGCGCGCTATCGTACTTGAAGGCCGTGGCATGGCCCGCGCAGGTGGCACTTACGAGTTTGTCGAAGGCGTGCGTGAAGCCTACATCGACGATCTGGTCGGCGATTTCAAAATGTCTCGCAAACTGCGCGTAGTCTGTGCCACCGGCAATGGTACAGCGGCCGCCTTCGCCCCCGAAGTCTTTGAGCGCATCGGTGTTGAAGTCGTGCCCTCGCACAACGAGCTTGATTACACCTTCCCACATTACAACCCAAACCCCGAAGCCATGGAAATGCTCCATGACATGAGTGCCTCGGTCAAAGAGAGCGGCGCCGACTTCGCGCTCGGTTTTGATGGCGATGGCGACCGCTGCGGTGTGGTCGATGATGAATGCGAAGAGATTTTCGCTGACAAAGTCGGCGTGATCATGGCACGCGATTTGAGCAAAATTTATCCAAACAGCACCTTCGTCGCCGATGTTAAATCGACCGGCCTTTTTGCCTCAGATCCAGAGTTGCAAGCCAATGGCGTAACAGCCGACTACTGGAAAACAGGCCACAGCCATATGAAGCGCCGCGTCAAGGAGCTCGGCGCTTTGGCGGGCTTTGAAAAATCGGGACATTACTTCCTCGCGGAACCCGTTGGGCGCGGCTATGACTGCGGCCTGCGTGTTGCGGTTGAAATCTGTAAGCTTATGGATCGTAACCCCGACATGAAGATGTCGGATCTGCGTAAGGCCCTGCCTAAAACTTGGGCCACGCCGACCATGTCACCCTATTGCGCCGACCTGGAAAAATACGATGTGCTTGAGCGCCTTGTTGCCAAACTGCTCGCCAAAGCCGAGGCAGGCGAAAGCTTCGCAGGCCGCAGCATCAAAGAGGTGGTCACAGTCAACGGAGCGCGTGTCATTCTGGACAACGGCTCATGGGGTCTCGTCCGCGCCAGTTCCAACACGCCCAATCTTGTCGTCGTTTGTGAAAGCTCAGCGTCAGAAGCAGAAATGCGCGCCATCTTCTCCGATATTGACGCCGTCATCCGTACAGAGTCTGCCGTCGGTGACTACGACCAGATGATCTGACACCCCCAATCAGTCGGATGGCCCGCAGGGCCATTCGAAATCAGGCAGCAAGACCGCGCCCCTTAAGAAGGGCCTCAACACCCGGCATACGCCCGCGAAAGGCCTCATAAAGCTCGGCTGCGTCCCTTGAGCCGCCTGACGAGAGAATGTTGCGTTCCAGCGAAGCCGCCAGCTGCCCATCAAAGGCATCGCCCTTTTCTTCAAACGCCTCAAAGGCATCGGCGTCCATCACTTCAGACCACATGTAGGAATAGTACCCCGCAGAATAGCCATCGCCAGAAAATACATGGGCAAACTGCGGCGTCGCATGGCGCATGACAATCGCGGCGGGCATATCCATTTCGGCAAGGATCTCAGCCTGTTTTGCCATCGGATCGGCGGGGGCTACGCCTTCATGAAACGCCAGATCAACCATCGCCGAGGCGACGTATTCCACTGTCTGAAAACCCATATCAAAGGTCGCGGCCCCCAGCACCTTGTCAAGCAGTGCCTTTGGCATCGGCTCGCCTGTCTCATAATGCGTTGCAAACTCGGCCAGAACCTCAGGCACATCAAGCCAGTGTTCATAAAGCTGGCTCGGAAGCTCCACAAAGTCGCGCGCCACCGAGGTTCCCGAAATGCTCTCATAGGTCACATTTGAAAGCATCTGGTGCAACGCATGGCCAAACTCGTGAAACAAGGTGCGCGCATCGTCATAACTGAGCAACGCAGGAGTTCCTTTGGCAAAGTTGCACACGTTGATCACAATTGGCGTTTGCACTTCTGGGTACTTTGCCTGCGCACGCATTGCCGAGCACCATGCTCCTGAGCGCTTGGAGCCGCGCGCAAAATAATCGCCAATGAACACGGCCACATGCTTGCCCGCGCGCGTGACCTCCCAAGCGCGGCAGTCGGCGTGATAAAGCGGCACGTCAAGCCGCTTAAACTCCAGCCCGAAAAGTCGGGTGGCGCAGTCAAAACTCGCCTCAATCATGCGTTCGAGCTGGAAGTATGGCTTCACCTCAGCTTCATCAAGATCATGCTCCGACACACGGCGTTTAGCAGCGTAGTAGCGCCAATCCCAAGGCGCCAGATCGCCGTTGACACCTTCCGCGCGCATCATCTTAGTAAGCACCGCAGCGTCCGCCTCGGCTTGCGCTTTAGCGGGCTCCCAGACATCCATCAGCAGTTGGCGCACAGCAGCGGGAGTCTTCGCCATTTCGGTTTCCAGTTTGTAATCGGCAAAGCTAGCGTAACCCAGAAGGCCCGCACGCTCTTCCCGCAGAGCAAGTATTTCGGCGCAGATCGCACGGTTGTCTGTTGCCCCTCCATTGGCGCCGCGCGCCGCCCAGGCCTCAAAGGCTTTTTGGCGTAGGTCGCGGCGTGCAGAGAATTGCAGAAAAGGAACGATCAGCGACCGCGAGAGGGTCACCACCGGCCCGCCCGCACCCTTTTCCTCACCCGCTGCACGCGCCGTGTCGATCACAAACTGCGGCAGCCCTTCGAGGTCCGGCTCGCCAAGCTCCATGAACCAGCTACGCTCATCGGCAAGAAGGTTTTGTGTGAAGCTTGTGCCAAGCTCAGCGAGGCGCGATTTAATCTCGGCCATACGGGTATCTTCCACCCCAGTCAAAGCCGCTCCAGCGCGCACAAAACCCCGATGCGTCAGCATCAACACGCGCGTTTGCTCATCCGAGAGATTAAGCCCGTCGCGATTTGTCCAAACATCTTGCAAGCGCTGAAACAGGGCCTTGTTCGCCGTAATCCGCGAGAAATGCGCAGCAAGTTTGGGTGAGAAATCGCGCTGCAGCTCTTCGCGCGCAGAGTTGCTATCGGCTCCCGCCACCGTGAAGAACACCGAAAGCACTTTGTCCAATGCACCGCCCGCGCTTTCCAATGCGCCAATGACGTTTTCGAAGCTGGCGGGCGATACATTCTGCGCGATGGCCGCGATTTCAGCGTCATGCGCGGCGAGAGCTTCATCAAGGGCTGGCGCGAAGTCATCATCAGATATCGCGTTAAAGGGAGCAATCTGAAAAGGCGTGGACCAATCGGCCAGAAGCGGGTTTATCATCGGATTTCCTTTGCGTTTGTGTCAGGCTATCTCGCCATGACAGATAGGACAGTCTTTGCGCGCAGCGAGTTTGATTTTGCGGCTTTCGCCATAAAGCCCGTCATAAATCAGCATTTCGGCACGCAGGATATGGCCCGCGCCGGTAATAACCTTGACAGTCTCTAGCGCCATCATCGTTCCAATCACCCCGGGCAAGGGTGCGACCACGCCGGCCTCAGCACAAGATGGCGCGAGCCCGTCTACGGGCGCCTCGGGGAAAATACATTGGTAGCAGGGCCCGCCGCGCGCCGGATCAAAGACCGAAAGCTGCCCCTCCCATTGAGCCAAAGCACCTGAGACAAGCGGCTTCCCAAGGGCCACGGCAGTCGCGTTGCTCAAGTAGCGCGTAGTGAAATTGTCGGTTCCATCAAGGATCACATCATATTCTGCAAAAAGCGCCTCAGCGAGCTCGGCTGTGAGACGGCGCTGGTAGGGGCGTACCTCAATATACGGATTGAGCGCGCGCATGGCCTCAGCAGCGGAGTGGACCTTGGACGTGCCAATCGCCTCGTCGCGGTGGATCACCTGGCGCTGCAGGTTGCTGTGATCGACCATGTCGTCATCGATCACCCCGATTGTACCAACGCCCGCTGCCGCAAGATACATCAGTACTGGTGAGCCAAGACCGCCTGCGCCGATCACGAGCACCTTGGCGTTTTTGAGCTTTTTCTGTCCTGGTCCACCAAACTCGCGCAAAACAATATGGCGTGCATAGCGCTCAAGCTCGGCCTCGCGGAATGTGCCTTGTGATTTGGTTTCGGGTTCAAGTTTCACACGAGATTTGAGGCGCGAAAGGCCAAAGGCATAAGCCGCCACCAGTGCCACAATCCCTCCAACGATAGCCCATGGCGCAGGATTGCCGCCGTCCACAACAAACTGAAACCCAAGTGCCGCCCCATAGACCAGCACAATAAGCCCCCAGACCATGACCTTCGGCCAGCGCAATCGTCTACCTAGAGCCCAGATCATTGCCATGACACCAAGAACAGCCAGCGCCATCAGCTGCGCCCTGTCGAGCCAAAGCCGCCTGTGCCGCGGGCGGTGTCAGAAAGTGCGTCGGACAGCTCGAAACGCGCCTGCACCACAGGGGCAACCACCATCTGTGCGATGCGCTCGCCGTGTTTGACGGTGAAAGGCTCCGAGCCTGCGTTCATCATGATCACTCCGAGTGGTCCGCGATAATCGGCATCTATCGTGCCTGGACTGTTGAGCAAGGTGATACCGTGCTTCAACGCCAGCCCCGAGCGCGGGCGCAGCTGCACCTCATAACCTTGCGGAATCTCAAGCCTAAGCCCCGTGGGCACAAGCGTGCGCGCGCCCACCTCAAGGGTGATCTCACCACGGTCTGCAAAGTTCGCACGAAGGTCCGCCCCAGCGGCACCTGCACTCTCGTAAGCAGGCAGGCCCAAGCCGCAATCCGCCTCCTCATCCCAAATGAACTTTACAGTGATCACATCACGCCCTTTTTCTTTCTAAAAACATCACCGCTGGAGGCTCCTCAACCCAGAGCTGCAGCGATCCGCTCTGCAAGCTGGCGCGCCACCTCGCCCTTGCCCATGCGCGGCCAGTCTTCCACACCGTCATCCGTAATCAGATGCACCGCGTTTTCTGTGCCTCCCATGATGCCTGTTTCGGGACTGACATCATTGGCAACAATCCAGTCGCATCCCTTGCGTTTGCGTTTCGCTGTGGCGTTGGCGATCACATCATCAGTCTCTGCTGCAAAACCAACGACAAGCCCTGGGCGGTCCTTTTTCATTTGGCTCACTTCAGCCAGAATGTCAGGGTTTTCGGCGAATTCGAGAATCGGCAGCTTGCCGTCCTGTTTTTTGATCTTGGAGTTGCTCTCGCGCTTTACCCGCCAGTCGGCCACAGCGGCGGCAAAAACGCCAGCGTCAACAGGCAAAGCGTTTTGCACAGCCTGAAGCATCTCAGCAGCACTCTGAACCGCGACAACCTTAACACCCGAAGGCGGCGCCACATCGGCGGGGCCTGTAACAAAGACAACCTCTGCGCCAAGGCTTGCAAGAGCAGAGGCTATCGCCGTGCCTTGCGCCCCTGAAGAGCGATTGGCGATATAGCGCACCGGGTCGATCGGCTCATGCGTGGGGCCTGATGTAACGAGAACGCGCTTGCCTCTGAGCGGACCGTCAGAGAGCGCGAGCTCAACAGCCGCGACAATTTCCATGGGCTCGGACATGCGCCCCGGGCCATGCTCGCCACAGGCCATATCGCCATTGTTCGGACCGATAACCTGGACTTTATCGCCCAGCAGAGTGGCGAGGTTGCGCTGTGTTGCAGCATGCTCCCACATCCGCAAATTCATAGCGGGAGCAATCATCACAGGGGTGTCTGTTGCCATCAGAAGCGTTGTCGCAAGATCATTGGCATGGCCGCCTGCCATCTTAGCCATGAGATCTGCCGTGGCTGGGGCAACAAGTACAAGGTCGGCTACACGGCTCAGCTGGATATGGCCCATCTCGGCCTCATCTGTCAGATCAAAGAGATCAGTGTAGACTTTCTCGCCCGCCAAAGCTGAAACCGAGAGGGGCGTAACAAACTCCTGCGCTGCGCGTGTCAAAACGGGCGTTACGCATGCGCCACGTTCTTTCAAACGACGAATGAGATCGAGGCATTTATACGCCGCGATACCGCCGCCGATAATAAGCAATATTCTTTTGCCAGCCAGCATAGCGGCCCCCGCATCTTTTCCGTCATCACAAGAGTTAAGCCGAGCAGAGAGCAAACTCAATGGGCACAAGCAAACTCAATCTTTGGAGAAAGCGGCACACGGGTCATCACGTGAGGCTGCTGGGCTGTATCTGACTTCGTCAAACACGCCCTCTGGCATAAGTCCCGTTTCGCCCTGACCGATCGAATAAACCAACAGGTCTGCCCTTGCCTTAGTAAGGTAAACAGACATTCCCCAGTCTTTTCGAGCATGGCCATTTCCGGTTATCACCACAACGGGGCCATCTGTCTTTGTAAGCGCCTGAGCGGTTGCGCGTGCGAGCTCTGCATCCCGCAAGCGTTGGACATCGACCATGATGGGCAATATTTCGGCCGGCAAGGCATCACAATGCGCCGCCAGTTGATACGCTTCACGGGCCGCTTGTTCTTCATCGCCCAATGACGCACTCAAGCCGTAAATTTCTGACTGAACACCAAAATAGCTCGCGGCCCCCTGCAGCATAGCGGTATGCACCCTCTCTCGGCTCACATGAGCTCCAAAGACCAGCGCTTCTGGCGCAGCCAGTAAAATGGGTGCGTAATGTGTACCGACATCTGAGCCCCGCTCCCACCAGTTCAGAGCCTGAAGAGCATTCACGTCGCGACGTTTTTCAGGGCCAATCGCCTGCGCATCTTCGGCGGAGAGCATTTCAAACACCAAAGCTTTAGGCATGATCGCCGCTGTCAATTCCGCTTGGCGCACATGATGATCCATATTGTCATGAATTTCGCCAATGACATAGACATTCGCCTTGGGCAAAAAATCCGTTTGGTCTGCCAGAGCCACTGGACCAAAACATAGGATGAAAACGAAAAGGGCAATCTGTTTCATGAGACGACTTCGCCACGGCAACGACCGATTTGCAAGGACAAACGCGGTTATCAAACTGCAACAAAACTGTGATGGTAACACTCAAAAGCTAGCACTGTTCTCCCACTCAAAATCAGCGTATTTATAAGACATGACGTATGATTTATACATTGGTGACAAAGCCTTTTCGAGCTGGTCTTTGCGCGGCTGGCTCATGTTGGAACATTTTGGGCTGCCCTACCGTGCCCATGCCGTAGGACTCTACGACGGAACGATGGCTGCAGACCTTGCTGCGCTGTCCCCAGCGCGCACTGTGCCTGCTCTGCTCTGTGAAGACGGCGCAGTGCTCTTTGACAGTATGGCAATGGCCGAAGAGCTTGCGACACGTCATCCTGAAGCACAGCTCTGGCCTGCCGAGCCCAAGGCCCGCGCTCTCGCCAGATCGATCACAGCAGAAATGCATGCGGGGTTTTCGGCCTTGCGCAACGAGTGCCCCATGCAACTCTTTCATCAATGGGTTGGATTTGAACCAACGGCGGAGGTACGCAAAGACCTTGCACGCTTTGAAGTGCTCTTCAGTCATACCAGACAAATAAAACTTGAAGGGCCTTGGTTATTTGGTGCCTATTCGCTTGCTGATGCGTTTTATGCACCACTCATGGCGCGCATTGCTGGCTATGCGTTGCCTGTGTGTGCGGATGTTTCAACCTATGTTGCAACAACACTTGCAGATTCAGCCTTTCAGCAGTGGCGCTCAGAAGGCATTGCGAAAACATACGAGCCGTTCCCCTACCCCCAACCACTCAAAAAAACTGAGTGGCCCACGGCTCACGTCTAATCTGAGAAAATTTAAGAGCTTCATTAACCAATTCTAAACGCACCCTGCCTAACGGTTAACCACGTTAGGAAGAGTAAAATGGTTTCAAGAACATATACAGTGGCTTTCGAAGGGGTCGAAGCGCGCCCTGTCGAGGTTCAATGTGCCGTAACACCAGGCCTACCAGCGTTTTCAATTGTAGGATTGCCCGATAAAGCTGTTTCAGAGGCACGCGACCGCGTGCGCGCCGCGCTTTCTGCCCTTTCAATCGCCCTACCCTCCAAACGCCTCACAATAAATCTTTCACCCGCTGATCTACCCAAAGAGGGAAGTCACTTTGACCTGCCTATCGCATTAGCGCTTCTGGCGGCTCTTGGGATTTTGCCGGACGATGCCGTAGAAACAGTCACGTCTCTGGGCGAATTGTCACTTGATGGTGCACTTGTGCCCGTGATTGGTGCTTTGCCTGCTGCACTGGCGGCAGCTGAAGCAGGGCGCTGCCTGATTTGCCCAGAGGCCTCTGGTGCAGAAGCGGCATGGGTTGACGCAGCCAATGTTATCGCACCGTCTTCTTTGCTGCATGCAATCCAGCATCTGACAGGACAGATGCCCCTGCCCCCAGCTCAACCCGGAGAGGTACGTGCCGACAGCGGCGAACGTGATCTGCGGGATGTCAAAGGGCAGGAACGCGCAAAACGCGCACTCGAAATAGCTGCAGCTGGGCGCCATCACATGATCATGATTGGCACACCTGGTTCTGGAAAATCTATGCTTGCTGCACGCATGCCCTCTATTCTGCCACCGCTCAGCGCGGCCGAAGCTCTAGAAACATCAATGATACACTCTCTTTCAGGCCTTATAGAAGAAGGTGGCATCTCGCGCCTTCGCCCTTTTCGCGAACCGCATCACACAGCCTCAATGGCCGCCATTGTGGGCGGAGGACGCAGCGCCAAGCCAGGGGAAATAAGCCTCGCCCACAATGGTGTGTTGTTTATGGATGAGTTTCCCGAGTTCCCCCGCGCCGTTCTCGAGACCTTGCGTCAGCCCATCGAGACAGGTGAAGTTGTCGTGAGCCGCGCCAATGCACATGTTCGCTACCCCTGCCGGTTTTTACTGATCGCGGCGGCAAACCCTTGTAAATGTGGCTATCTCTTCGATCCTGCCCGCGCCTGTGCACGCGTGCCAATGTGCGGTGAGGATTATCTTGGACGCATTTCAGGCCCACTGATGGATCGTTTTGACATTCGCATTGATGTTCCCCCCGTTTCTTTGAGCGACCTTGATTTGCCAGCAGGTGGCACCAGTTCTGCTGAAGTGTCCCAAAATGTCGCCCTCGCCCGTGCTATCCAGGCTGAACGATTTGCAAATGTGACAACGATGCATCTCAACGCTGATGCGGAGGGAACGGTGTTAGAAGAAATCGCCGCACCCGACGAAGAGGGGCGCAGCTTTTTACTTAAGGCAGCCGATAAATTTGGTCTAACAGCGCGCGGGTATCATCGCATCTTGCGGGTTGCGCGTACAATTGCCGATCTAGCCGGCAGCAGCGCTGTGAGAAAACCCCATATCGCCGAAGCAGTTAGCTTTAGAGTGAATGGTACCGCAGGGGATTAAGCCAATTTGCCACTCAGCTCAACGCGTGCCCTGCCTAGTATAGCAGCTCACAACTGGTCCACGGCTTGCTGACTTGGTTCAATTGCAAAATTGAACCTCTCGGTAAGGTCCAACCATGGTATCATCGTTTCAGAACACCTGTTTTCCCTAGGCCCGTCGCGCTTCAATTGCTTCCCAGATCTTCTCAGCGAT